>JBKEAO010000070.1:0-51063 GCA_047972335.1 Anaerocolumna sp. | reverse complement strand
GCTACTCCGATCAAAAACCTTCTTTCTGTTCAAAGTTGGTGCATATAATATCAGAAAACTGATAAAACATTTGCCAGTAACAAGGGAGAAGTCTACCTTGCTGTTAGCAACAGTATAAAAATCGGATAAGGATACCCTTCTGAAAATAGGTCTATCCTAGAAAATCAGCATGAAACAAATCAGAATCTATAAAAATGAGTTCCGTATGAATGAGGTTGATTATAAATCTAAAGTTTTGGCACCTCAATCAAGATTGAGTTAATAAGTTAATTATTTTATAATATCAAATTAGTTTGTTAGATTTATAACAAACTTTCAAGGAGTTAAAGATTAGATTTTAATAGGTTACTGTCTTAATAATTTTTATGAATCAATGGAAAATAATATAAAACAGATTGAATAAATGGATGAAAATGATAATAATATAACAAATAATGCCTTTCATCGATTTTTTTATTTCCTTTTCAAATAAAATAGGGTATAATAACTAAAAGTTGTTATACAACTTGTATCTAAAATTTAAAATGGAGGTATAGTAAGTATGTTAGTATCAGCTAAAGATATGCTTAATAAAGCAAAAGCAGGCCATTATGCTGTTGGTCAGTTTAACATCAACAATCTTGAATGGACAAAGGCAGTGCTTTTAACAGCCCAAGAATTAAATTCACCAGTTATTTTAGGTGTTTCTGAAGGTGCTGGAAAATATATGAGTGGTTATAAAACAGTTGTAGGTATGGTGAATGGAATGTTAGAAGAATTAAAAATAACTGTTCCTGTAGCACTACATCTTGACCACGGTAGTTATGATGGTGCTCTAAAATGCATCGAAGCAGGATTTTCTTCTATTATGTTTGATGGTTCCCACTATCCAATCGATGAAAATATTACAAAAACTACTGAATTAGTAAAAATCTGTGGAGAAAAAGGATTATCCTTAGAAGCAGAAGTAGGTTCTATCGGTGGAGAAGAAGATGGCGTTGTTGGTGCAGGTGAACTTGCAGATCCTAAGGAATGCAAATCTATTGCTGACCTTGGTGTAACAATGCTTGCAGCAGGTATTGGTAATATTCATGGTAAGTATCCTGATAACTGGGCAGGTTTAAGCTTTGAAACACTTGCTGATATTCAGGCATTAACAGGAGATATGCCATTGGTTCTTCATGGTGGTACTGGAATTCCAGAAGACATGATTCAAAAAGCAATCTCACTTGGTGTAGCTAAAATTAATGTGAATACAGAATGCCAGCTTACATTTGCAGCAGCTACTCGTAAATATATTGAAGATGGTAAAGATTTAAGTGGAAAAGGATTTGATCCTCGTAAACTTTTAGCACCAGGCTTTGAAGCGATTAAAGCAACTGTAAAAGAAAAAATGGAATTATTTGGTTCGGTAGGTAAGGCTTAATAATTTCCTATACTAGTATACATGCGGGTTTGTAAGTGTCTATGAGGTGACCTATTTCGTAGATATCTACAAGCCCGTATGTTTTTAAGACTGCATTAAAAGGATTGTTTTTAGACGAAATGCAAATGAATTGACATATGATAGCTGTTAAACTATAATTATCGAGAAAATAATTGCATGTTAGCTTAATCAATTAGGCAATTGTGAAATTCTCATACTGCATTCATTGGGATGTAACAAACAACAATACGAACTGTCTAGCAATTGACTATTTATGTAGAATATGCGAAAGGAGTTTTTGGAATGGAATATTTAGAAAAGTATAAACTATGGACCTCAAATACTTATTTTGATGAAGAAACCAGAAAAGAACTAGATGACTTAAAAGATAATGATGGAGAAATCAAAGACCGTTTCTATAAGGATTTAGAATTTGGTACAGGAGGACTTCGTGGCGTTCTTGGTGCAGGAAGTAACAGAATGAATTTATATACCGTTAGAAAGGCTACACAGGGTCTTGCTAACTATATCCTAAAACAAGGCGGTGCAAGTAAGGGTGTGGCAATTGCCTATGATTCTAGAAGAATGTCACCTGAATTTGCCAATGAGGCAGCTCTATGCCTAAATGCAAATGGTATTAAAGCATATGTTTTTGAATCCCTAAGACCAACCCCAGAGTTATCCTTTACAGTAAGAGAACTTTCTTGTATCTCTGGTATTGTTATCACTGCTAGCCATAATCCTGCTGAATATAATGGTTATAAGGTGTACTGGGAAGACGGCGCACAGATTACCTATCCAAAAGATGAAGAAATTATTGGTGAAGTAAATGCTATTACAGACTATGCTTTTGTAAAAACGATGGATAAAGAAGAAGCTGTAGCTTTGGGACTTTACCAGGTCATTGGAACAGAAATCGATGATAAGTATATCAGTGAGCTGAAAAAACTGGTTGTTAATCCAATTACAAAAGAATGCCAGGATATGAAGATTGTATACACGCCTCTTCATGGTACTGGTAATCTTCCTGTAAGGAGAATTTTAAAGGAATTAGGATTTAAAAATGTATACGTTGTGCCAGAACAAGAACTACCAGATCCTGATTTTACAACAGTGGGATATCCAAATCCAGAAGATCCTAAAGTATTTACACTTGCTAGAAAATTAGCAGATGAAGTAGGAGCAGACATTATTCTTGCCACAGATCCAGATGCAGACAGACTTGGCGTACAGGTAAGAGGTAAGGATGGAGAATTTGTTCTACTAACTGGTAATCTTTCAGGTGCATTAATTGCTGAATATGTATTTTCTCAAAAAGCTGCTCATAATGAACTTCCTTCTAATGCAGCTTTGGTAAAAACTATCGTTACAGGCAATATGGCAGATCAAATTGCAAAGTACTACAATGCTGCTTTAATTGAGGTGTTAACAGGATTCAAATATATTGGAGAACAAATCAAACTCTATGAAGAAACTGGAGCGCATGAATATATATTTGGTTTTGAAGAAAGTTATGGTTGCTTAATAGGAACCCATGCAAGAGATAAAGACGCAGTTGTTGCGGTGATGACATTTTGCGAAGCAGCAGCTTTCTATAAGAGCCAGGGAATCACTCTAAATGATCAGGTTAATACTTTGTTTGAAAAGTATGGTTACTACAAAGAAGATTTAGTATCTGTTACCCTAAAAGGTATTGAAGGTATGGCTAAAATCAAAGAAATTATGGCAGGCTTTAGAGCGAATCCTCCAAAAAGTGCTGGTGGATATAAGGTACTTAAATTTAGAGATTATGAAGGGGATACCATTACTGATCTTGATACAGGAAGTAAGAGCTTAACTGGGCTGCCAAAATCTGATGTATTATACTTTGAACTAGAGGAAGATGCATGGTGTGCAGTAAGACCTTCTGGAACAGAACCTAAGATTAAGTTCTATTTTGGTGTTAAGGGAGCAAATTTAGAGGATGCTAATGATAGATTAGATAAATTGGTGAATGATCCTGCATTTAAGGTAGATTAATAGTAGATGATTAATAGTAGGTTTATCTATTTACTTAGTTGATATTAAGGTCAGGCACGTAATTGATGTGATGATTGGTGGAATTTCAAATGATACATTGATTATGATGTCAGCCAGCAGAAGTGGATATAATTTGATAGAACAAGAACAAGAACAAGAAATAGGAATAAGAATAAGAACAAGAATAAGAGGATGTGGCTGTTTTGTTACGATACAGCTTCATCCTCTTGATATAAATCTAATTTGTATATTATACTAATTTTTGACCACAGTTTGAACAAAAATTGGTGTTACCAGTTTTCTGACCGCAATTAGAGCAAAAATTAGGCTTTTGCATAGAGTCAGAAGGTGTTCCATTTCCTGCGTACCCTGAACTATGGTTAACCTGATTCGAACCGGGATTGTTCATATTATTCATAACCTGACCTGCCAAATTAATGCCCATTACCATCCCTGCCATATCCGATGCAACACCACCACCACTTATCTTTCCAGAGGCTAGGCCTTCCGTCATAGCAGCTTGTTGATATCTACTCATATCTCCAATCATACTATAGGACGCATTTTTGTTTATCATTTCCTGTACCTGCTCAGGATAAGTAAAGCTCATGATTTGAAAACCTGTTACAGAAAGACCGATATCATAAAGCTGCATATCTAGGTCTGTTCTAATGCCCTCTCCAATGTCAAAGGAATTTGCCTGTAGGTGGAATAGATCTTTTCCTTCTTTTACAATCCATTTGGCTAATAACTGATCTAAAAGTGCTGTAATACGTAGTTTTACATCATCAACCAGATAACTATCCTTAATGCCTGCTACTTTATCAATGAGTCTCATATAATCTTTTATAAGAAATTGAAATGTTCCATTGGCACGAATGGGAAGGCCACCGGGCAGAGCCCCTGTTGGTATGTTTATTGCATTTTTGGTACCCCACTTTACCGTAAATTCTTTTGTGTTTATAAATAATACTTCAGCACGCATACCACTGTTAAAACCAAATTTAAATCCACTAAGGGTAGAAAGAAATGGAATGATTTCAGATTCAATGTCATAGCTTCCTTCATCTGTAAAGATACCTTCTGATTTGCCATTAAATAAAAACACAGCATCTTGACCAGGACGTAAAATTAACTTACTACCCTTTTTTATCTCTCTATTACTCCATTTCCAAAACAACATATCTTCTCTAAATTCTTCCCATTCCACTACATTTGAAAATTGACCAGTAAAAAATCCCATATTTTTTTCCTTCCTATCTCTATTATACTGCAGTTATATTCCTGTAATCACAGTGATCAGGTTTCCGTTCTTCCATTCATATGAGTAATGATTAAGTCAGTGATATTAGAAACTTCTACCACCACCACTATGAGAGTGGCCGCCACTTGAAACACCGCCACCACCACTACTACGGCCACCGCCATTATTATTGTTTTGCGGTTTTCTTACACGAGTTGTAGTGGTTCTAATATAATCGTCTCTGTGTGAAATCAGACCTGAATTACCTTCATTTAAATAAGTCCGGTTATTGGTGGTAATTCGACCACCTGAATTGCCAATCATGACAGCAATAGTAATACCACCTATTACGAGGGCACAAATTAATTGTACCCAGGTATTATAAAGGATATTATCCTCTTCTTGACCATAATAGTTACTTGGGCCATCATAAGAGGATTCACCATAATAATTACCGGATCCTTCTAAACCAGTTGCAGGTGAGACTTTTACGCCAGTTTCCTCCTGCATATAGTAAGCAGCTTCCTTCGCAAATAATTCTAAGGCATCATAATACGCGCCGTCTTTTAAGTGGGGGGTGATATCATCTAGAATGTATTCGATTCTATCATTATTAACATAGTACTCTGCATTACCATAGCCCTGTATGTAAACAGAGCGATTATTTTCTTCTAGGTTAAGTAGAATAATTACTGTATCACCTTGGATTTTATCGTATCCATATTCATGGTTATCATAGAAATCTTCTATATAGGTCTTGGGTATTTTCCCATTTAGCCCGTTGGTAATAAGCATTACAATATCAACTTTTCCTTCTTTGCCATAGGTTATACATATTTCTTCTAAGTTAGTAACTTCTGTAGAAGAAAAATACCCATAATCGTCATAGACTCTCTGTTCTTCTGCTTGTGCGAGTAATGTATTCCCTGTTGTTATGGTCATAACCAATAGTAGAAAGAAGGAGAGGATAAATAATCTACCTTTTGTCATAGCAATGGACCTCCTGTCATGACCGCTATAATTTTAAAAATAGTAAATACGCCAGCGCTAACACCTGCAAACCAGGCTGCAATTTTCCCAGGGCTTAGAGGGGGCTTTCCTACAATTTTTCCAGTCTGGCCATTCATAGCAAAGGTGTGTTCTGATTTTTTATAATCATAGCAGACCATCCAGACAGGAAATAATACATACCATGCATTCTTTTTGCTTATGTTTATATTTTCTCTATTATAAGTAGTTGTAGTATAGCCATGTATGGTAGAACGAAGGTAACTACGAACATAGTCATTGCCTCTTTCTTTCAACCTAGGAAAGAGGGTTTTATCATCATAGTTATACTTTTCAGCCATATATCCAGCAAGATAGGGCATGTTAAAATCCTTTAAGTCATTATAATGATAAGGCTCTAATTTATCCATAAGTTCATCATTCATTTTTTCGGAAGCGTCCACAGGAATTTTAACATAGTTTAAGTCAACCTGACGGTATACATGATAATAAGCAGTCTCTGTGTAAATATATTCACCACGGGTGTAGGAGCGGACTCTGGTACAGGTGGCATCTGCTTCCCCTTTGCCATTGATATCATACAGCCAGAAAGGTACATATAGACCAGTAATACTTTTAATCCTGTCAGCACTCATAAAACCCTTAGGTGTCAGACGTCCCTTTTTACACCATTTTTTAAAGGCCTCCTGGGCTTGCTCTTTGTTAATGGAAAAGGGTATAACCTTAGCAGGTGCTAGTGCACCTTCTAAGCGGTCAGCTATTACAACCCCTGCACCACAAAAACTACAAGTGGTAGCAGTAGTATCTTTATCTGTAATCAAAACTGCGCCACAATTATTACAATGGTATTCTGTTATATCTTCTTTCTTAAAGTAGGCACTGCTATTCTCTGACTCATGGTTGTGTTCTGATTCCATTGTGGCAATGTTTTCATCTCTTCCACAGTTGTCACAATGAAGCATACCATTGGTACTATCAAAAGCCATATCTGAGCCACAGCTGGGGCATTTGTAATGTACAATCATGTTTACACCCGTTGTATATCACAGGTTTTCCTGTGATACTGCCACAAATAAAGATGAGTGAAAGAATCTTTATGTGGCAACCTTTCAATCTATAATTTTCACTCATTCGTACACTTCTATCAATTGATACAAGAATAAGCAGCAGACTAGTTAGCTGCCGCTTATCTTACATATCCAACTAACATGATTTTATCATGTTTTGCAAAATGTTTTATTAAAAAGTGTGAACTAGTTATTTAAACTTGCCTTTAGAGCTTCTAATTCATGATCAATACTTGAATCCTCGTTATATTTATCCATTAAATCATCGATGGTATTGCTGGAATTACGATTTAATTCAGCCATAGCATTGGCTTTATCAAGTGCTTTATCTGCCATTTCTTCGTATTTTGAAAAGCTTGCAATGGAATCATTGGCACTAGTAACAGAGGAAGTCATTTTGTTCACTCTTTCCTGTGCTTTGGCAACTGCTAACTTACCTTTGATCATTTCTTTTCTGGATTCTAATTCATTGATATCAGTAACAAGTTTATCATGCATCTCACGCATTTGTAATGCGTTCTTATGTGAAATATCATAAGCGTCTTGATAGCCTTTTAATTTAGAGGTAAGGGATGCTTTTTGCTCTAAAAATTTTCTTGCATCGGCTTCATTATTGGACTCTAACGCTTTTAGTGCGTAGTTTTGCATCTTAGTTATATCATTGTTACAATCTTCTAATACGCGTTTAGCACGTTGTTCTTCAGCCATTATACTAGCAGTTTCGGCTTTTACTTTTCCTAAGTCAGTATTAAGATTTCTTAAACATTGATCAATCATTTTTTCAGGATCCTCAGCTTTATCAAGTAAAGCATTTATGTTACTTGCCATTATGTCTTTAAATCTGGATAAAATACCCATAACGTAACCTCCTATATTTTCATACCATTCGTTGATAATCTACTCTTTCAGTTTAGTATTTATTCCTTTTATCGTCAAGTTAAAATATGGTTAAAAAAATTATAAAAAGATGAAAGCTTTATAAACGTATCTAAAAGAAAATACATTTGACAACCTAATTTTTGTGATATAAAGTAATTATGTATTATAAATGCTACTATTATAATGCATAATTGTTTTAATAGCGTGCATTTATAATGCTTAAATAATGAGCATTTCATTAGGGTAATTCACATGTTGAATGGGTATAAATAATTTGGAGGAAGTACGAATGAAGAAAATCACAATTCAGGAAGTTGCCAAAGAACTGAATTTATCAAGAAATACCGTGGCAAAAGCCCTTAATAATAGCAATACAGTGGCCTATGAGACAAAATATATGGTAATAAAAAAAGCATATGAATTGGGATATCAAAAACTTTCTCAAAGGGTTTTAGAGGAATATAAAGTAAAAAGTCATATAGAGAAAGCAAAGACTGTTGTGGTATTTGCAAGAAGAGAGCTCTCTACCTTTTGGAACCGTATTATTATGGGGATTTCAGAAGAGTTAAACAAAAATAATTGTAAGTTACAGCTTAATTTCATTAGTGATGAAGAGGAAGAAAATCTTGTATCCCCCTTGGATATGGAATCCGATATGAGTGGAATCATTATTCTGAATGTATTTAGCAAAGCTTTTTTGGAATTAATTATAAAGAAGGAAGTGCCCATTGTTTTTCTAGATGGTCCAAGTGATATATATGAAATAGCAGGTCTTGGGGATGTAATTTTATTTGAAGGATTTTATAGCATGAAAATGCTTACAAAGCATTTAATAGAGCAGGGAATTAAGGAGATTGGGTTTATAGGAGATATCAGTTATTGCAAAACAATAAGAGATAGGTATGATGGATTTATGGAGGCTATGTGTGAACACCATATAGAACCTAAGGAGCAATTTCTTATCACCAATTCAGTGGCGCATAAGTACTATAGGCAAGAAGAAGTCTCTACCGAATTGGCTGGTTTAGAACAGCTTCCCAAAGCCTTTGTTTGTGCGAATGATGAGATCGCCAAAGATGTCATGCTCTGGCTTAAAAAAAGGGGGATTAAAGTGCCAAAGGAGATTGCGGTAACTGGCTTTGATGACAAGGAGGAAGTGGGGTTATTATCACCTTCCTTAACTACGGTTCATATTGGTAACCAGAGAATGGGCAAGAGATTGGCACAAAGATTGATTTGGAGGCTTGAAAATAAGGATCTTCCCAAAGAAATAGTAATCATCAATACAGAAGTAATGATTAGAGAGTCTTCTGTGCTTTAATCCTTATTTGATTGGGATAAAAAGTTTTTGTATTCTTACTATGTAAGTGCCTAGGGAAAATAGCAGTGTTGGTGAATTTTGAATGAATTTTTTCTTGTAATTAGGGACAATCTGTAGTAAGGTTTTAGTATTGTAGATAGGAAAGAGAGAAAATATGTGGATAGCAGACGGTTGGAAAGACTATGAAGTAATAGATACATCTAATGGAGAAAAGCTGGAGAGATGGGGAAAATATTTGTTGGTAAGACCAGACCCTCAGGTAATATGGGATACAGAGAAGACGGAGATGGGTTGGAAAAACAAAAATGGTCATTATCATAGAAGTAGCAAAGGTGGTGGGGAATGGGAATTTTTTGACCTGCCCAAACAGTGGAAGATTAATTACAAAGATTTGACTTTTAATTTACAGCCCTTTAGTTTTAAACATACTGGTCTTTTTCCGGAACAGGCAGCAAATTGGGAATGGTTTGGTGATCTGATTAGAAAAGAAAAACAAAAGAACCCAGACAAAGAGATTAAAGTATTGAATTTATTTGCATATACTGGTGGAGCAACCCTTGCAGCCGCCAAAGCAGGAGCAAGTGTTACTCATGTGGATGCCTCAAAAGGGATGGTAACCTGGGCAAAAGAAAATGCCGCTTTCTCAGGTTTAGAACAAGCGCCAATTCGGTATATTGTGGATGATTGTGTGAAATTTGTAGAACGTGAAATTAGACGTGGTAATTTTTATGATGCGGTTATTATGGACCCACCCTCCTATGGAAGAGGACCAAAAGGTGAGATATGGAAGATAGAAGAGAGCATACATCCTTTTGTGAAATTGTGTCAGAATGTATTAACAAGTGATCCCTTATTCTTTTTGATCAATTCCTATACAACCGGATTGCAGCCAGCAGTCTTAGCATATCTTTTGGGCGTTGAGATAAACTCTAAATATAAGGGAGTTATCAATGCTGATGAAATTGGTCTATTGGTTTCTTCGAATCATTTAGTGCTTCCATGTGGAGCCTCAGGAAGATGGCAAAAAGCATAAATCCACTTTGGATTTAGTGGTTGAATAGAAAAGATAAAATAAGATTTTAGATAAAAAAGATTTGTAGTAGAACATGATAATATGTTCTGCTACAAATCTTTTTTATTGCGCTGATTATAATACTTCACTTAAGAATTATATTATAAAACGAAGTAAAAGTCAGTAAAATCAATGGATTAAGAGTCAATCAGCAGTCACTAATTATTTTTATATTTGCCTGGTGGAATGCCTGATACTTTTTTAAAGGTACGGATAAAATTTGAGTAATCGTTAAAACCAGAGGCATCACATACCTCAGTAACACTTTTCCCTTGTAATAAGAGTTGTTTTGCTAATGCCACTCTTTTAACAATAATATACTGAAAGAGTGTTGAGCCGGTTTCTTTTTTAAATAAATGGCATAAATAATATTTATCTAAGGACAGTGCTTTTGCTATATTATCTAATGATAAATCCTCTTTAATGTGCATATCAATGTAATTCATGATAGGTTGTATTCGGTGAGGGAGGGTTCCTAAAACGGTAATAGTATTTTCTTGGTACATTTTATTAATCATTACTAAGAGCTGTATCAAGGATGCATTTAATAACGCATCGGCTCCGTAAGAATTATTATGTAAAGATTCTCTTATCGTATTAAATATCTTTTTATACTCATTAAGTTTAGTTTCATTAAGATAGGCAAGATTATGAACGCCCGGTGGATGATTAGTAAAACAATCTAAAAGATTGGTTTGTGTGGAACAAAAAGGTTTAATAAACTGAGGATCAAAGTGGAGTACTAGTCGTTCATAGGTATCGTTTGTTAAATTAGCAACCGAATGGACTTCTTGACTGTTAAAAATAAGTACATTTCCTCTCACTAACTGATAGCAACTTTGCTCTACAAAGTAGTTTACATTTCCTTGAAGAAAAACGTAAACTTCATAATTGCTGTGTAAATGAAAGTCAGGTGTAGTTGCATGCTTCGATATAGTATGATCTGCTGAAATTTGAGGTATGGTTATTTTTTTAAAGTCTCTAGGCATATCTCCTCCTTCTAGTATTTCAGAAAAATTTAAAATACGCTTGCAGTTTGGGTACACAATATACGCAATAAAATAAACAATATTGGCAAAGAAAATGCAATAATTATATTATATACTAGAATTATTAAATTACAACACTTAAATTACAACTGTAAATGTTGAGAAATGGAGATCATATGAATAAAGTTAGATTAGGAGTTATTGGGTTTGGAGCGCAGGGAAGTGCCTATGCCAATTTTGTGTATAACAACCAAGTGAAAGGTATGCAATTAGGAGCAGTATGTGATATCGATTCAGAAAAAAGAGAAAAAGTAATGAATTTATATCCAGAGATACCAGTTTATGATGATTACATTAGTATGATAGAAAGTGGGGATGTGGATGCCGTAATTACAACCGTACCTCATTATCTTCATCCAGATATGGGGATTAAGTCAATTCTCCGTGGAATGCCAGTAATTATTGAAAAACCAGCAGGTGTATACACGAAACAGGTTAAAGAGTTATTAGAGTGTGCCAAGTTATATCCAGAGGTTCCATTTGCAATTATGTTTAATCAAAGAACCAATCCTTTGTATCAAGAGGTGAAGAAAATAATAAGTAGTGGAGAATTAGGAGAAATTCGCCGTACAAACTGGATCATTAATACATGGTGGCGTTCCTCTAATTACTATAACCAAAGTCAATGGAGAGCAACTTGGGGAGCTGAGGGGGGTGGTGTGTTAGTAAATCAGGCACCACACCAATTAGATTTAATACAATGGCTATGTGGAAAACCTAAGAAAGTTTATGCAAATTGTAAGTTTGGATTGCATCGTAATATTTTAGTAGAGAATGATGTGACTGCTATTTTAGATTATGGAAATGGAGCAACTGGTGTCTTTGTTACATCTACCCATGATATCATAGGAACTGATCGCCTAGAAATTGACTGTGATTGCGGTAAGATTATTGTAGATAATAGTAGTAAGGCAACAGTTCAAAAGCTAGTTGTATCTGAAACAGAAACGGATAAGAATTTTACACTAAGTCATCCAATTAAGTGCTTTGCAGAAAATGGTGTGGATAATCAATATGAAGAACGAAAAATTGAGTTTGCTTCGACGTGGGGAAATCAGCACTGTATTGTATTGGAAAATTTCGCAGCTCATCTTCTTCATGGTGAACCTATATTGGCACCTGGGTCAGATGGTATATATGGAGTTCAGTTGGCAAATGCCATTTTATTATCATCTTGGCTTGGTAAGGAAGTAGATTATGATTTTGATGAAGATTTATTTATTGAGGAGTTAAATAAACGAATTAAAGAGGAAGGAAAGTATCCTCTCATAAAAGATTAATAATTGAGTAGTCTCGGAAATGAATAAATAATTGCATTTTATACATTTAGTTAGTATGCCTGATTTTTGAACGGAATGACGAATAACAGGCATGAGAAATAAACTGCTGATAATGAGTATGAGAAGTCCAATGTTTTAGCATGAGTTTGCTCATTTTTTAAATGGGGTGTAAATGAATGGAGAAAAAAATTCAAGAAATTAGAAATGATAAGTTAGAAAAGAATGCCAAGATGCTAGTAGCAATTGTTGGATGTGGTTCTATTGCAAAGGTCCATGCTAAGATACTAAATCAAATGAGTAAAGTTAAATTGGTTGCATTTGTAGACTGTATTATAGAGCGGGCGAAAGAATTTAATAATGAGTTTGGGGATTTAAGTTCGAAATGTTTTGAGTCGATTGAGGAGCTTTTTTCTCAAAGAAAGGTAGACGTAATCCACATTTGTACGCCACATTATCTTCATGTTCCTATGGCAATAGAAGCCCTTTTACAGGGAGTAAATGTATTTATGGAGAAGCCGCCAGCCATTTCAAAGGATGAATTTTTAATACTTAAAAATATGGTTGAACAAGGGAGAACTCATCTGGGATTTTGTTTCCAAAACCGTTTTAATGATAGCACGAAGGCGGTTGAAACATTACTTCATAGTTCTGAAGCTGGAAAGATTATTGGGGGACGTGGGTTTGTAACATGGGATAGAAATCTAGAGTATTACATAGAAAGTGACTGGAGAGGAAGAAAGTCAAAAGAAGGAGGGGGATGTTTAATTAATCAGGCCATCCATACACTTGATTTATTAAATCGGTTTATGGGAGGACAACCAATAAAAATACAGGCGCGTATGGCAAATTTTCATTTGAGCAAAGAAATTGAAGTAGAAGATACCTTGAATGCATTAATAGAATACAAAGATAAGAGAAAAGCATGTTTTTATGCCACAACAGCTTACGTCACGAATAGTCCTATCTTAATTGAGATTGAATGTGAGAATATGACAGTGCGTTTAGAGGGAAGTGAAGTATTTTGCATAAATAGGGAAGGGGAAAGAAAGAAAATTTCTTTTAAGCAGGGAGATGTTCTTGGCAAAGATTACTGGGGAAATGGACATAATGCTTGTATTTTGGAGTATTATCATTGTCTAGAGGAATCAAGGACTTTTTCTGCTGATATTTTTGGAGTCGAAGATATCTTTTTACTAACAATGGATATATATGAGTCAGCTGCATATGAAAGCATCATTGATAAATCAAATACGGAAGGAAGAAATTATAATGACAATTTTAAAGAATAAAAAAATAAGTGGATTTGCTGATGAAATTGATACCAATATCGATAAGCAGATAGAAGTGCTTACAGAACTTGGTATTCATTATCTTGAACTACGTAGTGCGAATGGAAAAGGTGTGGCAGAATTCACACTAGAAGAAGCTAGAGAGTTAAAAAATAAATTAGACCTGCATGGAATAAAAGTTTCAGCAATAGGCTCGCCCATTGGAAAGATATTAATAACGGAAGAGTTCACAAATCATTTAGAAAAACTTAATCATATTATTAAGATTGCAAAGATTTTTGAAACTGAGTTTATTCGTATGTTTAGTTTTTATATTCCAGAGGGAGAGAACCCAGATTCCTATCGCTTAGATGTATTTGCACGAATGAAACAGATGGTAGAGTTGGCTAAGAGAGAAGATGTAATTTTATTACATGAAAATGAAAAAGGAATTTATGGGGATAATGCTCAGCGATGTGAAGAATTAATGAAAGAGTTTTATGGACCTCACTTTAAATGTACATTTGATTTCGCTAATTTTGTTCAGTGCCACCAGGAGGTTATGGAAGCTTACACGAAGTTAAAAGAATATGTTGCATATATTCATATTAAAGATGCTAAGTGGGAGAGTGGTGAGGTAGTTCCAGCTGGAGAAGGAGACGGCATATTGCCAGATATTTTAAAGTTATTAGAGGAAAAACAGTATGATGGATTTTTAAGCTTAGAACCTCACCTTTATGAATTTAGTGGTATCAAAGATTTAGAAAAGGATGGACAGGTGCGAAGGTTTGCAGATCCTAAAGAAGCGTTTTCAACCGCTTATAGGGCATTGGAAAATATACTAACAAAGTAGAGAAAAAATAAAACCGCCATACTATGAAACGATTGTTTCTATAGTGTGGCGGTTTATTTATGTATATGATATTTATTATAAAGGTTTACAAAGAGATATTAAATCATTTACATGAGCAGTAGCTAAGCATTCAACAGTATCAGAAGCACCATAATAAATTTTAACTTCTCCATTGTCTTCTAGTATCATGCCACCTGGGAAGATAACATTGGTACGAAATCCTTCATCAACTTCATATTTTGATTCTGGTGCTAATAAAGGTTCTTTGGACATTCCAATTATTTTTGTTGGATCGTTTAGATCAAGTAACATTATTCCAGCACAATAACGCTTTTGCCAACTTGATTCCCAACCATGTTTGCCTCTAGTAGGATCAAGGTCTACGGCGTGAAACAAGGTTAACCATCCAGCTTCCGTTTTTATTGGTGGAGCACCAGGACCTGTTTTATCATTTGCCCATGAAACTTGCTCTACCGGAAGGAGTAAATGACTATCTCCCCAATAAACCAAATCATTTGAGAAGGAAATCCAAGTATCAAAACGATGGACTCCACCTCGGGAATACACAGGGAAAGGTCGCTCTAATCGTGCATATCTTCCTTGTATTTTTTCGGGGAATAAAACCATATTTCGATTATCAGGGACAGTAAGCGAAAGAACAGTTATAGATTTAAAATCTGTTGTAACTGCAATTCCACCGCGCACTCCGTGTTTCGTATCTACAGCAAAGCATAAATAGCATTCATCGTCTATTACAGTCAGGCGAGGGTCATAAACTCTAGTTACATCAGGGTCGTTCATGTCTTCTACGGTTAAAAAAGGCTCTTTTTCAACTGTCCAATGGATTCCATCTGGGCTATAAGCTAGCCCGATGACACAACCTCCAAATCTAGCTTCTGAAATATAGTTATAATCATTACGAAACGCCATAATATAGCGACCTTTAAACTTTACAACACCCGCATTAAAAATACATTCTGCTTCATATGGTATATCCTTTTTTTGAAGGATTGGTTCTCCGTTGTTATATCTTTTTATTACATTGCTTGACTTTAGTTCTGGTAACATTTTATTCATATAATTTCCTCCATGTATTATTGTAATATATTATTTTATTGACTTTAAAGTTGTTCCTAACCCTTGACAGAACCGACCATTATTCCTTTTGTAAAGTATCGTTGCATAAATGGATAGATACATAAAATAGGTAGAACACATACAATTATGGTAGCCATTTTTAAGGTAAACGTGTTGACGGAGGCGCTATCAGGAGTTGCGCCCTGATTCAACATGGCCATACCATCTTCAACAACCATTTCACGTAGTACAAGCATCAATGGCCATAATTTTCTTTTGCTAGTATAGATAATTGCGTTAAAATAGGAATTCCATTGACTTACAACGTGAAATATAACAAATGTAGCTATTGCAGGTTTAGACAAGGGTACAATTATTCTCCATAGAACTGTAAATTCATTGGCTCCGTCAATAAAAGCTGATTCTTCTAAGCTTGGTGGTAACTGAGAAATAAAGTTTTTCATAAGAATTAAGTTGTAGGCACCTAAACAACCAGGTAAAATCAGAGCAGCTATAGAATCATATAAATTTAAGCTTCTTATTAAATAAAAATTTGGAATTAAACCACCGTTAAAAAACATAGTGAATGTAATTAATGCTAAAATTACATTTCTTCCCTTTAAATCTTTTTTCGATAACGGATAAGCAGAGAGGCATAATAATACTATATTTAAAATTGTTCCAACTACTGTAATAATAATAGTTATCTTATATCCAGAAAAAATCAGAGGAAAATTCAATAATTTTTTATATGCACTAAAATCTATTTCATTTGGAATAAGCTTTAGTGGGTTAGCAAGATATTCTGAATATGGTGTGATAGAATATATTGCAACATAAAGAATAGGATACAAACAGAGAAATGCAAACAATGTAAGAAAAATATGTATAAAGATTTGATAAATCATATCACTTTTCGATTTGTTTTTAAACTTATTTTTTATTTTATTCATTAACAATCACCTTCCTTTTACCATATACCATCTTCACCTAATTTTTTAGCTATTTTATTACTAATCAGTAAGAAAATAACTCCGATGACAGAAGTAAATAATCCAACTGTAGTTGCAAATGAATATCTACCATCCATTAAACCAAGACGATAGGTATAGGTTTCGAAAACCTCTGAAACGCTTAAGTTCATTGTATTTTGTAAAATGAAGATCTGCTCAAAACCATTATTCATAATGCTACCAAGACGCAGAATTAACATTGTGACTATAGTAGATTTTATACTTGGAAATGTAATATATCGAAGGCATTTCAATTTGTTTGCACCATCAATTTTTGCAGCTTCATACATTTCACTTGGAATACCAGTGATAGCAGCTAAGTAAATAATAGTTCCCCAGCCAGAATCTTTCCAGATGGAGGTCAATAACACAATTGGGATAAAATACGGTTCCTCAGCTAAAAAGAAAATGGGTTCACCGCCCATAGAGCTTATAATATTGTTTATTACTCCGTTTGTTGGTGATAAGAAGTTTACTAGAATACTACCTATTACAACCCATGAGACAAAATGGGGAAGATAAAAAAATGTCTGTAAGGTTTTTTGAAATTTAGCATTTTTAATATCATTTAATAAGAGTGCTAAAATGATTGGAATAGGAAAGGTAACGACAATTCTGGATATGCTTAACAAGATGGAATTTTTAAAAACATTATAGAAGTTTTCCAATTGAAACATATACCTGAAATTTTCAAAACCAATCCAATCACTACCTAAGATTCCTTTTTTAAAATTAAAATCTTTAAATGCTATTAATATGCCATACATTGGAGCATAATTAAAAACTAGAAAATATAAAAGTCCAGGTAGCAACATTAGATATAAATATTTTTTCCTAATTAAGTATTTCATAATTTCATCCTTTCTGATTGTTCTTCGTTTATTATATTTGTAGATAAACTCTCTGTATATAGAAATAATGCTATACAATACTACCAAATGCATTTGTGTTATTTCTTTGGTTAAGTGTTATTGACGTCTTTTTAGCCCTCCATTATAATGGATTTCTAAGGCTACACTAGGGGGAACATTATGATAAAGAAAAAGTTGCAGAAAAGTTTTATTAAATTATTATCTTTAGTTATTGTAATAATTTTTTTATTTGGAATGATTTTGTTTTATTCTACCATGAAATTTACCTTCTTAAATTATGCGCATCAAGCTAATTCACATCTAGTGAATCAAATAAAATCTTCATTTGAACTTGTTATAGATCAGATAACTGATAAGGTTGATAAATTAGGGATTTATGAAAGCGAACTAGTGAACATTGTAGAAACTAGAAAAGAGACTGTTTTAAAAGAGATGGAATTGTATCAAAAGCTAAATAGCATAATTCTTGAAAATAAGTATTTACACTCCGCATATTTGTATTCAGAGAAAGAAGAAATAATATTTGATTCGAAAACAGGATGCACTTATTCTGTCAATGATTTTTATGATACCTATGTTGCTAAAGCAATGGAGGAAAAGCATTTTTCTAGAGTAAATCCACATATCATTAGAAATATGAATGTAAATATGGACTTGCTTTATTCGTTGGTTGTTGTTTTGCCTGATAAAACGAAAGAAGGTTATGCAACAGTATTAAGTCTTAATGTAGACATGAATAAATTGTATCAAGATATAATGAAAAGAAATACAGTAGAAGATGATGTAACATTATATATTTATGATCAAGATAATCAGATTATTGTATCACCAAACATGGAACTGATTGCAGCCAATATGAGTGAATTTGAGATGGATTCGTCTATGGAAATGATCAATCCGCCTTTTTGGTCGTTATTTTCCAATAAAAGCGGCGTAATGGATGCTTATGGGCATTCAAAATTATTGGATTGGAATTTTTATCTACAAGCTCCCTTTACAATCGATCTGTCAGATATGATAAATGAATACATCACACTTTTATTTATTTGTGTAACAATTATATTATTTATCGGTATTATTTATATAGTTATTCGTCATACGACAAAACCTTTGGATTCATTTTTATATAATTACAATGAAAATGTAATGAAAGCTTTGTTAGAGGAAACTAATTTTAAGAATAATAAAAGTTATATGGAATTAGAGAGTATCAAACAGCTATTTTGTTATGATGATTTCTTGCTGCTACTTATTGATGTTGGGGGGGCCCCGAGTGAACTCTTTAAATATGTTTCTTCATATATAATACAAAATTGCACGGATAATGATAAAATATTTATTAAGCCAATTACTATGTATCATGGAATGATTGCAATTGTATGTAATTATACGCATGTGATTCATCATTCACTTATCGAGAAAGTATTTATACAAGAACTTTATCATAAATTAAATAATACTTATAAAAAAGAAGTTTATATTGCAGTTAGCACCGGAAAAAAAAGATATAGTGAATTATCAATGGCAATGATAGAGTGTGAGGAAATTTTAGAATATAAATTATCTTTACCTGAACGAATTATGACCTATGACAAATTTGCTGTGCTAAAAGGAGACATTGATTATCCAATTAATTATGAAAAGCAAATTGTTAATAATCTGTTAGTAGCTAATATGGATAATTGTATTTTTTATTTAGACAAATATATGAATCATCTATTTTTAAATCATTCAATTATAAGTGATATGAATATTAAAAATTATATCTATCAATTGCAAGCTGAATTACTTAAACATATTTCGTCATTACCGATTTCCATTAAAACATCAAGTAATCTAGATCTAAAGGATATTCCTGATAAAGAGTATGTTTATGATTACATTGTCGATTTAATTCAAACCATTTGTATAGAAATAACAAAGAAAAATAATAAAAATGAAAATATATTAGTGCAGTCGATATTGGATTATATAGAAGATCATTTATCAGACGATAACTTTAATTTAAACACGATATCCTATCAATTTAATATGAACCGTAATTATCTTGCTAAGTTAATTAAAGAAAACACCTCGTATTCTTTCAACGATTATGTAAATTATAAAAAGGTTGAGATTTCAAAGGAGTTATTAAGAGATGATACGTTAACCATTGAGGAAATTTCTAATAAGGTAGGATTTAACTATTCGCATTACTTTATTAAGATATTTAAAAATGTAGAAGGCGTAACTCCGGGGGCATATCGAAAAATGCTTGTTAATAACAATGATGCACCAAAAGTATAAAACATCAGAAGTTTGTTATTTGGAATCATAAATATTATATACTTCTATCTAAAGATAAGACATAATTAGCCTATCTTTTCAAAGGAAAAAGTTAAGGAAAAGAAAGACTAAAAAAGAGAGAGGTAAAATCATGAGAAAATTTCGTAAGACAGTAAGTTTGCTATGTGTATCAGCAATTGTTCTTTCCCTATTATCTGGGTGTAGTAGGAAAGAAGACTCTTCTTCAGCAGAGGGGACCATCAAGATATTTAATCGAGTTAACCCTGAAGTTGTAGTAGACAATAATCCAATCATTAAAGCGTTGGGAGAAAAGGTAAATGTATCGATTGAATATGATGCGCCGCCGATTAATAATTATAATGAAAAACTGCAAATTGCAATGGCATCTGGAGATATACCTGATATCATATATAATTGGGGAGGTTCTGACCAGAACTATGAGCAATGGGCTAAGGATGGTTTATTAGCTGAATTAGATGATAAGATTGCTAATTATCCTAATATTATGGAAACAGTACCAAAAGAGTATTGGGAGGCCATTCGTTCCACACAGACAGGTAAGATTCATTCTATACCAAGAACAAATGTCGATAATTATTGGGGATTTGTTATTAACCAGAAATGGTTAGATAACCTTGGACTTAGTGCTCCGAATACTTTAGATGAATTAAAAGATGTATTACATCAATTTACATTTAATGATCCAGATGGGAATGGAGTTAAGGATACCTATGGTTTTTCATTTAATTTAGCAAGCGGGGAACCGATATCAATAATGCCTTTAAAATTTGCATTTGGACTAGAACGTGTGAAAGACACGGACGGCCAATATAAGATTAAAGAGAAAATGAGCGGATATATACCATATCTGACTTATATAAAAGAATTATATGAAGATGGAAGTCTTGATCCAGAGTTTATTACAAATTCATTGGAAGCTACAAGAGAAAAGTTAGCATCCGATCGCGTCGGAGTCTTACAAGATCATCAAGTAGGTGTAATGACTTTATTAAAAGTACAATCAGATGCAATTGACAGGTATTCGTATATTGGTGCTCCAAAGCAAGCAAATGGAGAAAGGGTAGAATACATTGAACCATCTATGTGGGGAACATGGATGATCTCAGCCGATGCCGATGTTGATAAATGTTTGGAACTGATTGATTATGCAATGTCAGATGAAGGATTTGCATTAAATTCACTTGGAATTGAAGGTGAGCATTATAATTCTTATGATTATGAAAATCGTATGGTGGATAGAACAGAAGAACAATCTAATAAGGTATTGGGTGTAACAAGCAGTTACTTCACATTTGCATATGCAAAAGATGGTGCATCCGCAATTATTGAGAATGCGTCAACACAAGAACGTATTGATAAGTATTTTCAGGACTTTGATAATATGAAAAGTGATATGACAGAAGTTCATGTACCTTTTGTTAAGGCACCTCTTTATACTACATTTAAATCGGATAATCCAGATGTAATAACAAAACTATCTGAAATGGAAGTTCAGTATATAGTAGGGGAAATTGAATTAGAAAAAATTGAAGAATTTTTAAATGATGTTTATTTCCCTGCGGCAAAAGAGATGGAAGAAGAATATATTGCCTGGATGATTGAATACGAGAATAAAATGAAGTAAGGGAGAATTTTGTACATGGATGTGTCCAAATGGAAAACGGAGTATGAAAATTCCTATGTCCCAATGGAATCGGTGTTAATAAAATTTTTAGGTGTTGATGGATATGATGTCTATAACTGTTCAGTACCATTTATGTGGAATCAAAAACATTATATTTATGGACGTATTGAACGACATGATGAGTGGATGCGTTCCTGGGTAGGGCTTTTTGAACGAGTGGAGAAAGATACATACCAACTAGTACCAAAATCTATGATTTATCAATTGGAAGACCCTTTTGTTAGTGTGATTCATGGTGAACTAGTTCTTGGCGGAACCCATGTTCGTATAAGACAAGGAAAGCTTGATTCCTATTGTGGTTATTTTTATAAGGGTCATGATATTATGGATATGTACTATTTTACAACTGGTCCCGATCGAATGAAAGATATACGCTTGGTGGAACTAAAAGATGGAAAAATCGGTGTATTTTCAAGACCTCGTGGTGAACATTTGATAGAAAAATATGGAACTGCTGCAATTGTTGGATTTGCTGTTATTGATTCGTTAGATGACTTATCAGCAGAAGTAATTGAAAATGCAGAGAATATTCCGGGGCTATTTAAAGAAGGACAATGGGGCGGCTGCAATCAGGCATATTTGCTTAGTAGTGGCATGATTGGTGTTGTAGGTCATATTTGTTACAATTATATAGATGAAGAAGATATTAATCAGGCTTGTTATATGAACATGGCTTTTGTTATGGATCCTAATACAAGAGAAATATATGATTATCAAATAATTGGTACAAGAAAATTATTTCCACCATACCCTATTAAAAAGAAAAATCTTGCAGATTGTGTATTTCCATCAGGAATTGTTATGAGATCCGACGGAAAAGTGGATTTGTATAGTGGACTTAGTGATAGTGCAGAAGGACGGATTGCAATTGAAAATCCATTTAATAATTATGGAAGTATTGTTTCTAACAATTTATATGGGGTGATATAAATGAATAAGATACCATATTTATCGTATCCAAGACCAGATTATCGGAGAAATGACTGGACAGATTTGTCTGGTACTTGGCAGTTTGCGTTTGGTGAAGAATTTAAGAACGAAGACAAAGTATTTAGCTCGTCATCTTATCCAAGAACAATTGAAGTTCCTTTTGCGTATCAGACACCAATGAGTGGAATAAATGATATATCATACCATGAGATACTATGGTACCGTAAAACATTTACATTACCAAGTAGCATGATTGGTAAGAGAATATTTTTATGCTTTGGTGCGGTGGATTATGAAGCGGAAGTTTGGATTAATAATCAGAAGTTAGGAAGCCATATTGGAGGTTATACCCCATTTAATTTTGAAATAACAAAATATATATCTGATAAAAGCATAACACAAGGTGAGAATGTTATTGTAGTTAAGGTTAAAGATGATACAGATACTGCAATCCCACGTGGAAAGCAATACTGGAAGGAAACGCCAGACAGATGTTGGTATACACCAACATCTGGTATTTGGCAAATGGTATGGTTAGAGGCAGTTGAAGCAAAACCAATTAATCACATTAAGCTTGAGCCTGATATTGATAATAATCGATTTATTGCGTCCGTTACAGTAGATGAATATCAAAAAGGGGATAGAATTAATCTAATTGTAAACTACAAAGGGATAACAGTTAAGGAAATCATAGCAAGTTTAGATGGGAAGAGAACCGAAATTGTCGTAGCTTTAAAAGCAGAAGACGCTATAGATGAAGTGCACTATTGGACCCCTGAAACGCCTAATCTTTATGATGTGACTTTTAGGTTGTATCATGAAGGGAAATCTTTAGACACAGTAGAAACATATTTTGGCATGCGCAAGGTCAGTGTTGATGAAGGTCGCTTTTTATTAAACAACCGTCCGTATTTTCTGAAAATGATTCTAGATCAAGGCTATTGGCAGGAAAGTGGTTTAACTCCGCCTAACATAGAGTCACTTTGTCATGATATTGAAATGACAAAAGAATATGGATTTAATGGCTCAAGAAAGCACCAAAAAATAGAAGATCCAAGGTTTTATTATTTAGCTGATGTATTCGGATTAATTGTCTGGGGAGAGGTGCCTAGCGCCTATGAATTCTGTGATCAGGAAATGGAAAATATAACAAGAGATTTTCAAGAATTCATAAAAAGAGATGGAAATCATCCATGTATAGTAGCGTGGGTTCCATTAAATGAATCTTGGGGTGTAAGAAAAATCGTTACAGATCGTAGGCAACAAGAATTTGGAAAAATGTTATATTTTATGGCGAAGGCATATGATCCAGGACGGCTTGTAAGTACGAATGATGGATGGGAAAACGTTGAATCTGATATTTTAAGCATTCATGATTATGCCAGTACAGGAGAAGAGATTAGTAAAAAATATACCAAAGAAGCTTTGGAAAAACCAGAAGGCTTATTTCCTGGTGGACGTCGTTTGCTTTCCTATGGTGATAAAATGGATGCTAATAAGCGAATGGTTATGGTTACAGAATATGGTGGTATTGCATTAAGAACAGATACGAGCGGAAATAATTGGGGGTATGGAGATTCGGAGGTAGATCTAGAAAGTGTAATAGCAAGATTCCAAGATGTTACCTCAGCCATTGTAAATATCCCTGGATGCTGTGGCTATTGTTATACACAGTTAACCGATGTATATCAAGAAGTGAATGGTCTGTTAGACTCTAATCATAACATAAAAATAAGTCCAGATAGAATTCGAAAAATAATAGATAAAAGTTAATAGTTATTATAGCTAAAAAGATTAGATTAAATTAATTTTATTAGAAAAAGATTTATAATATGTATAAAATGAGTGCTATTTATTCATCCTTTTAAGGAATAAATAGCACTCAAAATTTTTTTTGAATTTGTAAAAAAATTGCTTGCATAATTCTTTTTGCTGTAGTATACTAATTAATGCTGTGGCATTGATAGCGTAGAAACGAGAGGTTGCTACATATATTATGTAGGTTTTCCGTGGAGCGAATGTCAAGTTATGAAACTGGCGACAAGTCACTGTACAAAACGAATCTTTCTGCATGAGGCAGATAAACGTGGGTTAATCCTATGTGAAATTACAAGACGCTTATTAATGGCGCTTTTGGAAGTTTTCGCTTGGGACACACACGGTTGAGTGTACAGTCACCGCTTGTCGTACTGATATTAAGTGCGAAAAGGAGGCGACTTTTTTTATGGCAAGTCAAGTAATGAGAATTACATTGAAAGCGTATGATCATCAATTAATCGATCAATCAGCTGCGAAAATCATCGAAACTGTAAAGAAGACAGGATCAAAGGTGAGTGGACCAGTACCCCTACCTACTAAAAAAGAAGTAATTACAATTCTTAGGGCGGTACACAAATACAAAGATTCCAGAGAGCAGTTTGAACAAAGAACACACAAGAGATTAGTAGATATCATTACACCTACACAAAAAACAGTAGATGCATTATCTAGATTAGAAATGCCAGCTGGTGTGTACATTGATATTAAAATGAAAACAAAATAATCATTTTAATTCACAAGTAAATATTTAAGAACAAATCCTTTAGGGTTTATATATAGGGTAAGGCTTTGATGCCTGCACCAAGGTAGACCATCTAGGATGATTGCATGAAAATGTAATCCGCTGTAGATTAAACAGGAGGTGCAACAAAGAATGAAAAAAGCGATTTTAGCTAAAAAAGTCGGAATGACACAAATCTTTAATGAAAACGGAGCGTTAATCCCCGTTACTGTATTACAAGCAGGTCCGCTTGTTGTAACACAGGTAAAGACAGTTGAAAATGACGGATATGCCGCTGTTCAAGTAGGTTTTGGCGACATCCGTGAAGTGTTAGTAAATAAACCTAGAAAAGGACACTTTGCAAAAGCGGGTGTATCTAACAAAAAATATCTTAAAGAGTTCAGGTTTGAAAATGCTGCTGATTACACAGTAGGACAAGAAATCAAGGCTGACATCTTCGCTGAAGGTGAAAGAGTTGATGCTACTGCTACATCAAAAGGTAAAGGATTCCAAGGTGCTATTAAGAGATACGGTCAGTCCAGAGGACCTATGGCTCATGGTTCTAAATTCCATAGACATGCAGGTTCCAATGGTGCAGCTACTACACCAGGTAGAGTATTTAAAGGTAAACACATGCCAGGACATATGGGTCATGTAAAAGTTACAGTACAAAACCTTGAAGTGGTTCGTATCGACACTGAGAATAACATTATCTTAGTTAAAGGTGCTGTTCCAGGACCTAAGAAATCATTAGTAATGTTAAAGAATACCGTTAAAGCAAACTAGAAGCTTTGAGAAAGGAGGAACACACAGATGGCAAACGTATCTGTTTATAATATGGAAGGCAAAAACGTTGGTTCTATTGAATTAAACGATGCTATCTTCGGAGTAGAAGTAAATGAACATTTAGTTCATATGGCAGTTGTTCAACAACTTGCTAATAAACGCCAAGGAACACAAAGTGCTAAAACTCGTGCTGAGGTTAGCGGCGGCGGAAGAAAACCTTGGAGACAAAAAGGAACTGGTCATGCAAGACAAGGTTCAACAAGATCACCACAATGGAAAGGCGGCGGTGTTGTTTTCGCTCCAAAGCCAAGAAATTATTCTTTCAAGTTAAACAGGAAGGAAAAACAAATCGCATTAAAATCTGCTTTAACTTCTAGAGTAGAAGCAAGCAAAATCTTTGTTCTTGATGAACTTAGCTTTGATGGAATCAAAACAAAGAAAATGGCAGCTGTACTTGAAAGTTTAAAAGTAAATAAAGCATTAGTAGTACTTGGAGAAAAGAATGACAATGTAATTCTTTCAGCAAGAAACCTTCCTACTGTAATTACTGCATTACCTAATACAATTAATGTATATGACATCTTAAAATATGATACATTAGTTCTTACTAAGGATGCAGTAGCAAAAATCGAGGAGGTGTACGCATAATGGCTGATATAAAATATTATGATGTAATACTTAAACCAATTGTTACTGAAAAAAGTATGAATTCAATGAGTGAAAGAAAATATACATTTTCTGTTCATCCAGATGCAACAAAGAACCAGGTAAAAGAAGCAGTTGAAAAAATGTTTACAGGAACTAAAGTTTTACGTGTAAACACAATGAACTTAGATGGAAAGACTAAAAGACGTGGAAACACTTCTGGTAAGACTTCCAAAGTGAAGAAAGCAATTGTTCAATTAACAGCAGATAGTGCTGAAATTGAAATCTTCTCTGGTTTATAAGAAATAACAAAAAATTATGGTGTTTATTCGCCGATAACAGAATAATAAATGCTCGAAAGGAGTGCAAAAGATGGGAATTAAAAAGTTTAACCCATATACACCTTCCAGAAGACATATGACTTCATCTGATTTTTCAGAAATCACAACTCAGACTCCTGAAAAATCCTTACTTGTTTCTTTGAACAAGAATGCAGGTCGTAATAATCAAGGAAAAATTACAGTTAGACACCACGGTGGTGGTTCTAGAAGAAAATATAGAATTATCGATTTTAAGAGAAAGAAGGATGGTATTCCAGCAACAGTATTAACAATTGAATACGATCCAAACAGAACAGCTAATATCGCATTAATCTGCTATGCAGATGGTGAAAAATCATACATTTTAGCACCTAACGGACTTACTGTAGGAACAACTTTAATGAATGGTGAAACAGCTGAAATTAGAGTAGGTAACTGCTTGCCATTACAAAACATTCCTGTTGGTACTCAGGTACACAACATTGAATTATATCCTGGCAAAGGTGGACAATTAGTTCGTTCCGCTGGTAACTCAGCTCAGTTAATGGCGAAAGAAGGAAAATATGCAACACTTCGTTTGCCTTCAGGCGAAATGAGATTGGTTCCAATCATTGCTCGTGCAACAATTGGTCAGGTTGGTAACATTGATCATGAATTAATTAACATTGGTAAAGCTGGTCGTAAACGCCATATGGGTATCAGACCTACAGTTCGTGGTTCCGTAATGAACCCTAATGACCATCCTCACGGTGGTGGTGAAGGTAGAACAGGTATCGGTCGTCCAGGCCCTGTAACACCTTGGGGTAAACCTGCATTAGGATTAAAGACTAGAAAAACTAACAAGAAATCTAATAAGATGATTGTAAGAAGAAGAGACGGTAAAACTGTTAAATAATTAAGGAGGTTAAACCTATGGCTCGTTCATTAAAAAAAGGACCATTCGCTGATGATCATTTACTTAAAAAAGTAGATGCAATGAATAATGCTGGCGATAAGTCAGTAGTTAAGACTTGGTCACGTCGTTCTACTATTTTCCCACAGTTCGTTGGACATACAATTGCAGTTCATGATGGTAGAAGACATGTGCCTGTGTATGTAACAGAAGATATGGTTGGACACAAATTAGGAGAATTTGTTGCTACCAGAACTTATAGAGGACATGGTAAAGACGAAAAGAAGACTAGAAGATAGTTTGATGGTATTGAAAGGAGGTTTCATCCATGGCGAAAGGACATAGATCCCAGATAAAAAGAGAAAGAAATGAGAAAAAAGATACAAGACCTAGAGCAAAAGTTTCTTATGCAAGAGTGTCTGTGCAAAAAGCTTGTTTCGTTTTAGACGCCATCCGTGGTAAAGATGTTGAAACTGCTCTTGGTATTTTAGCTTACAATCCAAGATATGCTTCAACTGTTATAGAAAAAGTATTAAAATCAGCAATCGCTAATGCTGAAAACAATAATGGTATGGATGTTAGCAAATTATACGTTCAAGAATGTTTTGCTAATCAAGCACCTACAATGAAAAGAATTAGACCTAGGGCACAGGGAAGGGCTTACAGAATCTTAAAGAGACTTAGCCATATATCTGTTGTACTAAATGAAAGATAAGGAGGTAAGTAATGGGACAGAAAGTTAATCCTCATGGTTTGAGAGTCGGAGTTATAAATGACTGGGACTCAAGATGGTATGCTGAAGCTGATTTTGCAGACAACTTAGTTGAAGACTACAATATCAGAACATATCTGAAAAAGAAATTATACAGCGCAGGTGTATCTAAGATTGAAATCGAACGTGCATCTGATCGTTTAAAAGTTATTATCTTTACTGCAAAACCTGGTGTGGTTATTGGTAAAGGCGGAGCTGAAATCGAAAAATTAAAATCTGAAATCCAAAAATTTACCTCTAATAAATTAATGGTAGATATCAAGGAAATTAAGAAACCTGATTTAAATGCACAATTAGTTGCTGAAAATATTGCTGCACAGCTTGAAAACCGTATCTCTTTTAGAAGAGCAATGAAATCTACAATGTCAAGAACAATGAAATCTGGTGCTAAAGGTATTAAATCTGCAGTAGCTGGACGTCTTGGCGGAGCTGATATGGCTCGTACTGAATTCTATAGTGAAGGAACTATTCCTCTACAGACTTTACGTGCTGATATTGATTATGGTTTTGCAGAAGCAGATACAACTTATGGTAAATTAGGCGTTAAAGTTTGGATTTACCAAGGTGAAGTACTTCCAACAAAGGCAAAAAAGGAAGGGAGCGATAAATAATGTTAATGCCCAAAAGAGTTAAACGTCGTAAACAATTCCGTGGCTCCATGGCAGGAAAAGCAATGAGAGGCAATACTATCTCTAACGGCGAATTTGGTCTGGTTTCAATGGAACCAGCTTGGATTAAATCTAACCAAATAGAAGCTGCCCGTATCGCGATGACTCGTTACATCAAACGTGGTGGTAAAGTTTGGATTAAAATATTCCCAGATAAACCTGTAACTACGAAACCAGCTGAAACAAGAATGGGTTCCGGTAAGGGCTCATTAGAATACTGGGTAGCTGTTGTTAAACCAGGACGCGTTATGTTTGAAATTGCTGGAGTTCCAGAAGAAACAGCAAGAGAAGCATTACGTCTTGCAATGCATAAACTACCAGTTAAGTGTAAGATAGTTTCTCGCGCAGACTTAGAAGGAGGTGCGGGCAGTGAAAACTAATAAATATGTTGAAGATTTAAAAGTAAAGAATGCTTCCGAATTAAATGAAGAATTAGTAGCTGCTAAGAAGGAACTTTTTAATTTAAGGTTCCAAAACGCAACAAATCAGTTGGATAATACCAGCAGAATTAAAGAAGTTAGAAAGAATATAGCAAGAATTCAAACTGTGATTTCTGAAAAAGCTAAGGCTTCTAACTAATCACCTGAGCATTGTTATATCAATGTACTATATTGATATTAGGAAAGGAGAAATTGTTGTGGAAAGAAATTTAAGAAAAGTTCGTACTGGTAAAGTAGTTAGTGACAAAATGGATAAAACTATTACTGTTGCAGTTATTGACCACGTAAAGCATCCGCTATACAATAAAATCGTTAAGAGAACGTATAAATTAAAAGCACATGATGAAAATAATGAATGCGGTATTGGCGATAGAGTAAAAGTTATGGAAACAAGACCTTTATCTAAAGATAAAAGATGGAGACTTGTAGAGATTATAGAAAAAGCAAAATAGGATATTCTGAAAGGAGTATGGTCATGATACAACAAGAATCAAGACTTAGAGTTGCTGATAACACCGGTGCAAAAGAATTACTCTGCATCAGGGTACTTGGCGGATCTACTAGAAGATATGCCGGTATTGGTGATATCATTGTAGCCAGCGTTAAAGATGCAACACCAGGTGGTGTTGTAAAAAAAGGTGACGTTGTTAAGGCCGTTGTAGTTCGTACTGTAAAAGGTGCTCGTCGTAAAGATGGTTCCTACATCAGATTCGATGAGAACGCAGCTGTTATTATAAAAGAAGATAAGAATCCAAAGGGAACTCGTATCTTCGGACCAGTAGCAAGGGAATTAAGAGAAAAACAATTCATGAAAATCGTTTCATTAGCACCAGAAGTATTATAAGGAGGTGTCGACTGTGTCTACTATTAAAATCAAAAAGGGCGATAGCGTAAAAGTTATCACTGGTAAAGATAAAGGCAAAGAAGGCAAAGTAATCGCTGTATTAGAAGGCAAAGTGTTGGTAGAAGGCGTTAATGTGGTTACAAAGCATAGCAAAGCCAGCCAAGCAAATCCTAAGGGTGGTATTATCCATCAGGAATCACCGATTGATGTATCCAACGTTATGTACCTTCATAAAGGAAAAGTTACCAGAGTTGGTTTTACAACTGTTGAAGGTAAAAAAGGTCCTAAGAAAGTACGCGTTGCTAAAGCAAGCGGCGAAGTAATTGACTAATTCTAAGAGAGGAGGTCTCAGAAGTTGACAAGATTAAAAGAATTTTATCAGAATGAAGTTATAGATGGTATGACTAAGAAGTTTGGCTATAAAAACGTTATGGAAGTACCTAAATTAAACAAAATTGTTATTAACATGGGTGTTGGTGAAGCGAAAGATAACTCTAAGCTTTTAGATGCTGCTGTTAAAGATTTAGAAATTATCGCTGGACAAAAAGTAGTAATTACTAAGGCTAAGAAATCTGTTGCTAACTTTAAGTTAAGAGAAGGTGTAGCCATTGGATGTAAAGTTACTCTTAGAGGCGAAAAAATGTATGAATTTGCTGATCGTTTAATCAATTTAGCATTACCTCGTGTACGTGACTTTAGAGGTGTAAATGCGAATGCTTTTGATGGTAGAGGTAACTATGCACTTGGTATAAAAGAGCAGGTTATTTTCCCTGAAATCGAATATGACAAAATCGATAAGGTAAGAGGTATGGATATTATCTTTGTTACCACTGCGAAAACAGATGAAGAAGCTCGTGAATTATTGACACTATTCGGTATGCCATTCAAAAAATAGTTAGGAGGGAATTCCATGGCTAAAACGTCAATGAAGGTTAAGCAACAACGTACACAGAAGTTTTCAACTAGAGAGTACAATCGTTGCAGAATCTGTGGTCGTCCACATGCATATTTAAGAAAATACGGAGTTTGCAGAATCTGCTTCCGTGAATTAGCTTATAAAGGACAAATACCAGGTGTTAAGAAGGCAAGCTGGTAGGAAACAAGGAAGGAGGCAAATGACATGACAATGAGCGATCCAATTGCAGATATGCTTACAAGAATTCGTAATGCAAATACTGCAAAACATGATACAGTAGATATTCCTGCTTCAAAGATGAAAGTAGCAATTGCTGACATTCTTTTAAAAGAAGGATATATCAAAAAATATGAAATCGAAGAAGTAGACGGATTTAAAACGATCCATGTTACTCTAAAATATGGTAAAGATAAGAACGTTAAAATAATTACAGGTCTTAAGAGAATCTCTAAGCCAGGTCTTCGTGTTTATGCCAACAGAGATGAACTGCCAAAAGTACTTGGAGGTCTTGGTGTGGCAATTATTTCAACAAATAAAGGTGTTGTTACTGATAAAGAAGCAAGAAAACTTAATGTAGGTGGAGAAGTTTTAGCGTTCATCTGGTAATTTATGAGATGTAGAGTCTGGGCGCATTATATGTCATACCAGACTCCTAATTGCTAAAAACAACCTACAAAAAATAATAGGAGGTGCGGGCATGTCACGTATAGGAAGAATGCCTATCGCTATACCAGCAGGAGTTACAGTTGATATAGCAGAAAATAATAAGGTTACTGTAAAAGGACCTAAGGGAACACTTGAAAGAGTATTACCTACAGAAATGATCATCAAGTTAGAAGGCGCTGAAGTTGTTGTTACTAGACCAAACGAATTAAAGAGAATGAAATCTTTACATGGTCTTACAAGAACATTAATCGCTAACATGGTAACTGGTGTTACTACTGGATATCAAAAAGTTCTTGAAGTAAATGGTGTTGGTTACAGAGCTGCTAAAGCAGGCAAAGAATTAACATTAACCCTTGGATATTCTCATCCAGTTGTTATGACTGATCCAGAAGGTGTTGAAACTACATTAGAAGGACAAAACAAAATTACAGTTTCAGGTATAGATAAAGAAAAAGTTGGCCAATATGCTGCTGAAATCAGAGATAAGAGAAGACCAGAACCTTACAAAGGTAAAGGTATTAAGTATTCTGATGAAGTTATTAGACGCAAAGTTGGTAAGACTGGTAAGAAATAATTGGAGGTGAAAACAAATGGTTAGTAAAGAATCAAGATCTAAAGTCCGTGTTAATAAACATAGAAAATTACGTAATCGTTTTTCTGGCACTGCTCAGAGACCACGTTTAGCTGTGTTTAGAAGTAATAATCATATGTACGCTCAAATTATTGACGATACAGTTGGTAAGACCTTAGCTGCAGCTTCTACACTTCAAAAAGATGTTAAGGCTGAACTTGAAAAAACTAATGATGCAGCAGCAGCTACTTATTTAGGTACTGTGATTGCGAAAAAAGCATTAGAACTCGGCATTACAGCTGTTGTCTTTGACAGAGGCGGCTTTATATATCAAGGAAAAGTAAAAGCATTAGCAGAAGCAGCCCGTGCGGCTGGCTTGGAATTCTAAGCAAGGAGGAAAACACATGAAACGTACAATCATTGATGCTAGTCAATTAGGCGAATTAGAAGATAAAGTAGTATCAATCAAACGTGTTACTAAAGTAGTTAAAGGTGGTCGTAACTTTAGATTTACAGCTTTAGTAGTAGTTGGTGATAAAAACGGTCACATTGGTGCAGGTTTAGGAAAAGCAACAGAAATTCCTGAAGCAATCCGTAAAGGCAAAGAAGATGCGATCAAAAAAATGATTTCTCTTCCTATTGATGAAAACGGCAGTGTACCACATGATTATGTTGGTAAGTTTGGTAGCGCAAGCGTATTATTAAAACGTTCACCTGAAGGTACTGGTGTTATTGCTGGTGGTCCTGCTCGTAACGTATTAGAGCTTGCTGGCTTTAAAAACATCCGTACAAAGTCTCTTGGCTCCAACAATAAGCAAAACGTAGTTTTAGCTACAATTGAAGGATTAAGTCAATTAAAGACTCCTGAGGAAGTTGCGAAACTCCGTGGTATTTCTGTAGAAGAGATGTTAGGTTAGGAGGTGCCACAAATGGCAGATAAATTAAAAGTAACATTGGTTAAATCCACTATTGGTGCTATCCCTAAACACAGGAAAACAGTTGAAGCTTTAGGACTTAAAAAACTTCACAAATCTGTAGAACTTCCTGTTAATGCTTCTACAAGAGGTATGGTTGATCAGGTTAGACACTTAGTGAAAGTGGAAGAGATATAATAAACTTAAAGCAAGGAGGTGTACTCGATGAATTTGTCAGAATTAAGACCGGCTGAAGGCTCCAAACACAGTGATAATTTTAGAAGAGGCCGTGGACATGGTTCAGGTAATGGTAAAACTGCAGGTAAAGGACATAAAGGACAGAAAGCTCGTTCTGGTGCTCCAAGAATTGGTTTTGAAGGTGGTCAGACTCCTTTAATCAGAATCTTACCTAAAAGAGGTTTTACTAATAGAAACACAAAAGAAATCGTGGCAGTGAATGTAGACAGACTTAATCGTTTTGAAGACGGTGCCGTAGTTACTATTGAATCCTTAATGGAAATCGGTATTGTTAAAAACCCAAAAGATGGTGTTAAGATCCTAGGAAATGGAGAACTTACTAAGAAGCTTGACGTTAAAGTTACTGCATTCAGTGAAAGTGCAGTAGAAAAGATTAAAGCTCTTGGTGGAAATGCTGAGGTGATTTAGGAGATGTTTAAGACGTTCCGAAATGCTTTTAAGATTAAAGATATAAGAAGTAGGTTATTGTTTACGTTTATTGCAATGATAATTGTAAGACTTGGCTCTCAACTCCCTGTCCCAGGAATCAATAGAGAATTAATCTCACAACAACTTGGACTACAGACTTCTTTAGGTTTCTTTGATACTTTAACAGGTGGTTCTTTTTCACAGATGTCGATTTTTGCACTAAGCATAACGCCTTATATTACATCATCCATTATTATGCAGCTCCTCACTATAGCCATTCCAAGGCTAGAGGAGCTCCAGAAAGATGGAGAAGATGGAAGAAGAAAGATTCTTGAATATACACGTTATGTAACAGTAGCATTAGCATTAATAGAATCCATAGCTATGGCTATCGGATTTGGTAGATCAGGATATTTAGATGACTATTCATTTATTAGTGTAGCTATCATCGTAGCTTCATTGACTGCTGGTTCAGCATTCTTAATGTGGCTTGGTGAGAGAATTACAGAAAAAGGCGTTGGAAATGGTATCTCAATTATCCTTTTAATTAACATTGTTGCTAAGTTACCTAGTGATATGACACAGTTATTTAGACAGTTCGTACTTGGTGCATCTAATGTAATGAACGGACTTTTAGGTGCTGTAGTTATCATTGCAGTTATCGTAGCGGTAGTTGTATTTGTAGTTATATTACAAAATGCACAAAGAAAAATTCCAGTACAATATGCAAAGAAAGTACAGGGTAGAAAAATGGTAGGAGGACAATCCTCCCATATTCCTTTGAAAGTTAACACTGCAGGTGTTATCCCTGTAATTTTTGCTGGTTCATTAATGCAATTTCCTATTGTTGTATCCTCTTTTTTTGGTGTACAACCGGCAAGAGCATATATTTGGCCAAAAGTATTGTACTTATTAGACCAGAATTCTTGGTGTGATTTTTCTAGCCTTGGAGAATTCCAATATACATTAGGACTATTAATTTACATTGCACTTGTTATTTTCTTCGCATATTTCTATACTTCTATTACATTTAATCCGATAGAAGTATCTAATAATATGAAGAAGCAAGGTGGATTTATTCCAGGTATTCGTCCTGGTAAACCTACTACAGAATATCTGACTAAAGTATTGAATTACATTATTTTAGTAGGTGCAGTTGCACTTACTATCATAGCTGTTATTCCAATCTTCTTCTCAGGTGCATTTAATGCACAGATTTCCTTTGGTGGAACATCTTTAATCATTATTGTAGGTGTAGTACTTGAAAGTATGAAACAAATTGAATCTCAAATGTTAGTTCGTCATTACAAAGGTTTCTTAAACGATTAGTAGACATAAAGATTTTTTAAGGCGGGGTCCTACCCCGCCATTTGCAGATTGTGCAAAAAATGTTTAAACGTTTTTAAAGGTTGAAAGGAGATACTGGTATGAAGATAATAATGTTAGGTGCACCAGGTGCTGGTAAAGGAACACAGGCAAAAAGAATTGCTGATAAATATACAATTCCTCATATATCAACTGGTGATATTTTTAGAGCAAACATAAAAAATGGTACAGAACTTGGCAATAAAGCGAAAGCATATATGGACCAAGGACTTTTAGTACCTGATGAATTAGTTGTGGATCTAGTAGTTGACCGTGTGAAACAAGAAGATTGTGCCAATGGTTATGTATTTGATGGTTTTCCAAGAACAATTCCTCAAGCAGAAGCTTTAGATAATGCACTAAAGGCAATCAATGAAAAAATTGACTATGCTGTTAACGTAGAAGTTCCAGATGATAATATCGTTAATAGAATGGCTGGTCGTAGAGCCTGTGTAACTTGTGGCGCGACATATCATTTGGTGCATATTCCTACCAAAGTAGAAGGCATCTGTGATGTATGTAATAATGAATTAGTCCTTAGAGATGATGATAAGCCTGAAACAGTATTAAAAAGACTTAACGTATATCATGACCAGACTCAACCTTTAATTGATTACTATCAGAATAAAGGAATCTTAGTAGAAGTAGATGGAACGAAAGATATGGCTGTTGTATTTGATGCCATACTTGAGGTTTTAGAAAAGTAATATATTTATAGACTATAAGCAGAGAAAATAGCTAACAGATGTAGAAATGAGGTAAACTTATGTCAGTAACAATTAAGTCAGAAAGAGAAATCGAGATTATGAGAGAGGCTGGGAGAATTTTATCAGCAGTTCATGATGAACTTGAGAAAATAATAAGACCTGGTATTTCTACGTTAGACATTGATAAAAAGGCCAGAGAGTTGATCAAAAGTTATGGATGTATTCCTTCTTTCTTAAACTACAATGGCTATCCTGCGGCAGTATGTGTATCAGTAAATGATCAAGTTGTTCATGGAATTCCGACTAAAAAAAGAATTCTTTTAGACGGTGATATTGTAAGTCTTGATGCTGGAGTGATCTACAAAGGCTATCATTCTGACGCAGCAAGAACCCATGCTGTAGGCGAAATTTCTGATAATGCTATAAAATTAATTGAAGTTACAAAGCAAAGTTTCTTTGAAGGTATTAAATATGCAAAAGCTGGCAATCATTTAAATGATATATCCTCTGCTATTCAGGATTATGTAGAGTCTAATGGTTTTACAGTTGTTAGGGATTTGGTGGGGCATGGTATTGGAACTAAATTACATGAAGAACCTCAAATACCTAATTTCAGAAGTAAAAGAAGAGGAATCTTACTAAAACCTGGAATGACGTTAGCCATTGAACCTATGGTTAATGTGGGAAGACCTGATGTTTTGTGGGAAGATGATGAATGGACTGTTGTAACAGAAGATGGGACGTTGTCCGCTCACTATGAAAACACCATATTAATAACAGAGGGATTACCTGAAATTCTATCCTTACCTAATTTTAATAAGTCTACAGACTAAAAATCCTTTTATGAGGTGGAAATTAATAATAGATGGAGATTAGAATGACAGAGTATAAGCTTGGTGAATTTGTTACAGCAACTTCTGGGAAAGATAAAGATAAAATCTATATCATAATAAATACAACAGAAGAATATGTATATTTAGTGGATGGAGTTTTTCGTTCAATAAATAACCCTAAGAGAAAAAATAGAAAACATGTTGTTAGTTTGTCCTTTAGAGATCAAAGTCTATTAAAGAAGTGGGAAAATAACAGCAAAGTAATAGACGAAGAGATTAAGAGAGCAATTAAGATCTATAAACAAAACATAAAGAATGAATTAGTTTAAAGTAGTGTTGCCATATGGCAACTAGTTGTATTTCTTCAAATCATGGAGGTGACGTAATGTCAAAAACAGATGTAGTTGAAATAGAAGGAACCGTAATCGAAAAGCTTCCTAATGCTATGTTTCAGGTAGAACTTGAAAATGGACACAAGGTATTAGCTCATATTAGCGGAAAACTTCGCATGAACTTCATTAAAATCGTACCTGGCGATAAAGTAACTTTAGAATTATCTCCCTATGATTTAACCAAAGGTAGAATTATTTGGCGTGACAAATAGTTACTATAAATTTTCAAGTGATTACTTTATTATTGAATGATCTGTTATTGGTATCTATTATTAAATGATTTACAAGGAAATGATTTATCCTAAATTATTTATTAAATAATAATGTTATTTATTGCTTGATTTTCTATTATTATAGTGTTATAATGATAGACGGACTTTTTTTGAAAGGAGTGAATTACTGTGAAAGTAAGGTCATCAGTAAAACCCATCTGTGAAAAGTGTAAGATTATTAAAAGAAAGGGAAGTATCAGAGTAATCTGTGATAACCCTAGACACAAACAAAGACAAGGCTAATATTAGTGAAAGGCTATCTTTAGAAGTGATGAAAGGCAAGATTTACTTGATTAATTTCTGTAAATGTTAATGTGAATTTCTTCTCTAGAATAAGTTTTCATGATTTAATATAATAAGTTCTTGCTTTTTGTGTTACAATCTGCTTTTTGCAATTGTGATATTGTGGATAACTTTTGAATTAAGTTATTTTGAGTTTATGTCATTATCATAGGCTCTGCAGGGGAATCATCTTCCTGGCACAATTTAAAGCGGCTGTGCAACGAAACACCTGGGTGTGTTGTGCGTTGCGAATTTTTATGAAAATGTAAAACAACAACTATTACAAAGAGTACTTATTTAGGTATGCATTTCACCATGTGACAGCACCCAGAATTATAATAATTGAAAGAAATATGGTTGCATTACATTTGTAATGGACAACAGTAATCTGATTATTATTATGGGATGTATAGTTATATGATACTTAAGGAAATAACTCTTAACAAATTAACGGAGGTGTAATACGCACATGGCTCGTATCAGTGGTGTAGATTTACCAAGAGAGAAACGTGTAGAAATCGGTCTTACTTATGTATATGGAATCGGCAGAGTAAGTTCCAACCGTATATTAAAAGAAGCTAATGTTAATCCTGACACACGCGTTAGAGATTTAACAGACGAAGAAGTTGCCAGAATTCGTGATATTATTGATGCAACACAAATGGTTGAAGGTGATTTACGTAGAGAAATCGCATTAAACATTAAAAGGCTTCAGGAAATCGGATGTTATAGAGGAATCCGTCATAGAAAAGGTCTTCCAGTTCGTGGTCAAAAGACTAAAACTAATGCAAGAACTAGAAAAGGACCGAAGCGTACAGTTGCTAATAAGAAGAAATAAGATCAGATAATATTGTACGGTAATTAAAATCCAATAGGAGGGTTTGTTAAATGGCTAAAAAGATAGCGAAAAAAGTGACTAAGAAACGTGTTAAGAAAAACGTTGATCGTGGACAGGCACATATCCAGTCATCTTTTAACAATACAATTGTTACTCTAACAGATGCAGAAGGCAATGCTCTTTCATGGGCAAGTGCAGGCGGTTTAGGTTTCAGAGGATCTAGAAAGTCAACTCCATATGCAGCACAGATGGCAGCAGAAACTGCAGCAAAGGCAGCATTGGTTCATGGACTTAGAACAGTTGATGTTATGGTTAAAGGACCAGGATCAGGTAGAGAAGCTGCAATTCGTGCACTTCAAGCATGTGGTATCGAAGTAACCAGCATTAAGGATGTCACTCCCGTTCCTCATAACGGTTGTAGACCACCTAAACGTAGAAGAGTCTAATAGGAGGTAAGTAACAATGGCAAGAGACATGGGTCCTGTTTTAAAGAAATGTAGATCACTAGGTCTGGAACCAGTATATTTAGGAATAGATAAGAAGTCTAACAGAACTTCTTCTAGAGCTGGTAAAAAAATAAGTGAATATGGCTTACAATTAAGAGAAAAACAAAAAGCAAAATTCATTTATGGAGTTTTAGAAAAACCTTTCAGAAATAACTTTGACAAAGCTAAAAAGATGAAAATCGGTACAACTGGTGAAAATCTTATGATTCTTTTAGAATTAAGACTTGACAATGTTGTTTTCCGTTTAGGTTTCGGAAGAACAAGAACAGAAGCAAGACAGATCGTAGATCATAAACATGTATTAGTAAATGGAAAATGCATTAACATTCCATCTTATGTAGTAAAAGCAGGTGACGTTATTGAAATCAAAGAAAAATTCAAGAGCGCACAAAGATATAAAGACGTATTAGAAGTAACTGGTGGAAGATTAACACCAGCTTGGCTTGAAGTAAATCACGAAGCACTTTCAGGAACAGTGAAAGAACTTCCTTCAAGAGACCAAATAGATGTTCCGGTAAATGAAATGCTTATCGTCGAGTTGTATTCTAAGTAATCATTAATCGTATCATAATAACCCAAAAGGAGGGTCCTATTGTGTTTGATTTTGAGAAACCAAAAATTGAAATTGCAGAAATCTCTGAAGATAAAAAATTTGGACGTTTTGTAGTAGAACCTTTGGAACGAGGATACGGTACAACCTTGGGCAATTCTCTTAGAAGAATTATGCTTTCATCCTTACCCGGTGCTGCAGTCAGTCAAGTTAAGATTGATGGAGTTGTTCATGAATTTAGTGCTATTCCTGGAGTAAAAGAAGACGTTACTGAAATTATAATGAACTTAAAAAGCTTAGCAATCAAAAATACCAGTGAGACAAATGAGCCGAAAACTGCTTATATTGAATTCGAAGGAGAAGGTATCGTGACAGCTGGAGATATTCAAGCTGATCCTGATATTGAAGTATTAAATCCAGAACTGGTTATTGCGACGTTAAACGGCGGCAATGACAGCAAACTGTATATGGAAATTACCATTACAAAGGGTAGAGGATATATTAGTGCGGACAAAAACAAGAATGATGATTTACCAATTGGAGTAATTCCTATTGACTCAATCTTCACACCTGTTGAACGTGTTAATTTAAGTGTAGAGAATACCCGTGTTGGTCAAATAACTGACTTTGATAAACTTACACTTGATGTTTATACCAATGGAACTTTAGCTCCTGATGAAGCTGTCAGCTTAGCTGCAAAAGTATTAAGTGAGCATTTAAATTCATTTATCGATTTATCCGAAAATGCTAAAACCGCTGAAATTATGGTTGAAAAAGAAGATAATGAGAAAGAAAAAGTTCTGGAAATGAATATAGACGAATTGGAGCTCTCCGTTCGTTCATACAATTGTCTTAAGAGAGCCGGAATAAATACGGTTGAAGAATTAACCAATAAAACTTCTGAAGATATGATGAAGGTAAGAAACCTTGGTCGCAAGTCATTAGAAGAAGTACTTGCAAAGCTGAAAGAGCTTGGCTTATCACTTAATGTAAGCGATGACTAAAATCAGAAGTCAAAGGAGGGAAAAAAATGGCAGGCTATAGAAAACTTGGAAGAACTTCCAGTCAGAGAAAAGCGTTACTTAGAAACCAAGTAACGAATTTATTATACAATGGTAAAATCAGAACAACTGAAGCAAAAGCGAAAGAAATTCGTGGTATTGCTGAAGGAATGATTGCATTAGCTGTTAAAGAAAAAGATAATTTTGAAACAGTTACTGTAAAAGCTAAAGTTGCTCGCAAAGATAAAGATGGTAAAACTGTTAAAGAAGTAGTTAACGGTAAAAAAGTTACTGTATTTGATGAAGTTGATAAAACTATCAAAAAAGACAGTGCATCTCGTCTACATGCAAGAAGACAAATGCTTAAATTCCTTTATCCTGTAACAGAAGTTCCTACAGAATTAGCTGGTAGAAAAAGAAACACTAAAACTGTAGATGTTACAGATAAATTATTCGATGAAATAGCTCCTAAATATGTTAGCCGTAACGGTGGTTACACAAGAATCGTAAAGATTGGCCAACGTAAAGGTGATGCAGCTATGGAAGTTTTAATTGAATTAGTGTAATCAATTAAGAATTATCCATCAGAATAATAATTCTAGCATTGAATAAATAAAAAAATAAATGAACTATTAAACAATAATTAATAGTTCATTTATAAAGTTAGAATGGGCTTTTAGTACTTTAAACTTATGAGAGTTTGTAGTGCTAAGAGCCCATTTTGGTTTCTTTGTTCAGTTTATATAGGTTTTTTGAAAACTAGTTCAATCGCTCATTGATTAAAAGTATATTTAAGATGCTTGAATTATATTAATATTTGATGATGCATGCATTATTCTAATATTTGAAAGGTAGGAAAATATCTAAAGATAGCTTTTGCAATAATCTTATCTCGTTTTACAAAGGAATTGTCCCAAAATCTAGAATCAAAAGAATTATCACGATTGTCCCCCATAACAAAATAGGAATCTACTGGTACTTCATAAGGTCCATAGTTGCCCTTAGGTATATCCTTTAGATAGTTTTCTTCTAAAGGAGTGTTGCCATCGTTTATAAAAACTTTTCCATCAACAATATCTATAATATCACCAGGCATACCGACTATACGTTTTAAAAAGTCCTGATTTTCATCATCTGGAAATTGAAATATAATGATATCTCCTCTTTGAGGTTCATCAAATAAATAAGATAGACGAAAGGCTAAAACTCTATCATTTGGCATGACGGTTGTCTCCATGGAACCAGTAGGAACAATCGCATTGGCGATAATAAAATGATTTATTATATAGGCTATCATAAAGGCAAATACTATGAGCTTGCCATATTCAAAAATGTCTTTAAAAGAAAAAGGCATTTTTTTCTTAGATTTATTTGAAAACTTTTCAGAGGTTTCTAAAGTACTTTTCATTAATTCGGCTGAACCCTCATTTTTACTATTTATATTTATATTCATTTTGTCACCCATCGTTAAGTGTTATTCTTCTAAGTCATTATATATCTACATATCTACAATGTCAAAGGGATCATAAAATTAATAGATACATTTAACTTATCATGCTAGGATGTTTTTTTAGGAAAAAGATTGGGAATAAACAAAAGGTAAGGGATAAATGAAAAATACATTGCAAATATTAGTATAATATCTTACAATGTAGGAAGTTAAAAAAATGTCATATGACAATATTAAATTTTATAATAAGAAGGTTTAGTATGGATAATAGTATGGATATGGTAAAATCAAAGGATTTGGTTTTTGAATATATTAGACGTGATGAAGAAGGTAATGTAGAATCCATTACCCGCGCTGTTGATAATGTTGATATAGAGATTAAAAAGGGTGATTTTGTTGCTATCCTTGGGCATAACGGTAGTGGAAAGTCAACTTTTGCAAAGCATATCAATGCCATATTAGTTCCTACAGAAGGCTCATTGTGGGTAAATGGTATGGACACGAAGGATGATGAAAAGATATGGGATATAAGACAGAGTGCAGGTATGGTATTTCAGAATCCGGACAATCAGATTATTGGTACAGTAGTTGAAGAGGATGTAGGTTTTGGTGCTGAGAACCTTGGAGTTCCTACTGCTGAGATATGGCAAAGGGTAGAAAACAGTCTGAAAGCTGTTGGTATGTTAGAATATAGAAGTCATTCTCCCAATAAGCTTTCAGGTGGACAAAAGCAACGTGTTGCTATAGCAGGGATTATGGCTATGAAGCCATCTTGCATTGTTCTTGATGAACCAACTGCCATGTTAGATCCAGTTGGTCGAAGTGAGGTTATTAGAACTGTTAAGGAATTGAATAAAAAAGAGAATGTGACAATCGTACTAATTACACACTATATGGAAGAAGTGATTGAGGCGGATCATGTGGTAGTAATGGATCAGGGAAAAGTAGTAATGCAAGGTACACCAAGAGAGATATTTTCAAAAGTTGAGGAACTAAAAAAATATCGTTTAGATGTACCCCAGGTAACTGAACTAGCATATGAGCTAAAGAAAAGTGGAATGGATTTACCAGATGGAATACTAACAGTAGCTGAATTTGTAACGGCATTAGAGGGGACTGTTAGGTAAAATGTGTAAGTGAAAGGATAAGATATGTCGATTATTTTAGATAAAGTAAATTATATCTATAGTCCTGGTACAAGTTATGAGAAGCATGCCTTAAGAGATGTGGACCTTGTAATAAATGATGGAGAATTTATTGGCTTGATTGGTCATACAGGATCCGGTAAATCTACATTAATTCAGCATCTGAATGGATTAGTAAAAGCCACATCAGGAGCAATTTATTATAATGGACAAGATATATATGATAAAGACTATAGTATGAAAAATCTACGTAGTAAAGTAGGGTTGGTATTTCAGTATCCAGAGCATCAGTTATTTGAAACAACAGTGTATAAGGATGTCTGTTTTGGTCCTATTAACTTAGGGTTAGATAAGTTAGAAGTTGATCTTAGATCTTATGAAGCCATAAAGATGGTAGGTCTTGGTGAAGATATGTATGATGCCTCCCCTTTTGAATTATCCGGTGGTCAAAAAAGAAGAGTGGCAATTGCTGGTGTACTTGCTATGAAACCAGAAGTATTGATTTTAGATGAACCAACAGCTGGTCTTGATCCTAAAGGACGTGATGAAATCTTAGATCAGATTGCTAAACTTCATAGAGAAAATAATATTACGATTATTCTAGTATCACATAGTATGGAAGACGTTGCAAAGTATGCCAATAGGCTTGTAGTAATGAATAAAGGAAGAATCGTATTTAATGACACGCCTCACGGGGTATTTGAGCACTACAAAGAACTCGAGGCTATAGGACTTGCAGCACCTCAGGTTACTTATGTTATGAATGGTTTGAAAGAAAAAGGCTATCCTGTTGATACTAGTGTGACAACAGTAGAAGAGGCGAAGCAGGAAATACTTAAAAGCTTCGGTCATATTTAATTTTTAGAAAGGAAGCCGCTTGTAGTTTTGTAGCGAGTGGTATAAACCATCACAAATAGATGGGTTATACAATGGGTGAAAAAATGATTAGAGATATAACAATAGGGCAGTATTATCCTACCGACTCTATAATCCATAAATTAGACCCAAGGGTCAAGCTTCTTGGTACCATAGCATATATTGTTTCACTTTTTATTATAGATAACTATATTGGTTTTGCATTTGCATTTCTCATACTATTTACAGTTGTTAAAATATCAAAAGTACCTTTTAAATTCATGTTTAAAGGATTAAAATCTATATTTATGATATTACTACTTACAGTGATATTTAACCTATTTACTCCTGGGGAACCATTACTTGAAATTGGATTTCTAACAATTACAAAGGAAGGGGTTCATTTAGCACTTCAGATGGGAATACGTCTTATACTCTTGATTCTGGGGTCTTCTCTGATGACCTTTACAACAACACCTAATAACTTAACAGATGGCTTAGAAAGCCTTTTAAACCCGTTAAATAAGGTGAAGCTTCCAGTTCATGAGATATCCATGATGATGTCTATCGCATTAAGATTTATTCCGATCTTAATGGAGGAAACAGATAAAATCATGAAAGCACAAATGGCAAGAGGTGCAGATTTTGAAACAGGTGGTTTGATTAAGAGAGCAAAGAGCTTAATTCCTTTATTAGTACCGCTTTTTGTTTCAGCTTTTAGAAGAGCCAATGACCTTGCTATGGCAATGGAAGCTAGATGTTATCATGGTGGAGAAGGTAGAACCAAGATGAAACCACTAAAGTATAAAACGAAAGATGTAATTTCCTATCTTTTGATTTGTATTTTTGTTGTAGCTATTTTCTTAAACAATTATTATGTAACGAAATTATTGTAGTTAGGATACTGTATTTTATGAAGAGAATAATGATAGTGGTAGCATATGATGGGACCAACTACCATGGATGGCAAATTCAACCGAATGGAATGAGCGTTGAGGAAGTATTAAATAAGCATTTATCCCAGCTTTTAAAAGAGACAATAATAGTAATCGGAGCAAGTAGAACCGATTCAGGTGTTCATGCTTTAGGAAATGTTGCAGTGTTTGATACTAACACTAAGATTCCAGGAGATAAGATATCCTTTGCATTAAATCAGAGACTGCCAAAGGATATTGTAATTCAAAGTTCAGAAGAGGTACCTTCTGACTTTCATCCAAGGTTTTGTAATAGTATAAAAACTTATCAATATAGCATATTAAATAGTAGGTTTCCAAAACCTACTCATAGACTATATTCGCACTTTATTTATTATCCTTTAAATGAGGAATTGATGAAAGAGGGTACAAAATATTTTCTAGGCGAACATGATTTTAAAAGTTTTTGTTCAACAAGAACACAGGTTGTTGATACTGTTAGAACAATATACGATTTGAAGGTAGAAAAAATGGGGGAACTGATTCATATAACTATTTCAGGAAATGGGTTTTTATATAACATGGTTAGAATTATTGTAGGGACTTTAATTAAAGTTGGATTAGGCATCTACCCACCTTCACATATAGAAGAAATTCTGAATAAAAAAGATAGAAATTATGCAGGTCCCAAAGCACCAGCTATGGGTCTAACTTTATGTGGTATTGAATATCCTGATTCATTTGGTAAATAATATAGTAGATCAATGTGAATAGTAAGGAAATATTGAGTGCAAAAGATGGAAATAAATCTTGTACTGTAAGGTTGTAACAGTGATTTTTAGAACTACCTATTTAAAAATTTGGAAAAGTGTCAACAACCCGTGTAAAAGCTATTGACACACCAGGCGGAATGTAATATAATATTTAGATGTGACGTGAGAATACTTGAACCAAGCCCCGGTAAGGTATTTTAACATATAACTATGAAAATAATGAATATTTTTTATTTTATAAGGAGGGTAACCAATGAAAAGCTTTATGGCTAGTCCTGCAACCATCGAAAGAAAATGGTATGTAATAGATGCAAATGGGCATACTTTAGGACGTCTTTCATCCGAAATTGCTAAAATACTTAGAGGCAAACACAAACCAACTTACACACCTTTTATGGATACAGGTGATTATGTAATCGTTGTTAATGCTGACAAAATAAAAGTAACAGGTAAGAAGTTAGATCAAAAAATCTACTACAATCACTCTGATTATGTAGGTGGTATGAGAGAAACTACTTTAAGAGAATTAAATGCTAAAAAACCTGGTGAATCAGTTAAACTTGCTGTAAAAGGCATGCTTCCAAAAGGACCTTTAGGAAGACAAATGATTACTAAATTACACGTATACGCTGGACCTGAGCATGACAATGCAGCTCAAAAACCAGAAGTATTAGAAATTAAATATTAATATTTAGGTGAAAGGAGGACAAAACATTGGCTAAAGCAAAATTCTACGGAACTGGAAGAAGAAAAAGCAGTATTGCAAGAGTATACTTAGTACCTGGTACAGGTAAAGTAACGATTAATAAAAGAGATATGGATGAATACTTTGGACTTGAAACATTAAAGTTAATCGTACGTCAACCATTAACTATAACTGATACAGTTGATAAATATGATGTTCTTGTTAACGTTCATGGAGGTGGTTTCACTGGTCAAGCTGGTGCTATCCGTCATGGTATCTCCAGAGCATTATTACATGCTGATCAGGATTTCCGTCCTGTATTAAAGAAAGCTGGATTCTTAACAAGAGATCCTCGTATGAAAGAACGTAAAAAATACGGTCTTAAAGCTGCTCGTAGGGCACCTCAGTTTTCAAAGAGATAGGCTTTACAAGATTACAAACCCCGAGAAATCAACGTTTCTTGGGGTTTTATTTTGCCTAAAATTAGTGATTGTTGTGAATTTGTTGTGAATTTTTAAGATAATAAAAAAGCGATCTGTATATTACTATACAAACCGCTTAGTCTTTATTTTGCTAATTTAAACTCTAGGATCTCCGCCGTCTTTTGACGAGTAGAGGCTAATACATCGGCGTAGATATCAGCCGTTACATTAATATCTGAATGTCCTAAGTGCTCCGAAACGACTTTGATATCAACTCCACTATTTAATAATAGAGTTGCGTTACAATGTCTTAAGGAATGAAGAGTGAGAAACTCGAACTCGGTACCCTTGAGAAATCTTTTAAAAGAAGTATTAAGACAACTCCGATCTTTATAGTTTCCGGTGGCTGAGGTAAAGATCATTTCCGGGTGTTCAAACTCTTTTAAAGCCATTTGTAACTCGATTTGATGTTTTTTATGTTCCCGGAGCATAGCCGATACAGTACTATTCATACCGATATAACGTTTACTGTTTTTGGTTTTTGGTGTAGTCAAAAAGTGTCTACCTCCAACGTCCGTAAGAGTGTGTACTACATGGATTGTATTATTTGTAAAATCGATATCAGACCATTGTAGACCGAGACACTCTCCGGATCTCATACCGGTATAAAGCAATATTTTAATTATGACATTAAAGCTCGAATACTCGTCGAACATCGGAAGAAACCTCGAGAGCTCGTCCTCGGTCATAAACTTACGATCTTCCTCTCCCTTGACATTCTTAGACGGTAATATAATATTTTTACAAGGAGTTTCTTTTATATAATTTTGAGATACCGCAAACGAAAAGACACTTTGCATAATGGTATATAATTTCTTGGCATTTGGATAAGTGAGAGTTTTAACTTTACCCTCTTTGGTAGTCGTGGTATGAGAATTATAAAAGCTCGTAATGAGTCCCGGTGAAATATCCTTTAACTTTTTGTTTCCAAAGTCTCCTATGAAATGATAATTAACCATTTTCTCATAATTGTAAGCCGTGATTGGTTTTAACTTATTGGGAGCGTATACGGAAAAATACTCCTCTACAAGATCCTTAAATCTCATATTCTCATTGAAAGCAGACAATCCCTTACACCTATTCTTAAAATTGAGATATTCCTCTTTTGCGAGTTTATCGGCTTTCTTTTCCGTGGTTCCCTCCGGGGGAGTCCACGTTGTTGTCTTTCGGATCTGTTTACCGTTAACGTCTAGTCCCATTGCTACAGTAAATGTATAACTTTTACCTCTTTGAATTATACCCGTATCAATTCTTCTTTTTTCCATATCTATTCCTCCTCCTTACTGATCTGATTTTCACCACTCAAATAATCAATTAACAAATCTAAATTTAATAAAAATTTTACGCCCGACTTTACAACCGGGATTGTTCCCTCTGATATTAAGCGTCTGATTGTAGATTCTGTAATTTGAGTTTCGGGATCAAGATCTTTAAAATACTTCGCCGTTTCCTTAATACTTCTCATTCTTGGTAGTTTTCTATTTCTCGTAAATGTTACAAGATCGGTAAAGAAAATATTATCCACCTCGCCGGGGGTTAAATTGTATCTATCTTTTATTCGGGTGATTTCACCTTGGTTAAATTGGTTTCCGTTCTCACAAATTTTTGCTAACAAGGTTGTATGTGATATACCTAGCTCTTTAGCTAAAATTTGAATAGTATCATCGTGTAGTAACATTATGTTTTTCAATAAATTCTTATCCATATACTAATCCTCCATTAAGAAATCTATTTGATTATTAATTGCCTCAACTACAACGTTGTAAGAGAGAGCGTTAATAAAAAGGTTACGAGCTAATTTCTTTGTTATCCCTCGATCGAGAGCGATCTCGTCGACAATGTAATCGGCTACGTCTTTCATTGTAAAATCTTCTAAGTCTTTCATAAAATCCTCTTTTCTCCGGAGTATCCCGCCTCCGGTCGGTTGTATATAATAGAATCTTATGTACTATTATGACAAGCCGACCGTATCGTCGTCGATCGTATATAATAATTCAACTACAAAATCTAGGGAGTTTAAAATAGTGTCTTTGGACTTGATCCAATACTCCGGATCATGGATTGGGATAATAGGATCCTCGCTTGACTTTTTACCGTAGCGTTCTAGGATCTCATTAAGTAGACGTGTACTAAGTTCGACTTTTTCTTGGATTTGATTTTTGGCGATTTCGTTTTGACTAAGTTTTTTCATGGTATTCATTCTCCTTTATCTGTATAGGTTTTATTGATAAACCGAAAGTCGAATGATATAATACAAGTGGTTGGTTTGCATATATGATCGTTAATCGGTTGTATCTGTAATCATTGTCCCGAGTGTTGGTAGCACTCGGGATTTTTTATTTTTCTTTTTTATCTAACAAATATAATTGAAACATTAGATATTCTTTCACTTTTTCTTCTATTTCTTTTAAACTTAATTTTTCCCAAAGGTCGTTGATTTGAATAATTACATTATCGTCACGTGGATTGTCCGGATTAAAAGTAAGTTCAAATCCCATTTCTAAGAGCAGTTTATAAAAATATTCTCCCGATGGAAATATACAAGGCGTATCCCCCAATAAATAAGAATAGGGGCAATTTAATAAGTTAGCCATTTTCACGAAAATATTTACCGGGGGACTTACCTCGTTTTTCATATATCTTTTTAATGCAGTGTACGAAATCCCTATTTCATCGGCAAAATCTAATTGATTATATTTGGAGTTGTTAATGAGGTATTTTAATCGAATTCCGTTTAATTCTCCGACTAATGGGTTTTTCTGATTTGAAATCATATCACGTTCTAATTGAGTAGATTTATTAGCGTTTTTTTTATTGTTCATGTTAAAAAGCTCCTTTCATACTTTGAATTAACATAGACCGATATAGGTCTTTTTGATTAATAAAAATAATAAAATACGTCGTGTACAGAACTATAATAACGTTATATACTAAAAATGTCAAGAAACAAACAGTATTTTATCAAATTATTATCGAGAGAGGAGGAAAGTAAATGACTCAAAAAGTATTTGCTAAAAGTGATAGTTTTTCACAAGCGCGTATAAAAAGAGGATTTACGGTTAATTCGTTGGGCGATAGCTTAAAAGTTGATCCGGCTACTCTAAGTAGAATAGAAAACGGTAAACAATCAACATCGCCAGTAATGGCAAAAAGAATTTGCAGAGCCTTGGGGACAGACGATTTCGACCAATTATTTAAAATTGTATCAAGCTAATTATAAGAAGAAAGGAGAAAGTACATATGCAAAGCCAACCAATACCAACAATGATGTCAATTAATAAAGCCGTAAAGATTTGCAAAGAGAAAAATCCGGACTCACGTATTTCAATACATATGGTTAGAAATTTAATCGACGCGGGATTTCCGGTCGTTAAAACCGGAAGGTGTATTTTAATCAGTCTCGAGCTTCTGCTCAATTACCTAAACGGTACCTACACCTTTGAAGAGCGAGAGGAGGAGTAAGTTATGAAACATAGTATGTATTCACAAGTTGGATTAGGGAGAATGAAACCCGATCACAAAAAAGGAAAGGAGAAAAAATTTTATGACAGAGCAACAAATAGTAATTATGGAAACCCTAAAAAGAAATCTCAAGGAAATCGAAACGATCAGAAATGACAATGAGTCCAAGGCGAATATCGAAAAAATGGAAAGTGAAATTAAAATTTCCATGGTAGAGTCTAAGCTCCGAGAGAGTGAAAATCTTATGAGAGAATACAAGCTCATAGATCAGTATGAGGAGGCTACAAAGCCTAGATCTAGGTTTGAGCGAGTAGAAAAGGGAGGTTTCAAAGGTGGCGATTATTAATAAGAAAGACATTATCCAAAAAGCTAAGTTTTTCAATATCGACATTGAAGTAGCTCAAGCTAAAGGCTTATATACCAAAGCCTCCAATTTGAGACTAGAAAAAGAGGCGTACTTGGATTCGCACCGACTAAATGATTTAGAGCCGAAAGCCGGGGAAATAATTAAATCTGCCGATATATCTGATTTTAACGTTACGACAAGTGATTTAGCTAAGATTAG
>JBKEAO010000056.1:0-9122 GCA_047972335.1 Anaerocolumna sp. | reverse complement strand
TGAAAGGAATAATAGGGTTTTGCATACTAGAAAAACATGAAATATGTATATATTTTAGAAGTAAATACCTAAGAATTTAATATTTAAGTAAAATATGTTTTTAAGCAGAGGATACTATGAACCAGATGTAATGGATTGTAGTATCCTCTGTTTATTCTTATAAAAATATGATATAATTCTTAAGTGAAGTAACATATTTTGAGCAATTAAAAAAGAACAGTTAGAGAAAATCTCTAATTGCTCTAAATATGATTCTTCGCTATTGTACCAAAACGCGGATGAGTAGCCAGTATATGGTATTTGTATGATATCCATTCTTGCTAGATTTTTTAAATAAGGAATGAAATGGAAAAATTTAAATTAAATATATGAATTCAAAGTTGTAAATATATAATTTTTTATACTACAACTAAGCCTCCTCTAGGAGACTAAAAAAAGTATTCAGTTCTAGAAGCTAATTCCGTAAAGAATAAGTTCTACCAGCATGTCTCATAGAAGAGCAGCCACATTCAGTACAAACACAAACATTGATATTCCAAAGAGACAAAAGCAATTCCTCATGGCTCATAGTAATGAATTTTGACTGAAACAGCGCTTTTCCAGTTAACTTTGCAATCAGTTTTAGATTTAGCTTTTTGCTGCGGTTATTCAAAAATCCATAATATCGTATTTTTTGAAAACCAGAAGGTAATACATGCATCATAAATCGGCGAATAAATTCCAAAGAAGTCAAAGTGACTTCCTTGTTTTCGCCAGTTTTGTAGTCTTTTGCAGCAAAAGTAACATGTGTGTCTGTTACAGCTTTAATACGATTGTTACTGATTGCAATGCGGTGGGTATATCTGCCTAGATAGTCTATGGCATTGCCAAAACCGTTAAAGGTCTCTTTTATATAAGGAATCCATGTTTTACTGTATAGAGAGTTTTTAAATTCATTCCACTCATAGGAGTTTTTTAATTTTGTAGAATTACTAGAAAAACAAAGCTTATTTTTCACAAAAAGTATCTGTAACTGGTCAAGAAATTTACCACGAAAATTTTTTCCTAACACCTTAACAGGGATGAAAAATTTACTACGACTTTTATGTAGTTGTTTGGATTTTGTTAACCCAGCCCCAGTAATAATACAGTGAATATGAGGATGAAAATTTAATTCTTGTCCCCAAGTATGAAGAACTTGAATAATACCAGGAGTAGCACCTAAATATTTTTTGTCAGCAGAGAGTTCTAATAATGTTTCCGATGTACATTTGTGCATTAAAGAATAAAGTAAAGCTTGGTTTTTATAAATAATCGGATTCAGTTCACATGGTAAGGTAAATACTACATGAAAGTAAGGAGCATCAATAACTTCTGATTTTCGAGCATCAATCCAAAGCTCTTTAAGCATAGCCTGGCAGCAAGGACAATTTCGATTGCGACAGGAATTATTATGTATTTCTAAATGACCACAATCCTGACAGATAGAAAGGTTGCAGCCAAGTTTACCAGATTTACAATTCATAATAGATAAAGCAGCTTTGTGTTGTATGTCACTTGGATTATAGTGGTCACAATAATTAGGATAAGAATTGTGAAAAATCTCTTGAATTTTATGCATGAACAGAATCCTCCAGGCAATCAAAAGGACTAATCGCACGACCTATACCATTAGAAGCAAGTTGAACATAAATAGTAGTGGAATTCAAAGATTTATGTCCAAGTAATGCCTTTATTGTTAACAAATCAGTGCCATTTTCATATAAGTGAGTACCAAAAGCATGGCGAAATGAGTGGCAAGTTAAACGATGTTGCCAACCCAAAGTATCTTCATGGGCATAAATATGTCTAGAAAGAAAAAAAGTATCAATTGGTTTATTACTTTCTTTAAATTGTTTAGGAAAAAGCCAGTCCATTGGTTTACCAAAAGTAAACCAGTATTCAGTAAGAATGTCGAGTGCTAGTTTGGAAAGAATTGCATACCGAGCAGAACGATTTTTACTATGAGCAATGTGAATTCTCATAGATTTACGATCAATATCTTTGTATTTAAGCTGACAAACTTCACCGATACGAAGACCAGCAGAATACATAAGTGCAATCATAGCTTTATGTTTTAAATTGGGTATAGTAGAAATAAACTTATTTACATCTTCTTTCGATGGAACAAAAGGTAGATAGGAATCAAACTTACGTATAGGAAGTTGATAAGGGTCCCATGGCTTATGAAGAACATAAAGGGTAAAGAATCGAAGCTGAGAAATGCAAGCGTTAATAGTACGGTCAGATAGATTGCGCTCATGTTGAATCCAAAAAATAAAACTTCGAGTTTCTTCCCATGAAACATCTTCTGGAAGTTTGTGAAGAACAGTTTCAAGATAGTTAAGATAAGCACCTAAATAAGTGCAATAAGATTTTATTGTATGGTCTGTAAGACCACGAAGTGAGATCATTTGTTTATAAGTATCTAAATATTTTCACATAGAAAAATCCTCCTAAAATGTAGTGTTTATCAGTAATTAAGAAAAACATACTACACTGGAGGTGCATGAATTAAAAATATATAATTGTTGAGTTTGAAAATATATAGTATAATAATCATAATAGTAGTTGTTGTTGTGGTTAATATATTTGTTTGTTTTTGTGTGAGAACTTAACAATACAAAATATATGTGACAAACGCTACTATTTTTTTAAAAAAAAGAGAAAAAAATTAAAAATAGAGAAAAAGTAGTGGAAAACATGTACCTAGGCTAGCCATCGCGGTAGCGATTTGGTACAATAAAATAAAAAATTTCATTAAAGGATGGTGGAAAAATGAGTGCACATAACAAATATGAGGAAAGTATTCTTCAAAACAGGTTTTTGTTGGAAAACATTCAAGGTGGAATCGTATTCTCTGATTTCGACCCACCTTTTCATTTAAGATATTGTACGGAAGGAATGGCCAAACTGACAGGTTACACAGCAGACGAACTGTTGGAACTTACACAGGTTGATATTGTCATGGAAGAAGATCTTCCAGCTCTTGTGGAAGATGTTAACAGACAATTCGCCTGTGGCGATACGTTTGAGGTAGAGTACCGTCTTAAGCGTAAAGACGGCTCATCTCTTTATGTGCTGGACAGAGCCAAGGCTGTACAGCATGATGACGGCAAAAAGTACATACACTGTTTGCTTACAGATATCTCCGAGTTAAAGGAAATGGAACGTGCTCTGCGCCTGAATCAAGAAAAATATCGAATTGCGATTGAGCAAAGCAATAAGGCAGTTCTGGAATGTAATATCCAAACAGGCCGCATAATTTTCAGCGAAAATTATGAACATCTGTTTGGGTGCGCGCCGCCAGTGGGAACGTTACAGGACATTTTAAACGGTAGCTGGGTTGTTTCCGAGTACACGGATAATCTAATGACATTGATTGATACAGTTTCAAAAAAAGCTATTACCTGCTCTATGGAAATGCAAATTCATGTGTTTCCACAGAAAACACTTTGGTGCTCGTTGTATCTCATTCCGGTGATGGATCAGGGACAGATGTATTCAATTATCGGATGTCTGGAGAACATTGACGAGAAGAAAAAACAGATCCAGCACTTGACTGAGCTTACGGAGCGGGACAGTCTGACGGGTGTCTATAACCGATATGCCATTGAGAATTTCGCTTGTCGAGAAATGAAGAACCAATCAAAAGAGGCACCGATTACCGCATTGCTTATTTTTGATGTCGACTGCTTCAAGCAAATCAACGATAAAAACGGACATGACTTTGGCGATAAGGTTTTGATTGAATTATCACAGACCGTCAAGGAACTTGTTCCGAAAAATGCCTTTTTAGGTAGGGTGGGTGGTGATGAATTTTTGGTTTTTGTCATGCAGGAAAAAGACACCAAGGTGTTGGAGAGCTTGGCCAGCAGAATTGTTTGCGGTGTTAGGCAAAAATTCGCCAACTGTGCCATGCAGGTTACCGTCAGTGTTGGGGTTTCTTTGACATCAATCTGTGGTGATTCGTTTCAGAGTCTTTACCGCAATGCTGATAAAGCACTTTATCAAGCCAAGGAAAATGGCAAGGACGGATATGCGATTTTTGCGTATCCCACAGATGTATCCTCTGATTCTTCTCAAGATAAGACCAACCACCTTTTGACCAAATAAAATCCACCTACAAATAAGAACTGGAAATACCCATATTGCGAACACAATTGGGTTCAGTCTTTATTGACACAAATTGCAAGTGTTACGCCCCAAAGTACTCGACAACCTCCCGAGCTCATAAACAGATAGTATGCCCCAGGTATACAGTGTGTTCTCGCTGATTCCCAGCTCTCGGCCAAATGACGCCACACACACTCCGTTTTTAACTCGCTGGCAGACCTCTATCTTAGATGCCCCATCATAAACTTTTCCCATCTTTTAAAACACACTCCTCGTTTTTATTTTCCGTGTGTTTTACCTGTCTGTCAAGCCAAGTATGTGTAGATTTGCGAATAATAAACTCTCACATTTCAAGGATATTGGCAAATTAATTTCATCACTTCAAAAAAATAAGGCTATGATAAAGCGCAAAAGTAATTGCAAATTATCATAGCCTTTGTTATTGTTTGTATGGAACTATAAAAAAATGGAAGGTGCACCCTGAGAAAGTCCCTTCCATTTCACCAAATTGATGTTTGAATACATCAAACACATTCTTATGATAATCGATTTTGAAGTTTTAATCAAGGACTATAAAGAAAATATTTTAAATTGCTATAACATGGCAAAAATTACCTGCCCTAAATGTGGTGCAAAAGGTAGGTTTCATCGCCATGGTTTCTATGTACGTAACATTACCCATCTTTCTGATGATAGTAGTATAATATTTGAACCAATTGAAATACTACGTATCAAGTGTACATCCTGCCACTCTACTCACAGTATTCTTCCTGGTGATTGTATACCATTTCAGGTGTACTCACTACCTGTGGTTTTATTTTTATGTGAACAAATCATAATCAAGAAAAACTCCATTCGTAATACAGTCCAAAAAACAAAGTGTGCCATACAGACCATCTACAAAAAAATAAAAACTTTAAAACAAAGTTTAATTTTAATAGAATTCTTTTTCAGACAGATAAATTTATATACTGTTACTTCTAGTATGTCTTTGAAAGAGGCTCTCTCTTTATTATTATTACCAACTATGAAATTTTCTTCCTATCTTCACTGTCATGGACACCCTATCTTTTTAAATCGGCGAATTACGAAACCCTATCCTTTTTATTTTGCAATGGTTGTTTCCTTTTTTTCAAATCCCACATAGCTTGTGAACTCCCTATTCTATCAAAAGTAAGTTACATTTGTAATTGAACTATAATCATCTATTCTTAAGAAGGAATGAGGAATTTTGCTATGAATGAAGAAGAAAAACAAGCAATTGCACTATTTAAGTACTCTTTAATCGCACCATTAGTTGCTTGCAGCTTTATGGAGGTCTCCAAAGAAGAGTATTATCGTGTAACAGCAGAAAAAGAATACACCTTTCCTACAGGGGAAAAGACTCGTTATTCTGCAGCCACTCTTAAAAAGTGGTACAAAGATTATACAAAACGTGGATTACTTGCACTTACGCCACAAACTAGGTCTGATCTTGGTCGGAGCAGAAAACTCCCAAACAAGGCCATAGAAAAGATATATGAGTATCGGCAGCAAATGCCTTATATTACAGTAAAGAAAATATATGTAAAATTAATTGAAGATGGGTATTTGAATCAAAAAGATAGTAGCATTGATTCTCTTTATCGTTTTATGAGAAGTAATACAAAATTAAAAAATTCCTTACCCATAAATGAATGCCTTTCCTTTGAATTCGAGCATTCTGGAGATTGTTGGCAGGCAGATTCTTCTCATGGACCAACAATAATGATAGATAATAAAAAAGTAAACACTTGGTTGATTTCCTTTCAAGACGATGCCAGTCGTATGATTGTTCATGGAGAATTTTTTGAAAATGATAATGCCGAGAATGTCCAATTATGCCTTAAAAAGGCAATAAAAAAATATGGAAAACCCAAAAGACTATACCTTGATAATGGTGGTAGTTACGCCAATAAACAACTGGATTTGATATGCGCAGAGATAGGGATTCATATCATTCATACCAAACCATATCATCCCACCAGTCACGGAAAAATCGAACGAAGCCATAGAACGATGAAAGATGGGTGGATGAATGCGAAGGATTGGAGACAATGGTCAACCTTAGAAGATATAAACAAAAGCTACCAAAACTTTTTAGATACGGAATATACCAATGAGGCCCCACGGTAAACGCATGATTTTATATCTATTCATCTAGGCAAAGATATAGTATGATACTGAAAAGAGATGACACTTCTTGTACATTCGTATATAATAAACTCAATCAAATCTAGATGGAGTGGAACAATGAGAATAGGAAAAACATTAGAAGAATGCATTGGTTTAATCGAGGATCCAAGGGCAGATTATAATAAAAGACATAACTTTTTAGATATCATGACAGTTGCAATCTTAGCGGTAATTAGCGGAGCAGATACTTGGGATGATATAGAGGATTTTGGAATTGCAAAAAAAGAATGGCTTGCAAGCTTTTTAGAATTACCGAATGGAATACCTTCTCATGATACGTTTAATCGTATCTTTAGCATGATAAAACCAGAACAGTTTCATGAAGCATTTATCGAATGGGTCAAGGCGATCACAGAGAAAGTCGAAGGAGTCGTTGCCATTGATGGTAAGACGGTACGCAGAAGCCTGGATGATGCAAAAGGAAAATGTGCAATTCATGTAGTAAGTGCGTGGGCTGCAAGTAATAATCTTGTACTTGGACAATATAAGGTAGACGAAAAAAGTAACGAAATCACAGCAATACCAGAATTGCTAAAGCAGTTGGAAATCAAAGGGTGTATTGTAACCATAGATGCAATGGGAACACAGACGAAAATAGCAGAAACAATTGTTGGATGCGAAGCAGATTATATTCTTCAGGTAAAGGAAAACCAGCCTCAACTTTATGAGGATATCAGCCTTTATTTTAGAGAAGATGTTTTATCAAAATCCAAGAAAGTCCTGGTTGAAAAAGGAAGGTACTATAAGGAGTACAGTGGGGAGCATGGACGAATTGAGGAACGGGAATACTATGTAGAACATAAGATTGATTGGATGGAACAAAAGAAAAACTGGAAAGGACTCCAAGGGATTGCTATGTGCCATGCCAAGATAGAGAAACAAGGAAAAATCACAGAAAGCTATAGTTATGCTATATTTAGCCGGGAGAAAATGACAGCTGAGGAATTCGGAAAATCCAAAAGAAGTCATTGGAAGATAGAAAATTCATTGCATTGGGTACTGGACATTGCCTATCGTGAAGATGAAAGTAGAGCAAGAAACGGAAATAGTGCTGAAAATTTAAATATTTTACGACATATGACCTTAAACATGTTAAAGCAAGAAAAGACAAGCAAGAGAGGAATTGCAGGAAAACGAAAGAATTGTGGTTGGAATAACGAATATTTGTTGAAAGTTCTAAATACTGCTGATGCAGAAACGGTAAATCAATTATAAAATTTCCAATATTCAGATGCGTTTACCGTGACAGACGGAGTACTTCGAATAAAAGGTGGCTGCTCCATTGCTTCAAAGTTTCAGCAAGGACTTCTTGCCAGACCTTTGCAAAGTTTTCATTGTGACTTTAGTACTGCCATGAAATTTACTCCAAGACATATGAATCATATGGCAGGCCTACTAGTTTATTATAACCATGATAATTGCTATCATTTAAGAATGTCAAAAGATGAGACAGGTTTACAGATTAATTTGTCAACAATACTAAATAAAGAGATTACCGACAGTGAATCTAATGCAATACCAGAAGCTACAGAGTTAGTATATTTAAGAGCTAAAATAGAGTATGAAGAGGTTCGCTTTTACTATTCCTTAGATGATAAAGAGTATATCCAAGTAGGCGATGTACAAGATATGAAGAATATTTCTGATGAACATATTGAAGGCAATGGATTTACTGGTTCTATGCTTGGTATTAACTGTGTAGATTTACAAGGAGATGGAGTTTTTGCAGACTTTCTTTACCTAGATTATAAAGAGTATGCATAAGTATGAAAATCCCCAACCAAAAATCTGGTTGGGGAGGATATAAATTATTGGTATAATGCATTTAAACCTACTCTTACAGTGTTAGCAAAGTTATAGCTATTAGATGCATCCCAGTTGATTGACCATGTCATTGCGCCTCTAATTCCTGGGTAGGTAGTAGTAGGTACATAGTTACCGCCGCCTTTGCCAGTTGCCAGGCAATTTAATGCTTGATTTACAATAGTTGGATTAACATATCCACCGCCAGCACCAGATGGAGAAGCGGGAAGACCTAAACCAACTTGATCAGGACGAAGACCATTTTCTAACTGAATAGCAGCAAGTGCAGTTAAAAAGTCTAGGGTTCCTTGTGCGTATACTTTACCATCTTGGCCTAACATTGTTCCAGAATTGTAATATTGAGTATTTACAACTGTTAAAATGTCTTTGATTGCCAATGCAAGTTTGAAATATTCCATTCCAGGGTTTTGCATATCAATGGTTTGAGGTGCCATAGTAATGATTAAGTTTGAACCTGCTTTTTCAGATAGCTGGCGAAGTGCAGAGGACATATAAGTTGCATTTACACCATTTTCTAAGTCGATATCAACGCCGTCAAAGCCATATTCTTGCATTAAAGCATAGATACTATTAGCAAAGTTTGTAGCAGCAGCTGCACTTGCAACACTAACTGTTCCAGTTTCTCCACCAACGGAGATAATTACTTTTTGACCTCTTGTTTTTGCAGCAGCAATATCATCAATAAATTGTTGCTTTGTATATCCACCAAGTCTTTGTGAAAGGGTAGAATCTAAGGTAAAGGAAACTGCACCAGGAGTTGATGTTGCATCAGCAAAAGCGACACAAATTAAATCATAAGTTGTTGGAACATCACTAATTTTCAAGCACTTAGCACCGTTATCAAAGTTTTGCCAATAACCTGTTAAAATATGAGCAGGAAGATCAGTGGATGGAGTGGTAGTGATAGTATAAGTAGCTGTAGTTACGAAAGAATCTGTCATTCCAGTTTT
>JBKEAO010000137.1:0-2198 GCA_047972335.1 Anaerocolumna sp. | reverse complement strand
TTTTTTATAGAAACAACAGAGGTGTAACTCTAACTGCTTATGGTGTAGAGGTCTATCATTATGCCAAGTCAATCATCAAGCAATTTGAAATTATGAAGGATAAACTTTTAACGAATACCAATGATAATAAGATAAAAGTTGCCTCTTTTGGCTCTGAAGTTATTAACTTTAAGTTTTATGAGGTTTGCCAAAAATATAACGAGGATAACTACGAATTCGAACTTTGCGAGGCAGGGGTAGAGGAATCCATAAAAAAGGTAATCGAGCGCAAAGTAGATATTGCTATCATCATTTATAGTGAATTCCAACGTAAAAAGTTATTACAGTATTTAATAGCGGAAGATTTAGATATACAAGATCTCTTTGTGGGACAGATGAAAATCCATATGAGCAAAAATAATCCCATTAGTAAAAAAGAAGTACTAGGTAAGGAAGATATGAAAAATTTATTCCATATTAAAAAATCCTATTTATTTGAAGGGATGTTTAGTTTAAACCAAGAACTAGAGTATCTAGACATTCCAGATACCAATAAGACCATACTTACAAATGGTAACAAGACTTACAACGATGCTTTGCATAATTTGCCCTCCTTTGCAATAGAAATTGACTGGAAATGTAAAAAAAAGATTTACAGTGACTTAGAAAGAATTCCATATGAAGGAAAAAGACTTGATATGACCTGTGCTATGGTAAAAAGAAAAAATGAAATATTAAAGGATGAGTTACTATTTTTTGTTAATAAATTAATTGAATCTTACAATGGATAAGAACATTGCATTCTTACAATGGATTCGTTTTAAATGATTCTTACATTGGATTAAGTTGTATGTGATTCTTACGATGAATTAAGCGTTATAGACGTAAATCTGATATTTCACAGTGAAAAAACTGTTAAATATAAATGCTAATAATAGGAGAGGAAAGGTTAAAAAACATGAGAAAAAAATTATTATTACTTGCTATGATGTTATCAATAGCAGCAACGGCAATAGGATGTAGCAACACAAAGGACACAAATAGTGATAAAGCAGTAGACGGACAAGCCTCTGCTTCTGTTGATGGGACAACTTCTGCATCCATCGTACCTGATAATTTGGTTACGAAATATGAACCTAAGGGATTTAAAGATGGAGATGGAAAAAAAGCTTTGTTTGTAGTAGGAGATCCAAGAAAAGATAGTGTAAATTATGATTTGGTTTATACTGCAATGAAGCATTTTGAAGAAAAAGGTGTAGAAGTAGAATTAAGAGATTTATACGATATAGAATTCAACCCTGTATTAACCTTGGATAATTTTTATTACGCAAAAGATGGACATGGAGAACCTACAACTGAAATTAAAAAGGAACAAGACTATGTAACAAAAGCAGATTATATTATTTTTTGCTATCCTAACTGGCATGATACTCCTAATGCTATCGTAAAAGGCTATATGGAAACTGTATTTGCAAAGCAGTTCGCATATAAAGATACCGAATCCGGATTACAAGGTCTACTTGTAGACAAGAGCATTTATACAATCATGAATGCAGGATTTTTAGGCGGTGGAAGAGGTTACATAGGAGATGGCGTAGGAATTGACGATGAAGCATGGGATAAATATATGAATGCATTCAAAGTTATGGATGATGATACTGCAGGTTTCTGGGGTGTTGAAAATAAAGGTAGATTTATCAATGACAGAACACCTAAAAATAACGCAGAAAATTATGAATCAGAACTTTTGGAATTAAGAGAAGCATTGATAACTAAATTGGATCAAGATTTTTTTCAATAATAACCAAGCAAATAATAACTAAATAATAACTTACTAACCCCTTCATAATTCTTATAAATTTGATAATCCATAGAAAAAACACCTGTAACTACATTCTAGTAGATTACAGGTGTTTTTTTATTATGATCTATATGACCTTTATAAAATATGGTAAAATTTTGCAATTTTAATTTTTTTTACTGAGTCTAATGAAGAAATTAAGCTCAAATACAATATAACTTTTTCTTGAACCTTTCCAAATAGGAAGGCTATCAGTTAGTCTCTCTCCAGTCTTATATACATTGGACCAATTAGACAATGTCAGCCAAGTTTTAGAGAAAAAGATGGATATAAGAATTGTGTATTTGCCACCAACAACGGTTATTTCAAGTCATCACATAGGAGAAGGTCCAGAAGAAGTAGCATGTACAAGAATTTA
>JBKEAO010000136.1:0-57874 GCA_047972335.1 Anaerocolumna sp. | reverse complement strand
TGGGAAGTTTATTCTTATGAAACAACGCCTGATATGGAGGTGGCGGAGGCCATTAGAATTTCAGTATCTGTACCACTTATTTTTGAGGCGGTTAAAGGTCAGGGAAAGAACATCAATGGGAATGCTATTACCAATATATATTGTGATGGTGGAGTGATGAATAATTATCCTATTACCTTATTTGATGAGCCTAAGTATAATACGTTTCCTTATGAAGGTATCAATTTGGATACATTAGGAGTGAGATTTATGAATAGACTCAAACATGCTAACATTACAAATCTCTTGGAATATATAGAAAGCCTACTTCATATCACAACCTATGTGCAACAAGAATACTACAAAAGTAATCCTTTGAATGGAGAAAGATCTATAGTAATAGACCCAGGTAGTATAGACCCAATGTATTTTAACATAAGGACTGGTGATGAAAAATTTCAGTACCTTTATGATCAAGGTTATAAGGCAGCAAAAGATTTTTTTGTCCACTAACATTATAAATATAATTCATTGAAAAAGCATTTAACGTTCTTGTCACAAGAATATAAGATAAAATAATGTCAATATCTTATAATGGTTTGTTCAAATTTTAATCGTTTAACTTATTTTAATGATACATTTGTAGGAATATACCTGAAGGAACTTCTACAAGTGTATCTATTTTTATTTATGCTAAATAAGTATTTGTAAAAAAATATTTAAAAAAATTTATTTTTGGTGTAACCTTTTAGTAATGTTATGCGAATAATAAATGTATACAAAGGAATTTAAACTGAGGTGCACTTTTATGAATTCAGATAAAATTTTATATTGTTATTTTTGTAAAGGGGATATTTCTGCCTTTGAAAAATTGGTGATACGTCATAGATATAATTTAGTTTACTTTTTGATGCAATATTTAAAAAATTATCATAATGCAGAAGATATTGCTCAAGAAGTTTTTGCTTATATATTTTTGAATCCCAAAAAGTATTCTGATCAGTATGAATTTAAAACCTATTTATTTATGCTAGGTAAAAGACGTGCCATAGACTTCATTCGCAAAAATAGTAGATATCAGTCTGTATCCATTGATGATACAGAAATTGAAGATATACATTCACTTGAAGAAATCATATATCAAAAACAGGAAACCCATTTGCTAAAAGAAGCTTTAGGTGAAATTAAACCCCAATATAGACAAGTGCTTTTATTAACTTATATCTACGGGTTTTCAATGGCAGATACTGCTGTAATAATGGACAAGTCTGTGGGAGCCATAAAAGTTTTGTCTCATAGGGCGAAGGATAAACTTAGGCAGATTTTAGAGAGGAGGAAAGCTTATGAAATCTGACCGGGAATTTTTACAGGGCATTTATAAAAAGTCAGATGAAATGAAACAATCTAAGCAATTTGAATTAGATAAAGCAGGTTTTTATGAAAAGACAATAAAATCAATATTTAAGAAATCTAGCAACTTTAGAATTGCAATGGTTATGGGTGTTTTTCTTCTGGTTATTACATCTGGTTTCATGATTAGAAAGCAATCCGTTCCAAAAGAAAGTGTTACACCTAATTCTGTATCGGTGATTCCTAGAGTAATACCCAATGTAACGAAGGAAGAGCTACTATTTCATAAGGTTACAGATGTAATAGAAATACAAAGTTCTCTAGATAGTCAACGTTTTGAAATACTTAATGTATATACGGGAAATACTAAAGAGGAATTATTATTAGATAAAATAAATAGTTCCATTAGTTCTTTGAATCATGCGAAGTCTGGTATTGTTTTATTGCAAGTATCAGAGAAGGAAATTACTATATTGGATATCTATTATAGTGAGGATGAGAAGCAGTATGTAAATTCTACGAATCACATTCTTACAATAGAAGAAATAAATAAACGATGGATAGAATCAAATTAACTTAAAAGCGGAGGAAAAAAACATGAAAAAATCAATTATTATGAGTTGTATGGTGGTACTAATGGCATTTAGTTTAATGGCCTGTGGAACAGCTGCAAAAGAAGAGAATGTAAGTAAAGGACCAGAGGGTACTTTGAGTGAAATCATCGATAAAATATATACTGAAAAAGCCTTGGAACTTCCTTTGGCAACAACAGATATTGACATTACAGATGGAGAATTGCTAAAAAGTTATACGGGTATTTCAGATGGTTCTAAAGTAAAAGAGGCTTCTGTATCTGAGTCCATGATTTCTGCACAAGCATACTCCATGGTACTTGTAAGAGTGAATGATACTAAGGATACAAAGACTGTAGCTGAAGAAATGTTAGCAGGAATTAATCCAAGTAAATGGATTTGCGTAACTGCAGATGATATCAAGGTAGCTGGTGCAGGAGATACCATTTTATTAATTATGACTGCTACTTCCTATGCAGATATGGTGACTGCGGCGGATATTGTAGATGCATATCAGACAGTATGTGATGGTACCTTAGATTTTACATTAGATAAATAGAAGGACGTGTAAGCTTTCGGAGCATAAAAACAATAAATCATAAAAACAATAAATCATAAAAACAATGAATCAAAAAATCAATGATTTATTTTATTAAGGAATCTGATTGGAATATATAACCAATCAGATTCGTTCTTCTTTTGACCTAAGCATCTAAAATAAGAGAATTTTACAAAGAGAGGAAACCTATGCTTTTTTCAAGTATTGTTTTCATATACTTTTTTTTACCAATGGTAATGTTATTATATTTTTTATTAACATTTAAATATAAAAATGTACTACTATTAATATCCAGTCTATGCTTTTATGCATGGGGGGAACCCAAATATAGTATTCTAATGGTATTTTCTATTATAGAAGGTTTTACTTTGGGTCGATTTATTGAAAAAGAGAGAAGTACAAAAAGAGGACGAATACTGGTAATGCTTTCTATAGTAATGAATCTAAGCTTATTAGGATACTTTAAGTACTTTAACTTTTTTTTGTCGAATATCAATGGATTATTTGGGTGTGATTTTCCACTATTATCCATTGCATTACCTATGGGTATTAGTTTTTATATTTTTTCTATTATTAGTTATACCATTGATATTTATAGAGGAAGATTTCAAGCAGAAAAAAACATAGTGGATTTTGCTACTTATATTTCATTATTTCCCCAGTTAGTGGCTGGCCCTATTATCAGATATTCAGATATTTATATACAACTTCATGAAAGAAGTCATAGTTTTGAAGCATGTTATTATGGTGGTAGAAGATTTATCATAGGGCTTGCTAAAAAAGTATTACTTGCCAATTCCTTTGGATTGCTGGTTACAAACTATCAAGAAGCTAGTGAACAATCAGTACTACTATATTGGATCTATGCAGTAGCATTTACCTTACAGATTTATTATGACTTTTCTGGTTATAGTGATATGGCCATTGGACTTGGAAGGATATTTGGATTTAGGTTTCTTGAAAACTTTAATTATCCCTATATATCACAAAGTATATCAGACTTTTGGAGGCGTTGGCATATATCATTGGGTGCCTGGTTTAAGGATTATGTATATATACCCCTAGGTGGTAACAGGGTTTTAGTTTCAAAACAGATTCTAAATTTACTCACAGTGTGGATGCTTACAGGCTTTTGGCATGGTGCCTCCTGGAACTTTGTGATTTGGGGATTATACTATGCAGTCATACTAATTTTTGAAAAATTCTTCTTAAAAAAAATAAAACTCACTGGATTCATGAAGTGCTTAACTCATATTTATGTTATGGTTGTAGTGATTGTGGGATTTGTTTTATTCAATGCAGATAAGCTAAAGACGTCCCTTGTAGAAATATCAGGAATGTTTGGTTTGTCAAGCATACCCTTAATTGGTACAGAATCACTTTACTTTTTAAGAAGTTATGCAGTCGTCTTTCTTCTGGGGATAATAGGAGCAACTCCTATCCTTAAAACTTTTTATCAGAAGCTATCCAATAAAAAGATGGTGGAGAATCTTACCTTGGTGTTAGAACCTGTGTTTTTAACCATACTTCTACTTATCATTACGGGTTACTTAGTAGATGGTTCCTATAATCCGTTCTTATACTTTAGATTTTAGGAGGAGCTATGAAAGAAAAGATTAAGATATATATTGGCATCCTACTATTTGTTATAACCATTGGTATCATGCTATTGATGCATTTGCTGAAAACACCAGCCCAGTATTCACTGAGTGAAAGAAGAAAATTAGAACAGGCCCCAAGTTGGTCTATTGGTTCCTTCCTAGATAATACGTTTACCAATGATTTTGAAGCCTATACAATGGATCAATTTCCCTTTAGGGATTCCTTTAGAAGGATAAAAGCCTTAAATAATTATTATATTTTTATGGAAAATGATGTGAATGGAATATATTTGGTAGATGGTTATGCAGCTAAATTGAATTACCCACTGAATGAAAAGTCTGTAGGTTATGCTTTGGACAAATTTAAGTATATATATAATGAGTATTTAAGCGATAAGAAGGTTAACATTTATACAAGTGTAATTCCTGATAAAGGTTATTTTGCAGCGAATCAAAAAGGGTATCCTGCAATGGACTATGAAAAACTTTTTTCTATGGTTCTAGAGGGTATGGATTATGCCACTTTTATAGATATTAGCGAAAGCCTTACTATGGAGGATTACTATAAAACAGATACCCATTGGAGACAAGAGAAGTTAGAGTCTGTGGTGCAGCAAATAGGTGATAAGATGGGAATCTCACAGGAACTAAAAAGTTCCTATGAGAAAATTACAACGGACATATCCTTTTATGGAGTATATTATGGTCAAACAGCACTTCCGCTAGAGAGTGAACCATTGTACTACTTAACCAACGATGTGATTCGTGGCTGTACTGTATTTAATTATGAAACTGGAAAAACTACATCTGTATATGATCTTAATAAATTAGAGGGTAATGATCCTTATGATGTATTCCTATCAGGTGCTACATCACTACTAACTGTAGATAACCCCCTGGCCACAACCCAAAAGGAACTGATACTTTTTCGTGACTCTTATGGAGGAAGTATAGCACCTTTACTGTTATCTGCTTACCAAAGAATAACTTTAGTGGATATTCGCTATATTAGCAGTGAAATATTGGAGGAATATATAGAGTTTCATGATCAAGATGTGCTGTTTTTATATAGCAGTCTTTTACTAAATGATAGTTATACATTAAAATAGGAAGTTGAATAAAAAGTTCACTGTTCGAAATTTTGAGGAGTTGAACTTTTTTTAGTGCGCACAGCATGGCACTTATCTAATAAAGCCAAAAAGATTATACCCCAAATAGCGTTTACAAGAAATGTTAATCGAGAATTATTTTGATTAAAAGAAATTGCTAATGGAGTAGCATTTTTATATAATGGGGTTAGGATGAAGAATATGGAAAGAATTAGCCTAGAAAGGAATGAAACCCTTTGGAATACCAAAAAGCTATGGAATTATGGATTGAATATACCTTAATGGATGATAAAGTAACTATAATATCCTGTAAAGGATATGGTAATGTTGTTGTAATACCATCAAGTATTAAGGGGAAACCGGTGACAAAATTAGGAGCTTATGCCTTTTCAGATTGTAAAAAGAGTAAGGAATTCCTGCCCTTAGAAACAAAACTTTACAATGAAGTCATACCAGGTGCAACTGTACCAGGATGTACCTTAGAATATATAGGCGGTAGAAATTTAAAGGAAATATATTTACCAGAAACCCTAGAAGTGTTAGAAGAATATGCATTTTATGACTGTAGAGAACTTGAAATACTACATATTTGTAGTGGGAAGATAGAATTTCAAAATGGTGTATTTATGAATTGTGAGAAATTAAGAGAAGTCAATATAAAAGGGAAACCAGATCAGATAACTTGTGTGAGTGAAATATTGTCGGAAAAGTCTGATGAGGTATATGTTCATTTTATCTCAGGTGAGGGAAAAGGTGTGTTTTTGTTTCCTGAATTTTATGAGGACTCCATTGAAAACACACCGGCCCGTATATTTCATTATCTAATTTATGGTGCAGGATATCGGTACCGACAATGTTTTTCCCAGGGGAGATTAAATATATTAGCTTATGATACGGTATTTAAAGCAGCAGAGATAAAAAACATACACGAAACTGCCCTTAAGATTGCGTTCTTAAGATTAAGATATCCTTATCAATTACAGGAAACCATGAGAGATAACTATCTAAACTATATTAAGACACATGTGGAGGCTGCTATTGATTTCATAATCAGTAATGATAAAATAGAAAATATGATATTTTTAACTTCACTTAACTGTATGACAGATGAAAATTATACAAAGGCATTAACGAAAGTAACAACACAAGGTAAAAAGGAGTGGGCAAGTATGTTGTTAAAAGAAAAGCTTCATTACTTTCCACCTAAGGAAAAGTCCTTTGACCTATAAATACCAGGAGGTAAGCATGGAGGAAAACCTAGAAAATAAACGTAAGAAAATTAATGAATCCATATTAATAGGTTCTAGAACTGAATTAAGCTTATATATGCGGTTTTTAAATCTGGCTTTTGGCAGTCTAGCGTACACCATGAGGCCAGGAACCAAACTGATTGGAACAGATGGAGAATATCTATATTATGACCCAGAAACCCTAATAGACTGTTTTAAGGGGAATGCTATATTTGTGAATAGAGCCTATCTGCATGTGGTACTTCATTGTATATTTAGACATTTATTTAAGCCACATATGGAAAATAAGCCAATTTGGGATCTTGCTTGTGACATAGCCATGGAGTATATGATTGATGGAATTAGATATCGTTGTGTCAGATATCCGTCTTCTAGATTTCGTTTGATTTTTTATGAAAATTTAGAAAAAAAATTTAAAGTGCCTACAGCTGAAAAGATATATGGATTGCTACTTGATTTAGATATGGCACCCTTAGAATTAGAGCAATTAGAAGTGGAATTTAGAATAGATGATCATTCCATGTGGCCAAACACCAATCAAAATCCACCGCCTAATATGGAATCAATGGAACAAAAGTGGAAAGACATTAGTGAGAAAATGCAAACCGATATGGACACCTTCTCTACAGAAGAAGCTAACAATGCACAGACACTAAAAGAAGAGGTAGATATTGAAAATCGCAAAAGATATGATTATTCTAGCTTCCTAAAAAAATTTACAGTAATAAGAGAAGAACCAATGATAGATTTGGATTCCTATGATACTTTTTTGTATACATATGGACTACAATTATTTGGTAATATGCCCCTGATTGAGCCAAATGAAACGAAAGAAACCAAAAAAATTGAAGAGATTGTGATTGCAATTGACACCTCACTTTCTTGTTCGGGGGAATTAGTTAGAGCATTTTTAAATCAGACCTATACCATACTAAAAGAAACCGAGAGTTTCTTTCGAAAGATTAATATACATATTATTCAGTGTGACGATAAGATACAAGGAGATCAAGTAATTCACAGCAAGGAGGAATTACAATCTTACATGGAGAAATTTGAAGTGATTGGTAGCGGAGGGACAGATTTTCGTCCTGTATTTACCTATGTCAACCGATTGATTATTGAGAAGTCTATTAAGAATTTAAGAGGTTTGATTTATTTTACAGATGGAAAAGGGATATTTTCAAATGCTAAGCCGCCCTATGATACTGCATTTGTCTTTATGAAGGAAAATTATGAAGATGCCCAAGTACCTTCCTGGGCAATGAAATTGATTATAGAACCAGAGGAACTTCTAAAACTTGAAAAAGGATATAATATTTAACCAAATGGAAGGAAAACAAGATGAATATAAAACGCGCAAAAGAAGAAATTATGAATACAGTAAAGGCATATCTGGCTAAAGATCAATTTGGTGAATATGTAATACCTTACCTAAGACAGAGACCATTACTACTGATTGGCCCTCCAGGAGTTGGAAAAACACAAATTATGGAACAAGTGGCAAGAGATTGTAATGTGGCACTGGTCTCCTATACAATTACCCACCATACCAGACAAAGTGCAGTAGGGCTTCCCTTTATTCAAAAGAAGACATATGAAGGGAGAGAATATTCCGTTACAGAATACACCATGAGTGAAATAGTAGCTTCAATCTATGATAAAATTGAGGCTACAGGTAAGAAAGAGGGTATTCTATTCATTGATGAAATCAACTGTGTCTCTGAAACTCTTGCACCTACGATGTTACAATTTCTCCAATATAAGTCCTTCGGGAATAGAAGCATACCAAAAGGGTGGGCTATTATTACTGCAGGTAATCCACCGGAATATAACCGTTCAGTCAGAGATTTTGATACAGTAACCCTTGACCGAGTAAGAAAGATGAACATTGAACCTGACTATACCATATGGAAAGAATATGCCTACAAACAGGGAATACACGGCGCAATCATTACTTATTTGGATATAAAAAAAGATAACTTCTACAGGGTAGAAACTACTGTAGATGGTATGTTTTTTGTGACCGCAAGAGGGTGGGAGGATCTATCAGAGATGATTCATACTTGTGAAAAATTAAATCTACCTGTAACAGAGGATTTGGTGATACAATATATTCAATATAATACAATAGCAAGGGATTTTGCAAATTATTATGAATTGTATCAAAAATATAAACAGGCGTACTCCATTGAAGATATCGTAAATGGGTCTATCAGCCAAAATGCAATCATTCGCATGACAAAAGCAAATTTTGATGAAAAGCTTAATGTGATAGGGTTGCTACTTACCAAATTAAATGATATTTTTAAAGATGCTTTTATTTTAGATAAGTATGTGGAGGAATTATTTTCTTGTTTAAAAGAATGGAAGGAAAGTGTTATAGCTGTTAAGGATGGAGAAAAAGTATTAACATCCATTCATGAGGCAAGAGAGCATAGTCAGTCTCAAAAAGTTGAGATGGGATTAATGGATCGAATAGAAAATCATGTCTATCATTTGGTGCAAGAAAAATTAGAGAGCTATAGAAAATACTTAAGAGAAGAAGATATTACAGATGGGGAACATAGTTTTCGTGTGATCAAGGAATTATTTGAAGCGGAAGTCACAAAGAGAAAGAATAGTATTACTTATGGAAGCAATGCATTAGAGCATGTTTTTTCCTTTATGGAAACCGCTTTTGGAGAAAGCCAAGAAATGGTTATATTTGTGACGGAACTAACTGTGAACTATTATAGTTCTAAGTTTATAGGAGAAAATGGTAGTGAGATGTATACAAAATATAACAAAAGTCTTCTTTTTGAAGAAAGACATAAAGAAATTTTAGAAGAAATTGAGCATTTATAAGTGTTTGTTTTATAATATTTGACAATTAGTTTTATTTGTGGTAGAATTGTATTCATTAAAGAGAGGTAAAGTAACGTGGACGACGATTGTGAAACGAATAGTCAAACTATTTTAAAAAATAAATACTGTATTTCTAGGCATACCTGCAGACCTAATTTTTATTAGGTCTGTGGGCGTGCCTTTTTGTATTTAATTTTACACGTTATATACTAATTATTAATCAAATTTTAGGAGGATATATTTTGGACGACCCGCTTATATGGCAGATAATTTTGCAAATTATTTTAATCATGTTAAACGCAGTTTTTGCATGTGCAGAGATTGCAATTATCTCAATGAATGATAACAAGTTAGCACAGATGGCAGCCCAGGGGGACAAAAGAGCTGTAAAACTTGCAAGACTCACCAGCCAGCCGGCAAAATTTTTAGCAACCATACAGGTAGCTATCACACTATCAGGTTTCTTAGGCAGTGCCTTTGCGGCAGATAATTTCTCAGACAGACTGGTCAACCTGCTTGTGGATATAGGTGTTAGCATTCCTATAAAAACACTGGACACAATTGCAGTTCTAGTAATTACGTTGATTCTTTCCTATTTCACCTTGGTATTTGGTGAATTGGTACCAAAACGAATTGCAATGAAAAAGGCTGAACCCTTGGCACTAGCTATGTCAACACTGATTTCTAATATTGCTCGCTTTTTTGCACCAATTGTTTGGGTGCTTACTGCTTCAACCAATGGCATGCTTCGTCTATTTGGTATTGATCCAAATGAACAAGATGATGGTGTGAGTGAAGAAGACATTAGATTTATGGTTGATATTGGTAATCAAAAAGGTGTGATTGATTTAGAAGAAAAGCAAATGATACAAAATGTATTTGAATTTGATGATTTGGCAGTAGCAGATTTTGCTACGCACAGAACAGAGATATCTTTATTATGGATGGATGAATCTATAGAGGAGTGGGAACAAACCATACATGATAGTAGACATACCTTATATCCTGTTTGTGATGAGACCATTGATAATATTGTTGGTATATTAAATGTAAAAGATTATTTTAGAATAACAGATCGAACCAGAGAAAACATTATGAAAGAAGCTGTAAAGCCAGCTTATTTTATACCAGAAACGATTCGTGCAGATGTTTTGTTTAAACAAATGAAAATATCTAGAAACCATTTTGCAGTTGTTCTTGATGAATACGGTGGTATGATGGGTATTGTTACAATGAACGACTTGTTAGAACAGCTGGTTGGTGATTTAGATGACGAAGTGAGTAAAGAAGAGGAAGAATTAGTGTTTGAGCAGCTTGATTCTAATACTTGGAAGATAAAAGGTTATATGCCTTTAGAAGAAGTTGCAGAAAGTTTAGGTGTAACACTTCCTATTGATGATTACGACACCTTTGGTGGATTAGTCTTTGGAACATATGGATTTATACCGGATGATGGCACGACTTTTGAAATTGATGCCCATTCACTTCACATAAAAGTAATCGAGATCAAAGATCATAGAATAGAGAAGGCTATAGTCTGTCTCCTGGATAAAGACGAAGCTTAAAGAAGTAGATTAATTAAAAAAGAACCATTTAGACTTATGAATCCTAGTCTAAATGGTTCTTTTCATATCGATATAAATATTGCGTATCGTCTGAATTTATCAAGTGTAATACTAAATTCATCAAGTGTAATAGAGAGTTTCAACTGTAAAGTTTGAGTTTAAATATAAAAAATTGACTTAGGATAGTCCAGCAATCTCAGCAGATGTTACATTCATCATGCCAACTAGTGCAACTGTACAATCAGCTCTGTTAACATATAGATCCCTACTATATCCTTCCCAGATTAGTCCAAGACTTTTGGCTTGTTGTTCACATTCTGTTAAATTGTAGAATCGATTGCCGGGTTTGTGTAAACTTCGTACAATAAAGCTTAACAATTCACCACCTGTTAAACCGTCATCTGGTCTAAAACGATCATTTGGGGTTGTAGTTTCATCAATCAATTCTTCATCGATTGCAGCTTGTACATTCTGAGCATCCCATTCGTATTTGTAGATATCACAATATTTACCTTGATAGGAACGTTTTTCAGATGGTTTATAAGCCTTAAAAAATAAAAATAGGAATTGCCCTCTGGGTATTTCATCAAAAGGATGATAAAACTTAAGGCAAGGATCAAGGAGTCCCTTGGACATAGCTTCTTTTAGACCAGTCAACTGTCTAATATGTTTGCAATCGACATAAGGTAGTTCAGGAAGGTCAGTTGAGAGTATGGGTTTTTCGGGTTTTTCTATTGGTGAGCCTTGGGAAAGAGGACGAAGAGATTCATCCGGTGTCCAAGGCGGTGTTATTGTATCTACTAGGTAATCACATAGTGGAGCAATCTGTTGATTTTTTATTTCCTTTGCAATAAGTTCTGCCACAACTAAGGCTCCATAGTCATTGGTATGGGCAGCATCATTAAAGTATCCTTTTAAAACATCATTTCCAAGGGAGCAAAATAAATCAAAGCTAATGCTATGAAGATCTATTACCGGAACCTGTAATTCTCTTCCCGCCCTTACACAGGCTAAGGCATGTTCTTCTAATAAGTCATAGTAACCATATTCATCTTTGCTAGGAATACGACTAAGGGAGGTGACGATAATTGGCGTAGCACCTAAACTTCGTACCTTGTTAATATACCATCTTAGATTATGGGAATAACCTTTAAAAGCTGCAAGGTTACGGCGTTTTTGATCATTGTGTCCAAACTGGAACATAAAAATATCTCCAGGACGTATTGCCTTAGCAATAATATCCCAGTGACCATCATCTCTAAAGCAATTTGTAGTCATACCACCATGGGCCTGATTATCAATGGCAAGGCCATTAAAGTATTGCAAAATATTATGTCCCCAGGAACCCCCATTGATTATCGGATTGTAAGGATAGTAGGCTTCATAATCTGCAACAATAGAATCCCCGCCTATGAATAAAGTAGGGGCTTGGGCTTTTTCAATTGAAAGTGTACTAATTCTAGCCGATTCGCCCGTAATAGATATGTAGATAGATAAATCTTCTCTTGGAGGTTGTCCCATAATAGGAATGTAATCTAGGACATGAACAAAGAAACTAGCTGTATAAACTTCGCCAGCTGGTATGGTTAGGTCTTTTTTAACAAGATTACGTCTTCCAGTATAAATGTTAATCTGATTAAGTAAAGAATCTCCACTGTCTATGGTTACAGTAACTGCATATACACCCTGTTCGGGCACCAATGCTCTAAATCGTAGGGGATAGGATTTAACGTCTAATTCCACGCCATAAGCACTATCTTTATAGACTAAATTATTAGATTTGGTAAAAGGGATTCTAGGTTGCCATCCAGCCTGATGTTTAAATTTATCTGCCGGAAGTGTAGTCTGGTCAATATAAGGAATAAAACCGTAACCCTTTGTAGTGCAGAATTCTTCACAGGCATGGACATGTATCATATCCTCTGTAGAATCCTCTTGAATAAAGGAAAATTTTTTACTATACAAAACATTACCCTCTCTTATTGTTGTTTTATAGTTAAAATATATATAGTATTTTAACACACGGAGGTTGTAAATCTATACCTTTTTTAAAATTATCTACCTAATAACAATCAATTATAGACTTAAATGATTGTCTATGTTTCGGATATCATTTGGATGAAGGAAAGAGAATAAAAATGGAATTTATCCATAAACAGGATTTGCAAAAGGAATTGTCTTAAAAAGTGAAATAGTGGAATATAATAAAAAAAATGCCTCTGGATAAGTAATGAAAAGAAAATATTTTAACCTTTTGTTTCTATGTTTCATCTTAGGGATGGGTCAAATATGCTCCCCACGGGGAATTGAGGTAATAAAGGACATGATAGATCCAGGGAATAAAGAACTCCTAGTTGTAATTGATCCAGGTCATGGAGGTTTTGATCCCGGTAAAATAGGTGTGAATAAGGTATTAGAGAAGGACATTAATTTAAGCATCTCCTTTAAAGTAAAGGAATTATTAGAGCAGGATAATATTAAAGTGATTATGACAAGAGAAGACGATAATGGCCTATATCATGCAAATGATAGGAATAAGAAAAGTGTTGATATGAGAAAGAGGGTTACTATAATCAATGAAAGTAAGGCTTCTATTGCAGTAAGCATACATCAGAATAGTTTTTCACAGGAGAGTTCTAGAGGTGCTCAAGTATTTTATCACCAAAACTCTGATAAGGGTAAAATCCTTGCAGAAATAATTCAAGAGCAGTTAAAAGAAACCTTACAAGACGGTAATCATAGAATCGCTAAAAGTAACGGGAGCTATTATATGTTAAGGAATACAACATGTCCCTTGGTAATTGTGGAGTGTGGGTTTTTATCTAATTGGAGAGAAGCAAAACTTTTAAATGATGACCAATATCAACAGAAGGTGGCACTAGGAATCTATACTGGAATCTTACAATACTTTAATCAGCCGGAAAATAACAAATATCCATTAAAGTGAGTAAAAAAGGACAATGTGTGTAGGAATGTCTTGGTGTAATGTGAAATATATTTTACCAATACATGAAATGGAGTTTATTATGAGGCGTATAAATTACAAAAAAATAATATTGTATGTTGTCCTATTCACATGCTTTTATTTTTTGGGTGGTGGTGCAGCCATGTTAGCCAATGCATATGGGAAAAATGTAGTTGTTATGAAGGAAGAAAATTGGGGGTTGGGATTTTCAGGAGAGGGGAAACAGCCTACAGGGAATGTTACTGCAGATGAACTTAAAAAATACAATGCTTATTACATTGGAGGTAAAGAGGAGAAGGTTATTTATCTTACTTTTGATGCAGGTTATGAGAATGGATATACACCAGCTATCTTAGATGCATTGAAAAAGCATAATGTAAAATCTACTTTTTTCCTAGTAGGCAACTATTTAACCACAAGTCCAGACTTGGTGAAAAGAATGGTAGATGAAGGACATATAGTAGCCAATCATACATATCATCATCCAAACATGTCTAAAATATCAACCTTAGAAGCATTTACCAAGGAAGTTGAAGACCTAGAAAAGGAGTTTTTCAGCATTACCGGACAGCGAATGGCAAAATACTATAGACCACCTCAGGGAAAATATAGTACTGAGAACTTAGCAATGGCCAAAAACTTAGGATATAGAACCTTTTTTTGGAGTTTGGCTTATGTTGATTGGTATAACGATAAACAACCCTCAAAAGAAGAGGCTTTTCAAAAACTTCTTGGAAGAATTCATCCCGGTGCAATCGTATTGCTTCATAGCACCTCAAAGACCAACGCAGATATTTTGGATGAATTATTAACTAAGTGGGAAGAAATGGGCTATAGCTTTGGTTCCTTGGATGATTTTGTACAGTGATATGAAAAAGTATAACTATTTTAAATGTGCAAAACCAACTTATATAAAGCAAAAAGCAACTATTAATGGGTTAACTAATTGACTAGGTACGCAAGGTAGTATATTGTTAGTACATATTCCTTCTGTCTTAAGGATAAGTTAAAGATGTATGATAATGTAAAAAAACGAAGAAAGGATATCGCATACATTGGCGATAACATACATATGAATAATGAAAAATTAATCAAATCTCCATTATTTCAGGATCCTATTTATAATGGTGCTACTGATCCGGTGGTGATTTGGAATAAAGAAGAGAAATGTTATTTTATGTTTTATACACAGAGAAGATCAACGGCTGTTCAGGTTGGATTTTCTAGCATCCATGGTTCTGATATAGGGGTAGCATCTTCAAGGGATGGTGTAAAGTGGTTATACCGTGGTACACTTCCTGGACTTGCGATAGAGCCTGGACATAATACGTTTTGGGCACCAGAAATAATATATGGAGAGGGAGAATATCATATGTATGTCTCCTATATTACTGGTATTCCAACGGACTGGAATTATGAACGCCGCATGCTTCATTATACTGGGAGCAATCTTTGGGAATGGAAATATCAAGGTGAGATTATACTATCTTCTAAGCGTGTCATTGATGCTTGTATCTATGAGATTGAGCCTCATATTTATAAGATGTGGTATAAGGATGAATCTAATCATAGTCATACATATGCAGCAATTAGCAAGGATTTATATAACTGGGAAGTAATTGGGGCAGAAGTTACAGATTGTCCTCATGAAGGTGCGAACGTATTTGAACTAGGTGGGGTAAAATGGATGATAGCAGATTTCTGGTCAGGCCTTTCTGTTTATCACTCAAAGGAATTTGTACATTGGATTAGACAGAAGGAGAATCTATTAGATCATCCTGGCACTAGAACACTAGATGGTGCAGTGGGACATCACGCAGATGTAGTTGTAGTAGGCGAAGAAGCTTATATCTTTTACTTTTGTCATCCTTATGAAAACGTTGATAAAGTACTTAGGAACCCAGGAGAGGAAGCGCTGACAGTGATTCAGGCTGCTAGGCTAACAACCGATGGTGAGAAGTTATTTTGCGATAGAAACGAATTATTTGAATGGAATTTGCCAGATTAGGAAGGAAGATATGATTCTTAAATTTATACAAAAGATAGTGGTAAAAGGGATAAAATTTTATGGATATTCTTGTTTGACGATTTAAAATTCTGGTGATATAATCGACTTTAATCCGTACAAAAAAGGCAGGGAGTATTAAAGGAGAATTAAAGTCCATATGCTTAATAATATCAGAAATTATCAAATCAAAAATAAGAATCTATTATATATCAATCATATAATTCAACTTATTTTATATGCAGTATCCATTTATTTGTTTGTTGAAATCCTTAGTCGTAGATCAATTCTAGAGGGACTAAAATTTATTGTTAAGAATCCAATCATTTTTTTCTACAACCTTTCCATTGTAATATTTACCTTGTCTTTATCTTATTTATTTACCAGAAGGAAATTTATTTTTTCTATCATTTCCTTCTTATGGATTGGACTCGGATTAGTGAATGGTGTTATCCTGTGCTTTCGGTTAACACCTTTTTCTGCTATGGATCTTTATGGAATCACAGCTGTTGCCGACCTGGCGCCTGGATACTTGCTGGTAATGCTTGTGATGATACTCCTTGTTATTCTTATCCTTGTAATTCGAGGATTTCTAATCCTGTGGAGAAGGGCTAAAAAAGAGAAAATATTAATAAAGGTTTCTATACCAATTGTAGTTATATCTGCAATGTTTGTTTTATTCTTTTCTTTTGCAACTACAAAAATGAATCGTATCTCCAATCGTTTTGATAATCTGCATGATGCTTATAAAGAGTACGGATTTGTATATTGTTTTTCCAATAGTATTCTAGATAGGGGGATAGACAAGCCCAATGATTATTCCAAAGAGAGAATACAGGAGATTCTTGAAGAAATACAAGATAAGTCTAGTCAATCTACAGAGAGGGATACTGTACAAGGGGTGGAAACTCCTAATATTATTATGGTTCAACTGGAATCTTTTTTTGATACCAGCTTATTAAAAAATTACCAATTCTCTGAAAATCCAGTACCAATTTTTACGAAACTAAAAGCAGAATATACAACAGGTTATCTTAGAGTGCCAGTATATGGTGCAGGTACGGTTAATACAGAATTTGAAGTGATTACTGGTATGAGCACAGCCTTCTTTGGGGCTGGGGAATATCCTTATAGAACGATTTTAGCTTCTACTACCTGTGAAAGTATTTGCTATAATTTATCAAAGCTTGGCTATCATAACTATGTGATCCATAACAATGAGGCTTCCTTTTACAAAAGGAGTGAAGTATTTAAAATGCTAGGTTTTGATAATTTTGTATCTATGGAATACATGGATGATGTCCAGTTAAATCCCATTGGATGGGCCAAAGATGAGATTTTAACGAAGGAAATTATGAAAGCCTTACAGGCAAAAGAGACGAAAGATTTTATATACACTATTTCAGTGCAAGATCACGGTATTTATCCAGATACATATACGAAGGACAATGGAAAAATTAAGGTGACGCTACAGGAGGATATAGAGGAATCTGTTGACAAGGAAAAGACTGGGGAAAGTTATATAAACCAACTTACCTATTATGTAAATCAAATCAAAGAAACAGATACATTTATTGGTGATTTGACTGGTGCATTAGAAGCATTTGATGAACCTACAGTTGTAGTTTTTTATGGAGATCATTTGCCACCTCTTTCCTTAGAAAATACAGATTTATACAGTGACCGATATGATACAGAGTATGTTATGTGGAGTAATTTTTCCTTAGATAGAGAATATAAGGATTTGACGGCATATCAACTAAATGCTTATGTATTAGACCGGGTTGGTATAGCAGAAGGAATTATAACCCAGTTTCATCAGGCCCATAGTACGCCTTTGGATTCTAATGATCTAAAAGACTTAAAATTATTACAATATGATATGTTATATGGAAAACAGTATGTATATAAAGGTAAGAATCCATATCCAGTAAAAGATATGAAAATGGGTATGGATGGAGTAAATGGTCATAAATAATGTGTAGATGGACAGAAGAAAGGATAAATATCTGATTAGAAGCTTTTCATAAGGCCCCTTCTTTTTTCTGTTTTTGTCTAAAGCGCCTAACCTTCATGAGGGTTGAGCAAGTATCATCGCACCATTTTCTATTATGGTTTTTGCTTTCATCAAGGAAATGCCATCCGCAATCTGGATTCTTGCAAATTTTTATGAGACTACGGTAATTAGATGAATACATTGCCGAGAAAGAGGCCGCAACTTCAGACATAAACCATTCCCAGTTAAGTTTACTTGGGGTAACACAAAATTCATATATAGTATCTTTATGTAGTAACTTCTTTTTATAATCTATATTTTCCATATATGTATTGAGTAAAGTTAAATCTAAAGGATCTAAACTAGAACCGTTGACTAATTTAGAGAATAAATTAGTAATCTCATTACGTTGTTTTATTAATAGTTGTAATTCTTTAGATGTAGGTGGATTTAGCCCGTTCATATTCCATTTTCCCGCAAGCTGAAGCATCCAGTTGCCATCTTGTATTGGGTCAGCAAATAGTTTATGTGAGATATACCATGCGCTATTTACAAATTCTAAACATAAATAATCCATATAGTTATCCTCTCTTAAGTGTGATTTTGTAGTTATGATGTTTAGTTTCGTGATTATAAATGATATTGTAATATTGTACTACGAGGTTAAGAGTAGTCTAACAGTGTAATGAAAAAAAGTCAAATAACTTAAATATTTCTATGTAGTATTTTTATTGACATTTGAACAGTCTTATGGGATGATAATTTTATTCAATACGCATTTTTGCAGTTAAATCATAAACTCAAACTTCGCAGTTAATATTCTCAAGTAGGCGGATAACTTTTTTGTGCGAAGTAAGTGTGTTATATATTCTAAAGGAGAGAAATCTATGGAAGAGACAAAGAAAACAATTCAAACCATTGATGCATATATTGAGCAGTGTCCATCCGAGGTACAAGAAAGCTTATCTGCTTTACGACAGTTTATCCAGGAATGTGCACCAGAAGCAAAAGAAAAAATAAGCTGGGGAATGCCCACTTATGATTACTATGGCAATCTAATTCACTTTGCTGCAGCTAAAAAACACATTGGCATTTACCCTGGTGAAAATGGTGTTGCAGCATTTAAAGACAAGCTAACAGAATATAAAACTTCTAAAGGAGCGATTCAAATACCTTTTCACAAACCTATGCCATACGATTTATTAAAAGAAATCATAGCCTATCGAATAAAAGAAAATATTCAAATAAAAGAATCTAGAGAAGTGAACAAAAAATCATCTAAAAGTTCCATATAATTATCCTTAGATTTTAAGGTATATGGATGAATAGTTATTATATGCTAATTCAAACCTAGGGAATCTTTTTGTATACGCATTGATTTTACAATCTGGTTTTACGAAGATAGTGATATAATCGTATACCACTTATAATAAAGCCGATTAAGCTGATGATACCAGCGAATATATAAGCTATTTTCATGCCATATAAAAAGGCAGATTCCCAGCCTGGTATAAAATCAGTAACATGATGTTTTAACTGCATGCTCATGCCTGCATAAAGCAGTGAATTGGATACTGCTATTCCCGTTGTCTGACCAATTGTTCTAGCCAGGGCATTTACACTACCACCTATGCCATAGTCTTTGGTTGTCAGAGAGGACATGACAATTGCATTATTGGGAGATTGAAAGAAACCATTGCCAATTGCCATAATACTTACATAAAGAATAATGATGACTAAAGGTGTTAGTAATGTAAGGTGAGACATTAAAAATAAACCTAAACAGGTAAGACCTAACCCAATTATGGTAAATTTTTCACCAGCAAATCTATCTGATAAATACCCGCTAAGTGGTGATACGATAACAATGAGAAGAGGGTATATTGTCATAATAAGTCCTGCAGTAGCTGGACTCATTTGAAGCACTCTTTGCAAGTAGAAAGGTTGTAATAGGTTATAGCAGGAAATAGCCATATAAGACGTAAAGGAACAAAAAATACTGATGCTAAACCATTTATTATTAAATATATTTAGATCTAGTAAGGGACTAGCCTGTTTTTTTTGTAATTTTATAAACAATAGGAAGGTAATAATAAAAATAAGAAAACAAGTTAGTATAATTGGGCTTAGGTATCCCAAGTTTTGCCCTTCTTGAATACCGATAAAAAAACTACCTACACTAAGGCCAAATAAAAAGGTGCCGGGTATATCAATCCTACTCTTTGTTTTTCTTTCTGTCGGATAAATGAGGAAACCCATAATAAAGATCAATATGCCAATAGGTACATTAATCCAGAATATATATTTCCAATCTGCTATAGAAAGAATCAGCCCTCCAAGAGATGGACCAGATAGTGTACCAAGAGCTACAAAAGCACCGTTTATACCTAAGGCTTTACCTCTGTTCTCTTTTGGAAAGGTTCTAGTTATGATAGCGTGGGAATTGGCTAAAGTTGCAGCTGATCCAAGAGCCTGGATTATGCGAGATACAATAAGGGTATTAAAGTTAGTGGAAAGACCGCTACAATAAGATCCAATTGTAAACAAAACAACACCAGCTTGAAAAACTGTGGTTCTTCCCTCTATATCACCTAATTTACCAAAAAATAAAATACTTGCCCCCATCACAATAAGATTAGCTGTCACAATCCAAGTTATACCGGAGGAACTTATATTTAATTGATTAGATAAAACGGGAAGTGCTACAGTAACTATGCTGGTATCTAAAGTAGCCATAAAAGGAAAAAGAACAGTAATAAATAATATAAGCCACCTGTTACCTCTAAAGTGATTGATTCTTTGATATGTTTTTTTGTTATCATAGTTATTCATTTCATTACCTCATAAAAATTGTATTGAAACAGTTAAAATACTTGTTTGAGTTAATTATTCTTTGCATTATTTCTTCATATTATAACCCATTTAAAATAATACTAAAATAATCACCTTTTTATCTGCTGATACTAAAGTTATAAACCATTCGTAACTTCCAAATTAGGAAGCAGAATTTATCTTAAAAGGTATCCTTTTTATATTGCAAAGGGTAACAACCAATTACTTTTTAAACTCTTGGTTAAAATAATTAATATTGTTAAAATCAATGGTTTTCACTATATCATATATCTTTTTCGTATCTTTTGTAAGGAGAATACAACGTTGTAAGATCCGATATCTTATAACATAGGCGATAGGTGGAATATCCATAATCTCTTTAAAGGAATGACAAAATTGTCCTTCACTCATTGGAAGTAATTGAAATAAGGTTTCTAAAGTGATTTCTTCTTTGCCGTTCTTATGAATGTAATCTAAAACCGGCTTTAATCTTTCTGATTTATAATTCTTATGACTTTTCATATTGGATATATCTAAGGCATTTTGAATATTTTAATGCGTCTGTTATAGATGGTGAAGATAATCAAACATCCATTCATGGCAATGCACCTGGTCGTGCAACAGGAGAAAGGTTAGTGGTTGATCCCAATGACGTTACCATTTTATACATGGGCACAATGAGAATGGTTTGTGGAAAAACTACAGATAGTTGTAAAACATGGGAAAAGATTGATGTTTGTGAGAGTGGTGGCATACCTGAAAAGAATATAGCATTCGTAGAAATAGATAAAAGCAGTGGCGTAAATCACTGGTTTACTCTGAGGATAGAAGCGAGTTGACATGGGGTAATTCCAAAAAGTATGGAATAATACAGAATTGTATGGGATAATTCCATGAAATTTTTACAAAATCATTAATAAATCGTTAAACTTTATCTCGGATACCTTAAATTTTGGTGACATATATTGTTATGTTTCATAAATTATGGTACAGTTATAGCATTAACTGTTAATCAATAATATGAAATCAGAGGTGATACTATTGAAAAAAATTATTGTGGCACTTTATCTAATGGCAACTATTTTCTTGTTTACTGGATGCAAAGAACAGGATACAACAACTATAGTAGAGGAACCCACACCAAATCAAGTAGAAGTAACTGCAACACCTACTCCAGCACCTACCAAGTATCCCGATTTAACTATTTCGGATTACTTTCCTTTTTTATCAAATACTGATTTTTACTTTGTTGGAGAAGGTAATGAATATGCTTCCTATCATATGTATTATGACTATATCAATGAGAGTACTGGCCGTGCACAACTGCGTATCAACAACGGTGGAAGTGAAACAGTACAGGTTTTAGAGATAAAGGACGGCAAACTATCCATTATCAATACCCAGGAAGAGACTTATTATAGAGATAATTTACTAGATAAAACCAATACAGATTTTACAGAAACCGTATTATTAATGGAACCTTTAATCGCTGGAACCAGTTGGACATTACCAGATGGAAGGAAAAGTTCTATAACAGGTATTGATGTTTCTATTACAACACCTTATGGTGAATTTGCAGCATTAGAAGTTACTACGGAAAATGAAGCAGGTACTACAAAAGAATATTACGCAAAAGATTTTGGACTGGTATATAAAGTGATTGATATAGGTGATACCCATATTACTTCCGCTTTAAGTGAAAGAACAACAGATACTCCGTTTATGCAAAAGGTTCAGATTTATCAATGGAATTTTGATGAAGACATGAAAAGTAATGAAGTAGAATTTGAGTTATATACCAATGATATTACAAGAGTCAAATTTGAAGAATTCTTAAAACTTGGAAGTGATGATAGCCAAGGGTTAATTAGTACTAACACAAGTATTAATTCCATGTATCTTGGATCAGACAACATAGCATACATTGATTTTTCAAGAAAACTTGTAGAAGAAATGAATGCAGGATCGGGCTTTGAAATGCAAATATTGCAGTGCATCACCAATACAATTGGTAATTATTATGGTGTAAATGATGTATATCTAACTTTGGATGGAGAAACTTATGAGTCTGGGCATATTGCGATGAGTAAAGGTGAGACTTTCAAAGTTTATGTACCTGAATAAGATTAAGTATAAGAGAAAAAGCAAGAACTAAAGCAAGAACTAAAGCAAGAACAAGAATAAGAAGTTTTTCTATATTATTGTGATACAGTCTTTTTATTATTGTTCCGATTCCTAATTTGGAAGTTACTAACGGTTTATAATCTTTGGAAAATGCAGATAAAAAAAGTTCAAACTCCTAAAGGACAGTCGAACAGTAAACTTTTTTTATCTAAACCAAAGATTATAAACCATAAGTAACTTCATAAATTCATCATAGTCACAATTATAAAAAAGTCTGTATCACAATAATAAATATAGTGTATCAACTGAATTTATCAAAAATAATAAAGAGCCTTGATTGTGAAGTTTGATGTAATTCATCAAAAAGTCCTAGATAAAGTATTAATGAATTAAGAGGTTTCCATATTTAACTTGGCGTAAGACTCAGTATAAAAGGACTGAATATCCCTTCTGATATTAATGTTTAGACGCTCTAATAAAAATCTTATCTAGTAGTTGATCAAATAGTTCAATTTCTTCTTGTGACAGATCTGATGTAATTTCCTTGTTCCATATTGCAATTTCAGCTTGGATATGTGGAATGATACACCTAGCCTTATCCGTTAGAAATAGTTGGCAAGCCCGGCTGTCTTTTGCATCTGTACATTTTTCTATGTATTCCAAATCCATTAACTTCTTCACAGATCTAGTTGTCATGGCTTTATCCACTTTTATTTTTTTACTAATACAATCTAGATTTACGCCCTCTTCTGAATCAAGGGCTAGTAAGAATGGATATAGGCCAGTACTAAGGTTATATTGTTTTAAAGCATTATCTATATGAAATTGGGTATACTTAGTTAAATGAGCAATACGTTTTGTTATCAGCATATAGGGTCCTCTCTTTAGAATTTGCCAATTTTTCGAATGTTAAAATTATAACACTATTTGATTGATGTGTCAACTAAACAGTGTTATAATTTTAACAAAATTCGATATACTTTACCACAATCTAAACCTAGATTTATGTGGTACAACCAATTATACGAAATAACCTTTGAGACACAAATTATGTGTTAAGATTCATGCGCTGATGGAAGTATACAATATCTGTGTTTTTTGTTTAAGATATGCTATAATACTATTGGATAATATCTCACGAAATCAAAAACCCTCGAAGACAGAGGTGTTTTCGAAGGCTTTAGATGGCTTAGGTGAATTTGAATTTTACATATGTCATTATAATACAAAAATATGGTCATTACCAATTTATAGATTAAATGTGACCCATATACAAAAGTTAACAGGTAAAGCACCCATATCAAAAGTGGTGTGTAGTTTCCTGCTGTAATTGCCTAATGAAAGTTAATATAAGGAGACCAACTATGGATCTGCACTATTTAAAAATATTTAATACGGTAGCGAAATATACAAGCTTTCGCAAAGCATCGGAGGTTCTACATATTAGTCAACCAGCACTATCCATTCAGGTGAAAAAGTTAGAAAATCAGACTGGCGTTAAATTATTTGATAAAATAGGTAATAAAATACATTTAAGCGAGGCCGGAAGTCTACTTTATGGTTATACACAGAGAATTTTTGCCCTAGTGGAGGAAGTAGAACATAAGATATCTAATCATAGTAATGTAATTGATGGAACCATTAATCTTGGAGCGAGTAATACACCGGGAGCTTATATTCTCCCGATTATTATAGGAAAGATGAAGAAAATGTATCCACAAGTAACAATTAATTTATATGTAGGAGATACTTCGGAAATAACAAATCTGATAGAAAATGGCACTTTGGATCTTGCAGTGAATGGGGGGGGCTGTAACTATAATGATAATATATATTCAAAAAAGTTATTTGACGATCGCTTGGTTATAGTGGCATCTCCTGAAAATCCTCTCAGTCATTTAGAGGAGGTCACCCTTGTTGATCTAGAAGATGAGAACTTTATTGTACATAGTTCCACTAGTCAATTATTTACCTGCTATAAAAATTTTATAGATGCTTATAATATACCTGAGAATATTGGTATGCATTTTGGCAGTATAGATGCAATCAAATATGCTTTGTATGCTAATTTAGGCGTGTCTATTATGCCCTACTATTCGGTAAAATTTGAGGTGAAGATGGGGTTATTAAAGGAACTTAAGATTAATTGTGATAAGATAGCATATTCTTACAGTTTAATTTATAATAAAAACAAATACATCACACCCACTTCTCAAAAATTCATTGAATTATTGATGGATGAAAATGGCGAAGCAGTAGTGAAATAGTCGGAATTGTGAATTTATGGAAAAACGGTAGTGAAATTGTCAGAATAATGAATAAATATGGAAAGCGGAGCGAAGTAGTTAGAAACGATTATGATTTAGAAAGGAAATTACGATGAAATTAATGATAGCATCAGATATACATGGATCGGCATATTATTGTGAGAAATTATTACAGGCTTATGATAGGGAAAATGCAGATAAATTGCTTTTACTAGGAGATATTCTTTATCATGGACCAAGAAATGATCTCCCAAAGGATTATAATCCCAAGAAGGTAATAGAATTATTGAATCAAAAGAAAGAGGAGATTTTATGTGTTAGAGGAAATTGTGATACAGAAGTTGACCAAATGGTTTTAGAATTTCCTATCTTAGCGGAATACTGTATCTTATATCTGGACAGTCAGATGATATTTGCAACCCATGGGCATAAATTCAATATGGAAACGCCTCCGATGTTAAAGAAGGGCGATATATTACTCCATGGACATACACATATCCCAAAATGTCAGGCCTTTGGTGACTATATTTATATGAATCCTGGTTCTGTATCTATACCAAAAGAAAATAGTACGAATACCTATATGATTTATGATGGAACATTTCAATGGAAGAATCTAGAAGGTGAGAGTTTAGATATTGAATAGGGGTATAGAAGAAGCACTGGTAATTATATTGATTTTAATTAATGGACTTTTGTAAATTCAGCTAAAGAAGTTGGTTTACGAAAGTCTATTATCTTTATTTAAATAGTGAATTTTTTATCTAAATCATTGTTTATAAACCATAAGTAATTTCCCAAATTCATCATAATCTCAACTATAAAAAGTCTGTATCACGAGAATAAATATTATGTATCCACTGAATTTATCTAGTGTGATACAGGATTTTTATTAGGAAGTATGAGTATTAAGATGTATAAATATACTTTATTATATAGAGCAAACTGTATAAGTCATATTGTGTGACCATAGTATTATACGGATAAACAGTAAGCAATCATAATATTTATATAAATAATTAATTAATAATATTCATATTTTGGAATTGCAATCATGTAATATTTATGATATCATATTCTTTAAATTTGCATGAATGTTAGAATATTTAGGATATGAAATGACGGAAGCTATCTTGTTCTCACCCAAAGTTAATTACTTAAGGCGAGTTGAAAGGATATAAATAATGCATATTGCGTATGCATAGATTAATTACGGCGGAGGAAGTTATGAAGAAAGTAGTTAAATTTGGCGGAAGTTCTTTGGCCAGTGCAGAACAGTTTATCAAAGTGGGTAATATTATTAAATCTGATGAAACAAGAAAATATGTTGTACCCTCAGCACCAGGTAAGAGGTTTTCAAGTGATACTAAAGTTACGGACATGCTCTATCAATGCTATGATTTAGCAGTTAAGAATCAATCTATTGATGAAGCTTTAAAGAATATTAAAGCTAGATATACTGAAATTATTATTGGCCTTTCTTTAGAACTTTCTTTGGATGAGGAATTTGATGTAATCAAAGAGAATTTTGAAGCAAAAGCTGGTGTAGACTATGCAGCCTCCAGGGGTGAATATTTAAATGGTATCATAATGGCAAACTACCTAGGGTTTGAATTTATTGATGCGAAGGATGTTATCTATTTCGATAACAATGGAGTATTTAATTTAGACAAGACAGATACCTTAATCGCTGAGAGATTAGAGAATGTAGAAAAAGCTGTTATTCCAGGGTTTTATGGAGCCTTAGAGAATGGAACGATTAAAACTTTTTCTAGAGGTGGATCAGATATCACAGGATCCATAGTGGCACAAGCAGTCAAAGCAAGCTTATATGAAAACTGGACAGATGTATCTGGCTTCTTATTAGCTGATCCAAGAATTGTTTCTAATCCAGAAGTAATTAATACAATTACGTACAAAGAATTAAGAGAGTTATCCTATATGGGTGCAACTGTATTACATGAAGATGCAATTTTTCCTGTAAGAAAAGAAGGTATCCCTATTAACATTAAAAACACCTGGGCACCAGAAGAACCAGGTACGATGATCGTTAAAAACACATTATTAAAACCAGAATATACGATAACTGGTATTGCTGGTAAAAAAGGTTTTGTAGCTATTAATATAGAAAAAGATATGATGAATTCAGAAATAGGATTTGGGAAAAAAGTTCTTGGTGTATTTGAAGATAATGGAATTTCCTTTGAACATATGCCATCAGGAATTGATACCTTAACTGTTTTTGTACATCAAGATGAGTTTGTAGAAAAAGAGCAAATTGTACTATCAGGTATTGACCATGCAACCAACCCAGATACGGTGGAATTAGAAGGAGATTTGGCTTTGATAGCTGTTGTAGGTAGGGGGATGAGAGAAACTAGAGGTACAGCTGGAAGAATTTTTTCTGCTTTGGCACATTCTAACGTTAATGTGAAGATGATTGATCAAGGATCTAGTGAACTTAACATTATAATTGGTGTGAGCAATAAAGATTTTGAAATAGCTATCAATGCTATTTATGATATATTTGTTTTATCTAAAATCTAATAATTTAACCAGGATATGGAATATATATAGTATAGAGTAACTTTTTGCCCCAGGCAGGTATGGGATGCTGAAAAGTTCTTGGTAAAATATAAAATGAATTAAGAGGTATCTATATTTAATTTGGCGAGATAGGATAGCAGCCAAGTAAGTATAGGCACCTCTTAATATATTGACATACAAAGTTCGACTGTCCTTTAGGAGTTTGAACTTTTTTTATCTGCTTTATCCAAAGTTATTAACGATTCGTAACTTCCAAATTAGGAATTGGAACAACAATAAAAAATTCTGGATCACGATAATATCGATAATTTAAATACTGAATTTATCAAGTAGTAGGACAACTTATTTTGTGCTATGTTTGAGCTATTAATAATAAATTTCTTCATTGCCAGATATGGCATTTAGACATGTCTGTTCTGACCAATTCAGTGCATTTTCTAGATCTTTATTTTCAATATATTTCATTAATATATCTGTGTTTTCATAGAGTCGCTCTTTCCCATGGAGTATACAAAATCGTTCCCATAAAGAAACAACAACTTCATGGAAGGAATGATAGATTAAAGGCATTAACATGTTTCCTGATAATACAGACAATTCATGATGAAATCCAAATGCTTTTTCACTGGCTTCTTTAAAGGTATCAGCCTTTGCTATGCCATCTACATGGTGTCTGAGGATTATAAAATCATGGTCTTTGAGCTGATGTAGGGCAAGCTTTATAGAAAGATTACTTAGAGCAAGTCTTATTTCTAGGATGGATTTTATTTCATTGGATCTTAGAACACCACGGTTATAATTTATGATGGATTTTAAAGTCTCAAGGGTACCAGTTCTGCGATAATCCGCAACAAATGTACCAATCCTTGGCTTCATAGATAAAAAGCCCTTGTTGGTAAGTTCAAGTATTCCGCCGTTTACCACACTTCGGCTTATGTGCATGGTTTCAGCTAATTCACGTTCAGATGGTAGTTTTTCACCTACTTTTATTTTTCCGGATAAAATCATACCTTCTAATTGTTGTATGAATAATTCTTTTAAAGAGGGGGCCGACAATTTAGTGAACTCCATAAATTCCTCCATTTTTCGATTTGTATTATGAGTAGTTTTGACACTGGTACGACCAGATACCAAAGCTTAATTATATTGTATTAATTGCATTAAAGCAAGACCCATTTACTATCTAAAACGCCAAAATATTGTTATCTTATTGACAATGTCAAATTTTATAAGATAATAGAAGCATAAGGAGTATGCAATTGTATCACAAATGTAGGGAGGAATCAGAGCTTTTGCTTACTTATACGGACAGAAGAAGGGAGATTTTATGAAGGATTTTAAGGTTTTGGAAATTAAGGAAAGTGTTTATGCAGATAATGACCATCAGGCAGATCTATTAAGGGAAGAATTAAAGAAAGAAAATACATTTTTACTTAATTTAATGTCTTCTCCAGGGGCAGGAAAGACGACTACCCTAAAAAAGACAATTCCTTTACTTATGGAGAGCCTTAAGGTTGGAGTAATGGAAGCGGACATTGATTCTGATGTAGACGCAGAAACAATTCAAAAAACCGGGGCAAAGGTAATTCAGCTACACACAGGGGGAATGTGCCATTTGGATGCTGATATGACAAAGCAAGGATTAGAAGGACTTGGATCAAAGAATCTAGATTTGGTAATTCTTGAAAATGTTGGTAATTTGGTATGTCCAGCAGAATTTGATACGGGAGCAGTAAAGAATGCAATGATCTTAAGTGTACCAGAAGGAGATGACAAGCCGCTTAAATATCCTTTGATGTTTTCTTTGGTAGATGTTTTATTAATTAATAAAATAGATACCCTAGCATACTTTGACTTTGATTTACAGGCTTGTATAGATAGAGTGAAAAAACTAAACAAAAATGTTAAAATAATAACTATATCTGCTAAGACTGGAGAAGGAATTAAGGAATGGGCAGATTGGTTAAAGGATGAAATAAAGAACTGGAATTAAGAATTGGAATAAAGAACAGGAATTAGTTATAAAATAATATATTTACATTCTTAATTTAGCGTTAAAAATTTAGCATGGGTAAGTAGCTTAAAACACAATTTTATATAACAAAGGGGTGGATCTAAGAATGTTTAATCAGAAAGTATTGGAGCTTGCAAATCATATTGGTAGAAAAAAGATGGGTTCAAAAAACCAGATTCTTGTAACAGATCCTGAGTATAGAATACTTGAGCCAGTCGTAACAACAGCTATGGCAGAAGTTGCACTCTGTATGCAAATCAGGCAAAAAACCAATGCAAAAGAGTTAGCACCTAAATGTAATAAATCTGTAGAAGAAACGGAGAAGTTACTTTGGGAATTAGCAGATGCAGGTGTTTGTTTTGTCAATAATATCGATGGGGTAGATACTTATTGGTATGATACCTGGGTACCAGGCATTATGGAAATGATGACAAACAACAAGACAAATGTTGAGAAGTATCCACAGATCGCTGAAGCATTTGAAGCATACGGCAGGGTTAGAGGACCTAAAACAGCTGGTGCCTTTCCTGTTGGTGTAGGCTTAATGCGTGTTATACCAATTGAAACAGCGATTGATGGAGAGACAAGAAGAGCTTCCTATGAAGAAGTATCAAAATATTTAAATGATAATGATATATTTAGTGTTTCAGATTGTTCCTGTCGTGTTACAAGGCGAGTAATGGGAGAAGGATGCGGCCATCTAGCAGAAGAAATGTGTATTCAGATGGGACATGCTGCAGAATATTATATTCGCACCGGCAGAGGTAGGGAAATTACTAGAGAAGAAGCCTTTGAAATTATTAAAAAGGCGGAAGAAAATGGTCTAATGCATCAGATACCGAACCTAGATGGTTCTGGAAAAACGCATGCAATCTGTAATTGTTGTGGATGTTCTTGTCTGTCTCTTAGAACTGCCAGTGTGTTTAAAAATGTTGATATGGTTCGGTCTAACTATGTTTCTAAAGTGGATAAAGATAAGTGTGTAGCTTGTGGAGAATGTGTTAAGACTTGTCCTGTTAATGCCCTACAATTAGGTCAAAAGCTATGCTATGTAACGCCGCCACAAAAGAAGGCGTTAGAAACACCAAGAGATATGGAATGGGGACCTGATAAATGGAATCTGGATTATAGAATCAATCGAAAAGATGTTACAGATACAGGTACTAGTCCTTGTAAAACAGAATGTCCAGCTCATATTTCTATTCAAGGATATATTAAATTAGCAGCGCAGGGTAGATATAAAGAGGCCCTTGAATTAATCAAACATGATAATCCATTTCCAGCTGTGTGTGGACGTATTTGCCCTAAAAAGTGTGAATCTGCCTGTACCAGAGGAGATATTGATACGCCAGTAGCCATTGATGATATTAAAAAATATATTGCAGAACAAGATTTGGTTGACCAGAATCGTTATATTCCATCTAAGAGACATGAATATGGCAAGAAGATTGCTGTCATTGGAGCTGGTCCTGCTGGGTTATCCTGTGCATTTTTTTTGGCAATTGACGGATATAAAGTTACGGTATTTGAAAAGGAAAAAGCACTTGGCGGTATGCTAACTTTAGGTATTCCCTCCTTCCGTTTGGAAAAGGATGTTGTAAATGCTGAAATTGAAGTACTAAGAGAACTTTCAGTTGATTTTAAGACGAATACAGAAGTTGGAAAGGATATATCACTTAAAGAACTAAGGCAACAAGGTTATGAGGCCTTTTATCTTGCAATTGGTGCGCAAGCAGGTAGAAAACTTGGTATTGAAGGAGAAGATGGAGCGGGTATCCAGTATGGTGTTGATTTCTTACGAAATGTAAATCTACATAATATGATAGATACTAATACAAAATCTAATGTAAAACAAGATTGTAATTTGACTTCAAATGGTTATACAGTAAGTGGAAAGGTAGTTGTGATTGGAGGCGGTAATGTTGCCATTGATGTTGCCAGAACAGCCATAAGAACTGGAGCAAAAAACACTAAAATGTTTTGTCTTGAATCAAGAGAGCAGATGCCTGCACTTTTAGAAGAGGTGGAAGAAGCATTACAAGAAGATATAGAAATCTGTAATTCCTATGGTCCTAAGAGATTTATTTTAGAAAATGGACGAGTGAAAGGAGTGGAATTTAAGAAATGTATCTCTACATTAGATAGTAATGGTAGATTTCAACCTATATATGATGAGGCAGATACTATCATAGTAGAAGCGGATCATGTATTAATATCAGTAGGTCAAACCTATGACTATGGTACACTCCTCTTAGAATCTGGCTTACAATGCAATCCAAATGGAACTTTAGCAGCGGATACAGTTACATACCAGACCAGTGTTAAGGACATATTTACGGGTGGTGATGTACATACAGGACCAAGATTTGCAATAGATGCCATAGCAGCAGGAAAACAGGCAGCCATTTCTATTCATCGTTTTGTACAGCCAGGGCAGAGTCTTGTGTTGGGTCGTGACCGTAGAGAGTATCATTCCCTTGATAAGCAGAACATAGAGATTGATGGATATGACCACATGCCAAGACAACGTACAAATCATGTTCATGGCAACCATTCAAAGACTACCTTTAAGGATTTACGTGGTACATTTACAAGGGAGCAGATTGAACATGAAACAAAGAGATGTTTATCTTGTGGAGCCACAGAAGTTGATTCCTATCTTTGTGTTGGTTGTGGTGCTTGTACTACACAGTGTAAATTTGATGCCATATCTTTGGTAAGAGAATACGATGGTCAAGGTGTTCTATTTGAAGATTTAAAACCTGTAGTAATAAAACAGATGTTAAAAAGAAAAGGCAAAATAGCAATTAAGAAAGCATCGAAACTATTTATAAAAAAATAATTTTAGTTAGCATGTAATTTATGATCTGATTACCCAAATCAAGTAGAGCAATGAAGCCTGAGTATCTGCTTTGACATGGGATTAAGTTAAATAACATCTTTATTAATATGAAATTTTAACAAGCTAGCTGGTTTAGGATAGGGAGAGATGGGATGCATGAAATAGGTGTACTGTTTGAAATAGTGAAAACTGTAGAGAAATTTGCCGCACAAAATCAGGTGGAAACAATCCAGACCCTTGTATTACAAGTGGGTGAATTATCTTCTATGGTACCTAGATACCTAGAAAATTTATATCCAGTGGCTGTAGAGGGATCAATACTTGAGGGTTCAGAGCTAAACATTGAGATATTAACTGCAAATGGTATCTGTAGAGATTGTAATAAAGTATTTCCTATCGTATCAAACAAGGGTACTTGTCCTACATGCAGTCAAAAAAATGTAGAGCTCCTAAGTGGTAAAGAATTTTATATTAAGGAAATTGTTTGTTGCTAGGATTTGTAAAACAGTCATGATTTACTATACACAATTTATTGTTATTATGTCATAATATACATATTGTGGTAATTATAGATAAAAATAAATATTTTATATGAAAAGAGGGTAATTTATATGTTTCAATTCAATGTGGAAAGTGGAGCATCAGCAATTGCAGTATGGGGAGTCTGGATTCTTGTATTTGTAGTACTATTCGGACTAAATGAGGTCGCTAGACGTTACAAAGCTATGGGTTTGGTATGTTTTGTTGCCTTACCTACACTGTTATCGGTATTGTGGTTTACCGTTTTAAAAGAGAAGACATACACAGATTGGTTTCATTTGGCAAAAGTTTATTCATCAACTGCAGGCTGTATCGGTTTTTGGTTAATTAGACATTTAAAAGGTACCAATAAAAAGACGGGGAAGGAGTGGAGATTATCTGACAATAAAATAGCCTTATGTTTTCCACCTCTTATACTTGCAATTAATATTTTAGAAGCAGTTGCAAGAGATATCCAAGTGGGTATTCAATATGCTGGAGGCGGTATATTAGTAGATGATAAAATGTATGTACTTGGTGGTTCTTGGAACTTTATGAATGCAGCAGCAGGCGTATTAAATATCATTGCTATAACCGGATGGGTTGGAATATGTATACGAAAATCCACCAAAAAAGATGGAAGTAAAGATATGTTATGGCCAGATATGTTATGGTTTTGGATTGTTGCATATGATCTTTGGAATTTTGCTTATACATACAACTGTTTACCTGCACATGCTTGGTATTGCGGTTTTGCTTTATTACTTGTTCCTACATTATGTGCTTTTACAGTTGGAAAAGGTGCTTGGTTACAACATCGTGCACAAACATTGGCACTATGGTGTATGTTCGCACAAACCTTCCCAGCCTTTATCGATGAAGGTAAGTTTTTTGTGGCTTCTACCTATAATGAAACACCATTATTTATCTTTAGCTTTTTAGCACTTGCAGCTAATATAGCAGTGATTGTTTATATGATATTAAAAGTTAGAAAAACAAAACGTAATCCTTATAAAGGTGAATTATATACTGATTTAAGTGAATATAAAGAAATAAAAGCACTTGCAGAATAGTTAAAATCTGATGATAACAACCCCCCACCCTTGCATGAACATATGTTATTGCAGGGGTGGGGGTTTTTATAGAATATGTGTTTAAGTAGTTTATATTTGGACAGTTTCCATATTAGGTTGTTTTCTTTTTTGAAGGTTTTCGCTCTGATAGTAATAAGCCTAAAATAGTTAAGAGTGTACCAATAATAGATAGAAAACTTATAGTCTCATTGAGAATAATACCTGAGAAAATGACTGTCACAACAGGGATTATGTAAATATAGACACTTGTTCTAACTGCCCCTAAATGTTTGGATGCAAGATTCCAGGTTACATAACAGGTTGCAGAAGCACCGAGTCCAAGGAAAATGATATGAATCAAATTCGAAGGAGCGATTAGTGTGTTTATGTCAATGGATAGTGGCCAAAAGAATAGAGCTGGTATCATAAAAAGAATACCGTAGAAAAATATCTTTCTGGTCGCACCGATGGTAGCATAACCTAAATTACTTATTTTTTTCATGAAAATTGAGTATGCACCCCAAAACAATGCAGCTAGTACTGCAAGAAAATCCCCAAGAGGATTCATCTGCAGCTTGGTAGTGGAGGTAAAACTAATAAGGATGATTCCTAAAATAGCAGTAATAAAGCCTAAGAAGAAGGTTGGCTTTAAGGTCTCTTCTTCTAAAAACCAATGTGCTAGCAAAGCAGTAAAAATAGGAGCGATGGATACAATAACTCCTACATTAGATGCAAATGTAATATCTAGAGCTATATTTTCACATAAAAAATATAAGGTAACACCGCATAATCCAGCGCCCATAAATAAAAGCTCATGTTTTTGGTTAATTACCTTAAATCCTTTCGGGTAAATAATCCATAAGGCAACATACCCAATGATGAAACGGATCAGTAGAATTTCAAGGGGGTCAAAGGACTTTAAAAGTAGTTTTGTGGAGATAAACGTAGTTCCCCAAATTAATACAGTGAATAGAGCGGCCAAATGACCTATCTTATTATTTTCAGAACCCATATGTAGTATCCTTTACAATATAATAATGTAATTAAATGAGAGGAATTTAATCATATAAAAACAAGCAACCCAAACTTTTTCATCAAGTTCCATGGTACAAATTAAAGTTCTCCATGATAATATCTAGATTAATGAGTATACCACGAAGTAGCTTCACAATTGAGTTATGGTGTATATGATGTAATAGTCTGAGTTCTTGTTGTTTAGAGGACAGTATTATTTAATAATTGATTTACCACCCATATAAGGTCTTAAAGCTTCAGGAATATTAACAGTACCATCTTCATTAAGATTATTTTCAAGGAAAGCAATTAGCATTCTTGGAGGTGCTACAACTGTGTTATTAAGAGTATGTGCAAAATATTTGCCATCTTCACCAACAACACGAATTTTTAATCTACGAGCTTGGGCATCGCCTAAGTTAGAGCAGCTACCAACTTCGAAATATTTCTTTTGTCTTGGAGACCAAGCTTCTACGTCAATAGATTTTACCTTTAAATCAGCAAGGTCACCAGAACAGCATTCTAGGGTTCTTACCGGAATATCTAAGGTGCGGAATAAATCTACTGTGTTCTGCCATAGAACATCAAACCACTTAGGACTTTCATCAGGCTTACATACAACAATCATTTCCTGTTTTTCAAATTGATGAATACGATAAACACCACGTTCTTCTAAACCATGAGCACCTTTTTCTTTACGAAAACATGGTGAATAGCTTGTAAGAGTTTGTGGAAGGTTGGTATCTGGAATAATGGTATCTATGAATTTACCAATCATGGAGTGTTCACTAGTACCGATCAGGTATAAATCTTCACCTTCGATTTTATACATCATGGCTTCCATTTCTGCAAAACTCATAACGCCAGTAACTACGTCGCTACGAATCATGTAAGGAGGAATACAATAAGTAAAGCCCCTTTCTATCATAAAGTCTCTTGCGTAGGAAATAACTGCAGAATGAAGTCTTGCAATATCACCCATTAAGTAATAGAAACCATTACCAGCAACTTTTCTAGCACCATCTAAATCAATACCGTTAAACTTTTCCATGATTTCAGTGTGGTATGGAATGTCAAAATTAGGTACCACAGGATCTCCATAACGTTTCACTTCTACATTTTCACTGTCATCTTTACCAATTGGTACAGAAGGATCAATGATATTTGGAAGTGTCATCATTATTTTCTTCACTTTTTCTTCTAATTCTGCTTCTTTTTCTTCTAGTTCAGCTAGTTTTTCTGAATTGCGAGTTACTTGTTGCTTTAATTCTTCTGCTTCCTCTTTTTTACCTTGGGCCATTAATCCGCCAATTTGCTTAGAAATCAGATTCTTAGAAGAACGAAGTGTATCAGCTTCTTGTTTTGCTGTTCTACTTTCTAGATCGAGTGCAATCACTTCATCCACCAAACCTAATTTATTGTCCTGAAATTTATTTTTAATATTCTGTTTTACGATTTCAGGATTTTCTCTTACAAATTTAATATCTAACATAACTTCCTCCTAAAATAATGATATATTTTAACATGCCAAGTAGACTTTAATGGATTGATTCATATAAACCATGATTGTTAGCGTTCTTATAATCAATTATTATCCATCTACTTAAAATGTTTGAAACAAAAAAAAATCCTCCACCCAAAAAACATAAGGGACGAAAGGATTCCGCGTTGCCACCCAAATTGCTGAAAAATCAGCCACTCAATGGTAGGATATAGGTTACCAGCCTTTACAGCTCCAAAAATGGAAAGGTTATAATTAACGTCGATTTTCACCAACCACCGACTCTCTAAAGATAATTATTAACCGTAGTTTTTATCATTGCTGTTTATCATTGACTTATTATACACTGAATTTATAAAATTAACAAGAAGATTTTAAATTTGTACTATATTAGTGTAACAATTCTGTCATATCATGCTATGCGTCACAAAAAATCCCTATTTCGTGTGCTGATGAATGAAGAGTTATCTATATTTATTTGGCGGCCTTACCTTCCTGCGGTATGTTTTTTGTTGTGTTTCATAGGACCTTCATTACAATATTCAGTTCTTCTACTGAGTCTTACGCCGAACATAAACAATCTAGTCAGACGGTCTAGCCAAGCTAAATATAGATACCCTTTAATTCATTTATTCTTTATCTTGGACTTTTTTGTGAATTACATCATTTGAGGATAAATCGTTACATGGTAATCGCTATTTATTATGCTAATGTAATTTCAAATAATCTTGCACTAAATTCTTTTGGCAATTTTACAGATAAGGAAGAGGTGTGTTCATTCCAGTGATAACTGCAATCTTCATAGTTTGGATAAGCGCATTTTACTGCGACTACTTTGCCCGTGATATTTGATATTGGTAAGTTTAAATACGGAGATTCACTGTTTCTTCTCCAAATGGCAAGGTAGAGCTTTTTGTCTGCTTTTAAGCCAAGACTTACCCAGGGGTCTGAAAATTGTGATAATCCTAAGGGCCAAAAGGGTAGTGAAGTTCTTATATCATTTCTTATGGTTTTATAATAATTAAGAGCTTCCTTTACCAAAGCTTTTCTTTCATCGTTTAGATGTGCTAAATGACCACTTTGGTGAATTCTAAGAAGCATGGCATTTACCATGTTAAATACTACTTCTTCTTTATCTCCTTCTGTTAAGGGATAAGACCAGATAGCAGACTGCTCGGGAGTTAATCCAGAGGGAGAGTTAGCCGCTATGGTTGCATAACGTCTATAATCATCTTGGTCACTCGTTGATTGGATAGAGTGTCTTTTTAACATAGCGTAGTCAATACGTAGACCGCCACTAGAACAGTTTTCGATAATTAAATTAGGGTATTTTATGAATATCTGATCTAACCAAGCAAGGTAGGCTCTTTCGTGTCCTAATAATCCATCTCCCACACTATCGGCATAAAGTTCAGTACCAATTCCAGGTTCAATATTATAATCCATTTTGATATAGCCAACACCATATTCGTTCACAACTCTGTCTATCACTTCATTAGCATGTTCTATAACCTTAGGATTTCTAAAATCTAATTGATAACGTGAACGATCATAAACCTTTTTACCATGTCGAGTAAAGAACCAATCATCGGAGACACTACTTGCTTTTGGGCAATTAATACCCATAACTTCTAGCTCTAACCATACACCAGGTATCATACCTTTCATTCTGATGTAATCGGTGACTTCTTTTAAGCCATTTGGAAAGCGTTCTCTTGATTCTTGCCATTCACCCACATTATCCCACCAAAAACCTGGCGAATACCAGCCTGCATCAATACAGAAATATTCACACCCTGCAATAGCTGCGGCATCAATTAAGGGGAGCTCCTTTTCGGTAGTAGGGTCTGCCCATAAACAGTTCATATAATCATTGAAAATAATTGCCAAAGATTCATTGTCGTCATTTTTACGGCGAATGGTACGGCGGTATTTTGTAAGTTCACCCATTGCAGAATCAAAACCCTCAGCATTCACACCAACTGCAACCGGGACTGAAAGAAAAGATTCATTGGCTTTAAGGTCTTTAAACCAATGGGACTCAGTTTCTGTTGGACCACTTAGTGCTACGTAAAAGTGACCAGATTGATCAGAAATTTCCCAATGCCAGGAGCCGTTATGCTCAATTTGCCAAAAAAGACTGCTGCCTGTTTCTGTATTCTCTAAATATGCCATGGGTAAATATTCCTTGGTAGACCAGTTACCAGTATTGGTAATACTGATTGCTTTAGAGGAATGTTCTTGACCATTTGGCTGTGATTGAGCCAATCCCATATCTGCAAAGGTGTAATCTATCCAGGACATCTCTCTTTGCCAGGAGTTATGAGGAATGGATAGAATCATTTTTTCATCTCTGGGAAGGATGCCTTCTTTCTCAATTCCTGTGTAATTAAAAGAGGATATATATTCTAATGTTTGAGTGGCGGTACATTTATTGATCACTTCACTGTAGGAAGTGATGACAGAGATATTATCATAGAATTGTAAATGACTAATGACTGAAATATTTGTCGGTGTATCATAAGTAGTTATCTCTAATTTCCTTCCATAAGCGTTTCTATAATCCTTATGGGAGACGTACTTCATTCTATAGCCTGGAGCAGTAACAATGTATTTGGTACCGTGTCTTTCTAAAGGTCTATCAATTCCTGAAATATTAAGTTCCACAAGATTGAAACTTCCTGCTAATGTTGTAGTAGAGATATCTTTTTCTTGAAAAGGAAGTGCTGAAAAGTGGAGTAGTTTCACTTCCTTTTCTTCAGTGATTTCAATGATTACATGTATTCCGTTTTCATTTATTGCTATTCTTTGCATCATTTCTCCTTACTTATTAGATTTGTGTTTATTTTAACAAATCCATCTATGCTTTATACTTAGAAATGAACTAACAGCGGAAAATTTTCATTGTTCTTCATGAAAATTTTTATATTTCTTCATGAAATTTTCCATGGCGGATATGGAGGTTGTACTGATTACATGTTCAATAGCACATGCATCTGTGTCCGCAGTAGAAGAATCGATATCTAATATTTCTGTAAAGAACTTACGTATTACATAATGTTTACTAGAGGTGGATTTTGCTAGTTCTAAACCCTCTTTGGTCAAATAGATTTCTTTATATTTCTCATAAATTATCAAGCCTTTATCTGCAAGGTTGCAGATCGCACTGTTTGTGCTAGCTTTCGTAACACCTAAACGTTCTGCGATATCAGATACCCTAACCCCTGAACCATCAGGTGATAATTCATAGATTGCTTCTAGATAATTTTCCATTGTAAATGATAATTTTTCCATTTTGATAATTTCCTTTCTACCAATGGATCATCAGGAAATAGTATAAAATCCTGTATAATTCTTATAAATAGTTTACCAGTTTATGTAGGGAAAAGCAATATATATAATAAGTTGCAAAGGATATAGGTAAGGATATATGTATTGCTCCTTAGAGCTATATAACCTTAATATTACAGTGAAGTAGCTATTTGCTATTCAACCAAATATGATTGGGGGCATCATGTGAGGAAGAAGAAATTCAGAAGTAAATAGCTTGCAGGGATACTTACAGTATCACAAGTAGCTGGTAGTGTACAAGGATTTGGTCAACCAGTATCAACGTATTATGATGAGGGAAGTTATACTGCCTTTACATCCAATGAAATTGTAGCCGAATTTGCATTCGGATCAAATGTTACAAAAGAAACCCTTTATACGCAAGAAAGTGGTTATGGTTTTGAAAATGTGGAGTACTCCGTACCTGCAATAGGCTGGGTAAGTAATATATATTATCCAAGAGTACCGGTTATAACACAAGGCTCTAACTATGTACAGACTGTAACAGGTCCAGCGATCAGTATGTTGGAATTATCAAGCAAAGTGTGGACAGAAACAGAAAGTACCGGATATGGAGTTTATACTTATGAAAATACCTCAGATTTTAAAGTAGATTTACTTAATGCTGATTATGATGTAAAAAGTTCAGTTATTTTAGCAATAATATTATTATTTTCATTTAATACAATTATTTTTGCAGATACTGTTGACTATGAAACTTTCAATAATGAGGTTGAAGCAGATAAAGAAGTATTTGATAATTTACTAGATGATTTGAGTAAAAATATTGCTAAAAAAATGTTATTAGAGTCCGAAGACAACAGTTTACAGCGCTCAAACAGTATGATAGAATTAGAAAATAACTTAAAAGATATAGAGTTGCAAGTGGAATCATTAGATAATGCAGATATTCTAACAGATGATGAAGCCTATGAATTCATACAAGAAAATCACAAAGATACTAAAATTTAAAAATCATCAAATGGTAATACAGTGCATTGGTTTTTATATATAAATAATAATTATTATGGAACAAAAATGTATCAAGTACAAGAATGAATAGCAGCTGGATATAATCCTAGTTATACAATATATAGTTATGATAAATCATGGTCAAAGACTGCATATGTGCCTAATCTGTTAGAAGGTCCAGGACAAATATATTAAATATGGAGGGAAATATTATGTATTTATTAATTAGTATTCTGTTTATTATTGGGGGGGTTAGTGTTGTAGTCAAACCAATGTTAGCCATAGAACTAATTAATATGTTTAGATTTAATCAAGTCGATGAGCCAACAAATTTATATGTTTTTTCAACGAGATTTGGAGGGTTTATGTTTATGCTTGTTGGATTAATTTATTTGATTGTTAATTATATACTTTAATTAGATGATTAGTGAAATTAGCTAGATAATAAGCAGGTTAAAGTCAGGCTCTAAAGAGTCTGACGGTTACTGAAAGCTCGGCGAAATGCCGAACTTTTTTAAAGAAATGACTATTCTGGAATTATAAATATTCAGGTGAATGTGGATTACAAAGCTATCTAGAAATTTGATTTTGATATTAGTTCTTCCAATGTAGAAAGTAGCTGGACGGGAGTGACAGTGAATGGAAAATGTAGAAGTAAAAGATGGCCAGATTACCATGTTCTTTCAGGCTGGTAATGTTTCTAGATTAAATGCTATCGTCATAAAGCAGATGTCAGGAGAAGTGGAGCCAACAGTATCACCAGAGCCAACAGTATCACCAGAACCAACGGGAATTTCGGCTCTTTGTACAGTGTAGAATTTTGATTTGAATTACTTATAAAATTTTTATTGATATTTTACTACTTAATTGGTATAATTAAGGTAATTTATGACTGGAGGTACTTAAAATGTGGATTTTCAAATTTCGTTCTTTTTGCAACTAATTGAATAGTGCGAAAGGCTCTGCTTGTCAGAGTATTATGGGATTGGTCTATCTTTTTAAGTATGATTTATTTGAATACGGAATAAGAGAAGGTGAAATCTACCTTCTTTTTTTGTGCTATTTTTTATCCGTTACTGATAGGGGTTCCTTTTAGCTGGCAAATTAGTTGTGAAGAACAATACAATGAAAAATTGATTGTGTAATTGAATTTTATAACTCTAATCTATAAATACTATGCATGTTTGCTATATTTATGGGAGAAATGAGAAGGTTGATATGATAATGAATCATTAGAACTTCATTTACGGATGTTATTGTAAAGTTCGAGAAATTACACATACAGAATTGCTGGATATAAAACCAGAGTGAAAGGTAGGTTATATATGGAAGATAAACAAAGAGTTATATTGGCAGGTGCCAATGTTAGAAATGATGTGGATTTTAAATCCTCAATGGAGGAATTAGCAGGTCTTTCCGAGGCTTGTAATATGGAAGTGGTGGGACAGCTTCACCAAAATCTTGATAGAATTATATCCGCAACTTATTTTGGAAAAGGTAAGATAGCAGAGTTAAAAGAATACGCAATGGAGCAAGAGGCGGATTATGTTGTATTTAATGATGAACTGACCCCTTCCCAAATAAGAAATTTAGAACAGGATACCGGTGTTGCAATTCTTGATAGAACAGCTTTAATACTTGATATTTTTGCAGTAAGGGCAAAGACAAAAGAAGCAATGTTACAGGTAGAGGTGGCTAGGTTAAAGTATATGCTACCAAGATTAATCGGTGTAAGTAGTTATCTAGGACGACAAGGTGGAGGTTCTGGCTTAAGAAATAAAGGTACTGGTGAAACCAAATTAGAACTAGATAGAAGACGAATTGAAGATAGAATTAGTGCAAATGAAAAAGAACTAATAGAACTAGCTTTTAATCGTAAGAACCAACGTAAAATGCGTGAAAAACAGGAAATACCTGTTGTCGCTTTGGTTGGCTATACCAATGCAGGTAAATCCACTATATTAAATGGTATGATGGAGTACACCAATGTAATGGAGGATAAAAGAGTATTTGAGAAAAATATGCTTTTCGCAACCTTAGAAACCTCGGTAAGAAAAATCAGTATAGAGGATCATAAAGATTTCTTAATGACTGATACAGTTGGATTTATCAGTAAATTACCACATCATTTGGTGAAAGCATTTCGATCAACCCTTGAAGAAGTATCAGAAGCTGACTTATTACTACATGTCGTAGATTATGCAGATCCTAATTATAAGAAACATATTGAGGTGACGAATGAAACTTTAGAATCCATAGGTGTAAAAGATATACCTATGATATATGTGTATAACAAGGTGGATTTATTACAACAAGAAGATGCAATGAGTGAAGGTAGAACCACAGAAAATCAAATAACTTTGGATGCAAATGAACAAGCCAGTATTAAGATTAGTAGTAAGAATCAAGAAGACATAAAAAGGCTGGCTGAATTAATAAAAGCCAGAATCTTTGCTTCAGAAATAAAAGAAGAACTACTGATTCCTTATGATAAAGGTGGTCTTGTTTCATACTTTAATGAAAATTGTAAAGTGATAGAGACGAATTATGAAGGGGAAGGCATCATGATGACCATACTATGTAATGAAAAGATTTATGATAAATATCAGGAATATGTAAAAATTTAAAGTGAAAAACATTCAGATAAAAAACATTCAGATAAAAAACATTTAGATAAAAAATTTAAATATAATGAAAAAACATGTATCAATTAAGATAAAACATGTAATAATTAAGATAAAAATATTGACATATTTTTTGTAGTAGGCTAGTATACTTTTATAGTGATAAGGGAGTAGTTAGCATAATTATGTAATGAAGCCAACATATTGATAGGGATATCAAGCTCTATCTGGTTTTATTTTAAATAACGAGACTTATCTACAGTAGTTTGTACTGTAGATAAGTTTTTTTTAAGCGTAGTTATGTAGAAGGACTTTTGCACTAAATACAGAAAGGAATACCACAATGTAAAACTTAATTTCTGTGGTAGTAAGTGATTATAACAATCTCTTATGTAAAAGGTGATAACATGAATTACATCGAATTAGTATTAGTATCTATTGGTCTTGCTATGGATGCCTTTGCAGTAGCTATTTGTAAAGGGTTATCAGTGCGAAAGCTGACATTCAAACATCCTATTATAGTTGGCTTATATTTTGGAATCTTTCAGGCAGGTATGCCACTCATTGGATATATTTTAGGGAAACAATTCAGTGACAAAATTTCTAGTATTGACCACTGGGTGGCATTTATACTTCTTGGAATCATAGGAATCAACATGATCATTGAATCTAGGAAAAAAGAAATGCAGGTCTGTTGTGCTGAAGTATCTGAAAATGTATTAGAGTTTAAAAGTATGATTATGTTAGCTATCGCAACAAGTATTGATGCATTGGCAGTAGGTGTGACCTTAGCATTTTTAAAAGTAAATATTTACTCGGCGATCTCAATTATTGGTATTATCACATTTGTTATTGTTATGGTTGGTGTCTGTATTGGGCATGCCTTTGGTTGTAGATTAAAGGCTAAGGCTGAATTGGCTGGAGGTCTATTATTGATTGCATTGGGTATTAAAATACTGATTGAACATCTATGGATACTAGGTAATTAAATTGTTAAAGTTGTTAAGGGTTTTCAGAGGTTAAGGGTTTTAACATCTAAAATTTCATGATATAATTGATTGCAGACACTAAATAAAGAGGTAAAAAACATGTATTATTTTGTAAATGACTATAGTGAGGGAGCCCATCCTAAAATATTAGAATTAATGATTAAAAATAATTTTGAGCAGAATACTGGTTATGGAGAAGATGTACATACTACCAATGCTAAAGAATATATGAAAAAACATTTAAAAACAGAGGAGGTTGATATTCACTTTATCCCAGGTGGAACACAGACCAATTTATTGGCAATCTCATCTTTTTTAAAGCCATATCAAGCAGTGATTGCAGCAGATACAGGACATATCAATGTTCATGAAACTGGTGCAATAGAAGCAACAGGACATAAAGTAATAGCCTGTCATAGTAAAGATGGTAAATTAACACCAAGTATGATACAAAAGGTATTGGATACACACGCGGGTGAGCATATGGTAATGCCCAAAATGGTCTATATTTCAAATACTACAGAACTTGGTACAGTTTATTCCAAAGAAGAATTAAGTGATATATATGATTTTTGTCAAGAAAAAGATCTTCTTCTATATTTAGATGGCGCAAGATTGGCTTCTGCACTTACTTCTGTGAATAACGATTTAGAAATCAGTGATTTACCAGAGCTTACTGATGCATTTTATATTGGTGGCACAAAAAATGGTGCATTACTTGGTGAGGCATTGGTCATTGTGCGGGAAGATTTGAGAGAAAATTTTAGATATGCAATTAAACAGCGTGGAGCCCTGATGGCAAAAGGATTTGTAACGGGTATACAATTTGAAGGATTATTCGAGAATGATTTATACTTTGAACTTGGGAATCATGCCAATGGATTAGCGAATAAAATTGCTACCACTCTTAACAATTTAAAATATACGTTTCTTGCTCAGGTAGGCACAAATCAATTATTTCCCATTGTAGAAAATAAAGTGTTAGAGGTACTAGAGAAGGAATTTGCATTTTCAGAGCAGCTAAAAGTAAACGAAGATTATACTGTAATCAGATTAGTAACTTCTTGGGCTACCACAGTAGAGAGTGTTGAGGCTTTATGTAATTTCTTTACTGAGCAGGGTGAATCAACATTTAGAGAATCAGACTTGTAGAAATAATAATATAACAAAAACAACACAGATAAAAAATTAGAGATAAAAAACCAAGCATAAAAAGCCAGAATTTGAATATTCAGTAATAAAGGCGATACTTTCGTTTCATATGTGAAACATTTAGGGAGAGGGTTATGGAGAACTTAAATACAACAGGTTTACCAGGTAAAGATAAGGTGGCAATTGTTACAGGAGCTAATTCAGGAATGGGTATGGCAACGGCTGCAGCCTTAGCAGATTTAGGATATGAAGTAATCATGCTTTGTAGAAATTTAGAAAGAGCTGAAGCAGCTTTAAAACAATTACTTGAGGAAAAACCCAGTAGACTTCTTACCTTGATGTTTTGTAATCTTGGTGATCTAAAGGACATCAGGCGGTTTACTGATGAATGGAAACAATATGGGAAAACCATAGATGTACTTATTAACAATGCGGGTGTTATTTCTCTAGACAGACGTGAAACAGTGGATGGACTGGAAGAACAGTTTGGTGTCAACCATATTGGACATTTTCTATTAACCATAAGATTACTTGATTACATGAAAAAAGGAAGCAGAATCGTTATTGTTGCTTCTGGGGCACATAAAGTAGGAAAAATACATTTTTCTAATTATAATCTCTTAAAAGGCTTCAATGTGGTAAAAGCATATAGTCAATCTAAGTTGGCGAATATCTTATTTACAAGGGAATTGGCTTGTAGATTAAAAAACACAGGAATTACAGTGAATTGCTGTCATCCAGGTGCAGTTGCAACGTCTATTGGAATAGATCGAGGAACTGGATTTGGTAAAACATTTACAGGACTTTTAAAACCTTTCTTTATCACCAAGGAGGAGGGGGCACAAACCACCATCTATTTAGCTACGAGCAAAGATGTTAGAAAAGTTACGGGTAAATACTTTTATAAATCTAAGGCAGCTAAGACTTCTGTAAATGCGAAAAGTAAAGCAGCAGCGGTTCATTTGTTTATGTTAAGTGAGAATATAACAGATGAAAAACTTGAGGATCATATTGATAAGATATTGATGAAATAGGGATTAATTGATTATGTCAGCATAAGTGTGCTGACATGTTCATTTTATTACCACAATAACGAAAGTAGAAGAAGAACTGCAAATGCAAGAAACGGAATCATTTCACAATAACCGATCAATATAAATTGAAAGGGCTTCAAAAGACAGTCTTACCGGCTTGTAGAATCATGGACTACTATTAGTATTACTTGAGAAAGATATCTGGCAACAGGGGAGACGCAATAATTCTGTGGTATTTGTTATGCTTGATATAGATTATTATAAGAAAATCAATGATTTCTATGGGCATATGGCAGGTGATTATGTGTTAAGAGAACTATCATCTATACTTATTAGAGAAATCAGAAAGTCAGATATTGTAGGATGCTATGGTGGAGAAGAATTTGGTATTATTCTTTCTGGAATCAGTAGGGAAGATACCTACCGTTTATGTGAACGTATTAGAAAAAACATTGAAAATAAATGAACAGAACCATATAATAAAGTATATGAAAAAAACATGAACAAAACATGAACAAAACATGTAAAAAACATGTAGATAAATATGTAATGCATTATGTTTAAATACTACGTAAAACAACAAGAAGCGAGGAACAGTATGAGTGAAAATATGAAAAAGGAAATATTAAACCGTAGAGAGATTATGAAAGCAGTTGATTGGGAGGGTGAAAGTGATCAAAATTTAGGACTTGCACAACCAGAACTTAGTAAAGAGAAAACAAGTGATACAGTGATTTCTTTGTCTAAAGAATTTAACCAAGTGGTAAAGAACACGAATCTGGTTGATATAATAGATAATAGAACAACAAAAAGAAAATATACTGACGATCAGCTTTCCTTGGAGGAATTGAGCTTTCTGCTCTGGTCTACTCAAGGGGTGAAGAAGGTTATTGGAAAAGAAAGAAAGGCTACTCTTAGGACAGTGCCTTCTGCAGGAGCGAGACATCCATTTGAGACCTACCTATTTGTGAATAGAGTAGAAGGACTTAAACAAGGCTTATATCACTATTTACCACTAACTCATGAACTCGAATTCATGAATACCATTGAAAATCAAATAGATAAAGTGACTAATGCATTTGAAGGACAAACTTTCTACTCTAATGCACCTGTAGGATTTGTATGGACAGTGGTTCCATATCGTAGTGAATGGAGATATACAGTAAATGCTCAGAAATATGCATTAATTGATGCTGGACATGTGTGTCAGAACCTTTATTTTGCATCAGAAGCAATTGGGGCAGGTGCATGTGCAATTGGTGCTTATAATCAAGTGCTTGTGGACGAATTACTGGGACTTAGTAGTGAGCCTACTGCTGAAAATGAAAATGAATTTGTGGTATATGCAGCTTCTGTGGGTAAAGTAGAATAAATTGTTTAAAATAAACTTATAAGAGAGAAATGTTTAAGAGAGATATGCTTAAGAGAGGAACGTTTAAGAAGTAGGTGATTGCTTATGATTGTTGGAAGTGCGAAAGTTACAATACATGTTCCCTGGGTCCATTCTTTAAAGGAAAAAAGAATGGTGGTAAAAAGTCTTTGTGCCAAAACATGTAATAAATTTAATGTTAGCATTGCAGAAGTTGAGGAGCAGGATATACACCAGATTGTAGTGCTGGGAATATCAGCAGTTTCAACTCATTTGGTGCAGACAGAGAGCATTTTAGATGAAGTAGTACGATTTATTGAAAGTAATACAGAAGGTGAAGTTACAAATATTGAGAGAGAAATATATTAGCTTTGTAGGTAATGCCCTATAATAAACTATTTGTAAATAGTTTATTATAGAGCATTATTACATTCTATAACGCTGTGAATCTGCTTGTTCACCTTGTCAATAAATGAAGGGCCACCTTTTCGCAGAGGAGTAGCGCAAACAACGCCCCGTTTTCCTGCATCACCATGGCAATTTCTTTAATATAAGTTAAGAAGTTCACTGAAAATTTATGAGACAACATCCAAATAAATTTGAAGATTTAATAATAAGTAATGAGCTACGATAATTGATAGAATACATCGTAACTCATTTATATTTTGGTATAGTTATTATTGGCTCCTTTGTGTTAATGCCTTAATTGATACTAAGCATAATTCTCACGGCTAGATACATTGATTCGATTGCCACAATTCGAGCAAAAGGCGCTAGTATTTACATTGTAGGTTCCGCATTTACTGCAAAAATTTCCATCGCCTTTGGTGGAGTTTAGTATTGGCTGAGGACTTGATTCATGATGCTTTAGAGGACTTGACATTGAAATCTTAGACTTCTCAAATAATTCTTTGAATTTGGCTGATAATTTACATAGCTTTTCATATAAGTTAAATGTGATTTCAGTTGTAGGAGCAACTTGCATATAAGAAACCATTGTTCTAATTAATACATAACTATCCACAAAGGCAGTCTTGATGGATAAGGCAATAAGAAGTGCAAGTATAAAAGCAAGTATTTTAGGCAAATGGATCGCAGAAAAAATGGCAGCCAATATGACATATGGTATTAATGAAAAGGCTAAGGTTAAAGCAATAACCATAAAGGTTGTAGTAATTGCATTTTTTAGGATGGTTTTCCAATTCTGAAAGTAAATTACAACTCCATCTGCAGCACTTTTAAAGACACTATCTTCTTTGTTATAGAAGGTATATCCTAGACAACATTCATCTACGTAGCCTAAGCTTATACCTACAAATATTTTTGCAAAACTAATCAACATGCCTACTCCAGGTAGGTTACCAAGAAATTTATCAACAGTATCAAGGCCATCCTGTAATTGTTTTACAGAACCTGCAATTAACTTGTCAATAACAAAATAAACATTACTTGTTGCAAAGCGAGATTTTACCATATTTGTTGCAACTTCAAATTGATTTTCAGGAATTTGACCGGTGGTAATCGCTTCTGTAATAATTGCAATGTGGCCTGCTTTTACTAAATAGCCAAAATATTGATTGATGATAGCGTTTAAAACTTTAGTACCTCCAAGCCACACCCAAAATGCAATAAATGATGCATAACCGCCACCTAATAGGGAGCCTGTTCCCATACATATTGCTAACCAAAGTGTTGATAATATAACCATTGCTAATCCTAATCCTAATTTTAACCATATAAATTTCATGGTTCTTAAATAAAGTTCCTTTACGTTCATATAACTTTTCCTCCTAAGAAATTAATATATTTTAAAACCTCTCGGTTACCGAGCTTAAATAGGGGTGTATGGAGATTGATAAGAATTAATAATGATAAATAAAATTGATTTGGATTGATTGAAATATATACTTATAAAATGCTTGATTAAGAAGTGGTTGATTTTAGTAAGATAGAGTTAAATCATTAGAATAAAATAGATAAAAATAAAATAGATAAAAATAAAATAGATAAAAATAAAATTGACAATAGTTATAAAGTCTTTAATGTGATATATCTTTGGTAAATATATTCGTGGGATATAAAAATGAAAGTAAACATTGAATTACTATAGTGAAATTATAGAGATAAAATAATGCAGAAGGTATCTTCATGTTGTGGAGAATAAAAATACAAATGATATAATAAAAATAACATATAAATAATAAAATGGCAATGATTTTTTGAATTTATATATATTCTTGAATAGATTTACAATGAATAAAAAATTTATGGTGTAAAGCAACTTAATTAGAGTACTTCTATTTTATAAACTTTAATTTCACTAGATTTCAATAAAAAATTTATACATTATGTACAAAAATTCTGTATATAATTATGAGATTGTATATAAAGACACCAAAGTAAATAAATGGTATTATGTATATGATATATAGGTTATGAGTAAAAAGAATAGTGGATGGCAAATATCCGATTTGAATAAGAGGAGGATACTATGGAAAGAGCGCTAGTAATATTAAAACCAGATGCTGTAAGAAGAAAGTTAATTGGTGAAATTATTGGTAGGTTTGAGAAAAAAAACTTAGAGATTACTGATATTATGATGGAAATCATTCCAAGAGAAAAGGCAGAGATACACTATGCACATATCAAGAGTTTACCTATTTATGAAGATTTAATTTCATATATGACGTCCTCACCCTCCATGATAATGATTATTCAAGGAGAGCAGGCTATCCAAGTAATTAGAAATATGATAGGAAAAACAAGCACATTTGAGGCATCACAAGGAACAATTCGTGGAGATTTTGGATTGCATCGTTTTCAGAACTTGGTGCATTCATCTGATTCAGTGGAGAATGCAGAGATTGAAATACAAAGATTTTTTGAATAATAGATTATCAAAATTTTATCTATTTTGTGGATTGCCTATTTGCATGACAACCAGAATCTTAAGTTTATGTACCTTTTTGCGATAACCAGCATCTAAAGTTTTTGTGCTTTTTACGACAACCTGAATCTAAAGACAAACTGCATCTACAGTTTATGAGTCTATTAAAGTACAACTGCATATACAGGAACGATTCAAGTTTTAGGATGGACAAGTGCTTACATAGTATCGTATAATAGATAAAAACCAAACTAGAACACAGGAGAATATACGTGAAAAAAGGAAGTCAGCATGAAGGAATCGTATCAAGAGTAGATTTTCCAAATAAGGGAATCGTTCAGATAGAAGATGAAAAAGTGGCAATTAAAAATACTTTACCAGGACAAAAAGTTAGCTTTGTAGTAAATAAAGCAAGAAAAGGTAAGAGTGAAGGAAGATTATTAGAGGTTCTAGAAAAATCTCATTTAGAAACAGTGGAAGCAGAATGTAAACATTTTGGACCCTGTGGTGGTTGTACCTATCAGACTATACCTTATGAAACACAGTTAAATCTAAAAGCTGAGCAGGTAAAAAGTCTATTAGATCCTGTCTGTTCAGAATATGAGTTTCTTGGAATTAAAGGGAGTCCTGAACAATGGGGTTACAGAAATAAGATGGAATTTTCATTTGGAGATGAAAGAAAGGATGGTCCTCTGGCTTTAGGGCTACACAAAAAGGGCAGTTTTCATGATATTGTAACTACATCTGACTGCCAGATTGTTAATGGGGATTATAATCAAATATTGTCATGTGTCTTATCTTTCTTTGAAGAGAAAGAAATAAGCTTTTATAAAAAAATCTCTCATGTAGGTTACTTAAGACATTTATTAGTTAGACGAGGACAAAAGACTGGGGATATTCTTGTGAATTTAGTGACGTCTTCTCAATGGATGTTAAAAGAATCTGAGGATGCAGTACTTCACTCTTTACAAGAAGAAATGTTAGCATTAGAATTAAATGGTAGCATTGTTGGCATACTTCATACCATAAATGACAGTCAGGCTGATATCGTACAGAGTGATAGAACAGATATATTATATGGTCAGGATTTCTTTTTTGAGGAAATCTTAGGTCTAAGATTTAAAATATCTACTTTTTCATTCTTTCAGACCAATTCATTAGGTGCAGAAGTTCTATATGATACTGCCAGAGAATTTGTTGGTGAGACTAAAGACAAGTTAATATTTGATTTATACAGTGGGACAGGAACCATAGCACAGTTATTGGCACCAGTAGCCAAAAAGGTAATTGGTGTAGAAATTGTAGAGGAGGCTGTTGTTGCTGCAAGGGAGAATACAGCCTTAAATGGTTTGCAAAATTGTGAATTTATTGCTGGAGATGTTCTTAAAGTAATCGATACTATTAAGGATAAGCCTGATTTAATTGTTCTTGACCCACCACGAGATGGAATCCATCCTAAGGCTTTGGATAAAATAATTGATTACGGAGTAGATAAGCTGGTATATATCTCTTGCAAACCTACCAGCCTGGCAAGGGATTTGGTGGTGTTACAGGAGAGAGGTTATAAGGTTGAAAAGGTTTGTGCTGTGGATATGTTTCCGAATACAGTGCACGTTGAGACGGTTTGTCTACTTTCTAGATAAATCAATAGGTGAGAGAATTAATTAAAGCTAATTTTGTGAATTTGTCCACCTTTTGTCCACCTTATTTTAAGAGCGTGGACAAATTTACAGAATAGCTTGCTCAAATATATCAATAGTATTGCTTTTCATCTTGTCAGTATTAAAGACATATGTATTTAAAGTTATTTTTATATCTTTGTGTCCTAACCGTTCCATAACATCTTTAGGAAAGGCACCATTTTCAGCTAAGATAGTTCCGTGTGTATGTCTTAAACTATGACTATGGAATAGTGAATTTCCAAGCTCGTAATGTATTACTCTAGAGCAATATTTAAAGCTTTCAGAAGTCATAAGTTCACCATTTTCTTTTACGCATAATGGCATTATTTCTTGATAGGGAACTTCTATATCAGCACGAAACTGTAGTATAGAATTATCAGGTAGACGATAAGTTTTTAAATAATACTGGCCGTACTTAAGCATGTTCTCTTTGCGTCTGGTAATCTCTTTTCTTAAAATCTGCAAAACTGTTTTTCCCATTTTTATAGTTCGATATGAATCATATTTAGGTGCTCTGTGAAACCAATTCTTCCCTTCCTTGCTAAGTTGATTATTAATGCTTATTTCTGATTTTTCAAAATCTACATCTGTTAACAAATCAAGACCATAAGTTTCGCCAATTCTAGTCCCAAAATGATATGGTACTATTAAAGCTAAATAAAAATTAGTATCAGGTCCAAATCTCTTTATGATTGCTTCAAAATCTTCCTTTACGCATATATATTCAGTATGTTCTTTTGTTTTGGCATTAACTGGCATCTTGCCTATTTTTACATAATCGCAAGGGTTATGCTTTATATATTTTAGAGGAAGTATAGCATAATTTAATGAGCCTGATAAACAGGCAAGGGTATTGCTAATCATACTTTTGGAATAACCTTTTTGCTTCATGCCATCAATCCATGACTGTATCACATCTGGTGCATCTTCTATACTACTTAAAAGATATTGTCCTAATACTGGTTTCAAGTGGTTTCTTAGCTTGGATTCATAGTCTAGATATGTATTATGTGTATACCCATGACCGATATTCTTCTTTATAGCATTTTCAAGCCAATAATCAAGATAATCAGATAAGCTTATCTTTTTAGGCTCAAATATCCTACCTGTATTGTAATACTGGGAATGTGCTTTTCCACCTTCAATTTCAGCTTCCTTTTTTGTACTGAATCCAGATTTAGATTCTTGGGATCTCTTACCTTCTACTGATGCAATTTCAAAACGATATTCCCAGTTAGGCTCTTTCTTGCGCCCATCTTTGTAGTATTTGTCTTTGTTACGATTTCTTACATTAATCTTTGCCATATCACTTCATCCTTTCTTAAAAAAGAGTATAAAAAATACACCTATTGCGGTGCAGTCATAAAAATGATATAATATTCCTTGGGAATGGTTATTATATCGGATCTGCACCGAATAGTATCTATATGAACAGTCCTTGTGTTGGTGCACTGGGGCTGTTTTTTTATTGCCAACATCTTAAAATATCTTCAACACACCTATACTAGGTTCAAAATAAACTATGTAATTATCTAACTCTACTCTCTCTCCATACTTGCCCTTATAACAATCAAGAGCATCATGAAGAAATTCCTCTGTTACATCTAAGTAATCAGCCATCTCATAATAATTCTTACAACCATGGTTAAATGAGTTAATAATACCTGTTAAGCCAATTTGTTTGTCATATGCCCAAACACGAGCTTTTCTCTCTTGTCTTACATTATTTTCATTTCTTAAATCAAGTGTATTACCTACTGTTAAGTGGTAGTGGCCAAGCTCTTCGGCTAATACACATCCTTTCTCCTTTAGAGTTGGGATGTCTTTTCGTATAGCAATTTTATTGCCATTACAAAGCCCATCATGTGAAGTTAAAGGCTTTTCCTTAACTTTTACGCTATAAGCAGTAGCTTCTTCTAATAGTTCCCAGTATGTCATTTTATCACCCTTATTATGTAGTTAAAAATTTTCATCATCCATCATATCTAAATCATTCTGAATATCTTCTTCATTAGCTCCCTCTCTTGCATGAGCGGCGAATGCTATTAAGTGTGGTTTATTACATCTGTTATATTCCATTTCAAGCACTGTATCAACAGTGTGTTTTCCTTTATTATCAAGTTCAGAGTATTTATGAATTAGTGAACGAATATGATTATCAATATATGTAGTGGAAGTAGTATTAACTATGCTTTCATTACTATTGTTTGTCTCTTTTAATAAAAGATAGTTAGGTTCAATATCAAGAACCCCACAAATAATCTCAATTGTATCTGGATCGGGTTTATTCTGATCATTTTCCCAATTGCTGATTGAATTATGTTTTGCATTTATCAACGCTGCTAATTGCCTCTGCGTTAACCCCTTTGATTTTCTAGCTTCCTTTAAACGTTCACCAAACGTATTCATCTTAAATACTCCTTTTTTCTTTGTATTTCCAATTATATATTAAAATTTCGACTTTGTAAATATTAAATTTCGAAAATATTGAAAAAATATGTTGACATTTCGAACATATCGAAATATAATATAGAAAAAGTTCGATTAATTCGAAATTATGAAAGGGGTGATTACATGTGTGTTGGTCAGAAGATAAAAAGATATATTAATGAAAATGGAGTTACTCAGACTCATATTAGCCATAAATCAGGCATTGCCTTACCTAAATTAAATCTTGCGTTAAACGGAAGTAGAAGAATGACATTTGAGGAATACGAGCTGATTTGTGGTGTCTTAAATGTGAATACTGACAAGTTTCTAGAGCCAAGAACCCCTGAATAATATGATTACATAAGTAGTACTTAGGAGGTACCATGAACCTAAAAACAGAACTCTGGTCCAACCACGAAATCCGATTTGTAGAAAAAGATGGAGAATGGTGGGCAGTGGCAAAGGATATATCGGAAGCACTTGGATATGCTCAAACAAGTAATATGATAAAACTGATTCCTAAAAAATATCTCATATCATCCATTTTGGAGGGTATGAACTCAAAGAGTATATTGTTATCAGAATTCGGAATCTATAAAGCCATATTTAATAGTCATAAGAAAGAAGCATCAAGTTTTCAAGAATGGGTATTCAACATCCTTAAGACCCTTCGTCAATCTGTAGGACTTGAAACCTTCCAGATATTCAGAATGCTTGATAAGGACCATCAGAAAGAAGCAATGAGTAAACTTAATCAATCGTTGAGAAAACCAGTACAGGTAGACTTTATTAAGGCTAATGCCATAACGAATAAAGCAGTATCTACTATGCATGGATATTCAAAGATGGTTAAGAAAGAAGATATGACACCAGAAATGCTAGTAGACAGGCAACCAATACTTGAAGATACAGTTAATTTAATGGGATTGGCTGATAAGTATGGATTGGACATATCGGTAAAACAGGCTATATACAATGGATTAGCCAGTAAACAAACAGGATAGGAGATATAACCATGGAAGAAGTACTCTATACAGTACCAGAGATAGCAAAGCTAATTAAAAGTAATACAGATTATGTATATCAGTTAATTAAGACAGGATTATTGCCAGTATTAAAACTTGGCAAATATAAAGTTAGAAGAACTGCGTTGCTTGATTTCTTAGCTAAGTATGAGGGTAAGGACTTAACTAATCCCCAGGATATAAGAGATTTAGATTTTAAAAGAGAGGAGAAAGTATGAATCAATTAATTAACAAGCCAAATCAAACACCTATTGAAATAGCATTAGGGATTGATGGAAATGGAATGACTACAGCAAGAAAGTTATATGAGTTTTTAGAACTAAATAAAACGCAGTTTTCAAGATGGGCAAAAACAAACATCGAAAATAATGAATTTTACGAAGAAGGTATTGACTGGGTAGGGTTCGACATCGTGTCGAACGGTAATGACTGCAAAGATTACAAACTTACAACAGATTTTGCAAAACATCTATCAATGGAAAGTCATTCAAGCAAAGGAAAGATTGCTAGAAATTATTTTGTAGGTGTTGAGGATAAGCTAAAAGAAGTAGCAATACAGGTATCAAGTTTGCCACCAGAAATGCAGATGTTTAAATCAATATTCGACCAACAGGCAAAGCAATACATAGAAATGCAACAATTAAAAGCTGATAACCAAAAAGTAATAGATAAAGTTGAATCTATTAAAGAGGTTATTTCCCTAGATACCACATCCTGGAGAAACGACACAGGAAATATACTCCGAAAGATAGGGGTTGAGTTAGGAAGTGGACAAGCCTTTAGCCAAGTACGAAGCGAAAGCTATGAGTTACTTAACAAGCGAATGGGAGTAGATTTACAGACTAGATTAACCAATAAACGTAGGAGAATGGCAGACAATGGAGTATGCAAGTCGACTAGGGACAAGTTATCTTATGTAGATATTATTGCAGAGGATAAGAAGTTAATCGAAGGTTACACAGCTATTGTTAAAGAAATGGCTATTAAGTATGGAGTCGCATAAACTGGCTATACACAATGGATTAGCCAGTAAACAAACAGGATAGGAGGTAGAGAGGGTGAAAAGACCTGTAGAAAAATTAGAAACAGTAGTAATTGACATTCCAAACAAGAAATTTGAAATTAATGGGGTACCATTCGGGGATTCACACAATTTCCATATGAGTTTTGAAAATGGAAATTGGTACCTGAGTGTCGAAATTCCCAAGAAATATAAAGCAGAACATTGGGGAGTGTACGACACTCAAGGCAATAAAGTTTTAGACAAGGATACTAACGATATCAAATAAGGATTTTAAATCATTAAAAAATTCTTTCGGTTTGGCTTCCATGTACTTTATACCAGGGTCGGTTAGCTTCCTGTTTCCAATAACATCTTCAAAAATGAACTCATTATATTTAAGTTCAGATATTGCAGAGTTGATATCGGGGCGGAGCCATTCAGAAAACTGTGGCAGAGATTCAATGGTGCCATCCTCAAATACTATAGAATTTTCTTTTGTAAAACCTTTTGACATTCTAGCTTTATATTCACAGAAGATGATTTTAAAAGCTTTCATAGTTTCATTTGTTAACTCAGACATATTGTTCTCCTTTCATACGTATTCCGATGCCAGTCGGTAACTTAAGTATAGGAGAAAAAGGTAATATTTACAAGAAATAAAGTACAAACAGTAGGTCATATATTAAAAAATAGGGGGTGATAGAATTGGCTAAAGAAATCATAGGAAGAGCACAAGTTAAAATTGATGGAGAGTATCAATCATGGGATTCCATAGCACCAGAGAAGCAAAGAGAGATTGGGCTAAAGCTAAATGATAAGTCTTTACGGTCAGCAGGATATAAACCAGTT
>JBKEAO010000188.1:0-18228 GCA_047972335.1 Anaerocolumna sp. | reverse complement strand
GGCCGATATTACTTGGATTCAGGCACTTCATCTTTTGATGCAGACATTCGTAAATACATTAGCAGATAAATTTTCCTTGTCCGAGGATGAATTAACTCAATTAATGGATACATTTATGGCAGCACTACCAAAGAACATAGTAGAGTGCTTAGGTAAGTGCGCATAATTGTGGTATTATATCACCGCCAAATACTGAATTTTCAAGGTGCATAGAGAAAATCTATGTGCGAAGTTTTAGTAAGTAACTTCACAAATTCATCATAGTCACAACTATAAAAAAGTCTGTATCATAATAATAAATATTGTGTATCGACTGAATTTATCAAGCATAATAGAGAATCTTAACTGCGAAGTTTGAGTAATTCACAAAAAAGTCCGAGATAAAGTATAAAAGAATTAAGTGGTATCTATATTTAGTTTGGGGACTTTTTAGTGGCGAATAGGTTGAAGTGTTATAAAATTTTAAGACAAGCTTTCGTAATATTGAAAAATGATATGCTAAGTGTTAGTATAAATGGAATGGGGAACTATTCAGTTTAAGAAAGGAACACTACAAATAGAAAGAGTTGTAGTTAGTTGTCAAAAGGCAACTAGGTAGGTAAAAAATGGCAAGATACTTTAACGATAGAGAGATAGAACTTTTAGCACCAGCGGGTAACTTTGAGATTTTTAAGGAAGTGATACAGTTAAATTGTGATGCGGTCTATTTTGGTGGTAAAAATTTAAATATGCGTCTTCATAGAAAGGATTATAATTTTTCCAATGAAGAGTTAATGGAAGCAGTCACAATGGCCCATGAGGCAGGCAAGAGGGCTTATATAACCGTAAATAATATGTATAATGATGAGGAAATAGAGGAACTAAAAGAATTCTTATTTTATCTTGAAACAGTAAAGCCTGATGCAATCATTGTACAGGATATTAGTGTGATTGCACTCATCAAAGAATATCAGCTAAATATACCTGTTCATGCTTCAGTCATGATGAATGTTCATAATTTAAAGTCCATAGAAACCCTAAGAGAGCTTGGAGTGACAAGGGTTGTACTCTCAAGAGAAGCTACATTAGAATACAGTAAATACTTATCTGGGGTTACAGATATGGAATTAGAGTATTTTGTTCATGGTGACATGTGTGTGGCTCATGGCGGAAGGTGCTTATATAGTGGTATGCTATTTGGACAAAGTTCTAATAGAGGCCGTTGCCTAAAGCCTTGCAGATGGGAATTTGAAATAAAACATAACAATGAGGCTTATAAGACGGAATATCCAATGGCAGTAAAAGATATGTGTATGTATGAAAATATTCCAGAGTTAATCCATGGTGGCATTACCTCTTTTAAAATAGAAGGTCGTATGAGAGATATTAGTTACTTAACAATGATAGTAAATGCTTATGGGGATGCCATAGATAGATATACGGAAGATCCTCTTTCTTTTGAACGAGACACGCATACAAAAGAGTTATATGAGAACCGAAAAAGAGATATCTCCACAGGTTATGCCTTTGGACGCCCAGGCCTTAGTAATATCAATAGAAGATATGAGGGGACAGGCACTCTATTTAGCAGTGGAAAGGTATTTAGTACGGCTACAGAAGAAAGGGAGATTACCCCTGAAAAAATAGAAACAATTCGAGAACAGTTTATGAATACAAATATTACCCGCATAAATACGAACAAACCAAGACTTTCTGTGAAGGTAAATAATCTAGAACAAGCCAAAATCTGTGTGGAATTAGGTGTAGAGGATATCTACATAACAGGTGATGTGTATCAACCAGATGGTATGTATAAAAAAGACCAAATAATAGAGCTAGTAAAAAATAAGAGAGAAAGTAAAATCTATCTTGGATTACCTCATATGGTATTTGATGAACAAATGGAAGAATACCAGCAGTTGTTATCACAAACCCCATTGGTGGATGGTATTTTAGCAACTAATATCGGTGGATTAAAAGCATTTTCAGAGCATAAATATGCCTATGAAATCCTAGGTGATTATCCATTAAATATCCTCAATCAACAGGCTGCAAAACTATATAAAACCTTAGGTGCGACTAGATTTACTATTTCACCGGAGGTAAAGCTGAATGAATTAATTTCCTTACTGGAAGGTTTGCATGAGGAAGCAGAACTAATCGTTCATGGATCACCAACAGTCATGTATATGGAACATGACCTTTATGAAAATGTCCTACAAAACCAGGAGGGCATATTATATTTAAAAGATGAAGGCGGATTTCTTCATCCAGTTCATAAAGACAACTATGGTAGATGTCATATGCTATTATATAAAAATATCTGTTATTTACCGATTATGAAAGAGTTATATATGGCAGGGTTAAGTCACTTTAGGCTAGAAATTCAACATTTTAATTTAGAGGAGACTAGAAGTATTGTAAGCATTTATAAAAAAGCAATCAATGACTTGAGTGCTTGCCAAATGTTATATGATGAATTTAAGAAAGACAATCCTATGCTTACATTTGCAGCACTAGGTTTATAGGAGGATAAATGATATGTATCATGCAGAAGAGGTTCTTGATTTAAGAAAAGAGTATTTAATGCCATGCCTTGGTTATTTCTACAAAAATCCACCAGTATTCGTTAAGGGAGAGATGCAGTATTTATATGATGACAAAGGAAAGAAGTACTTAGATTTTTTTGCTGGGGTATCTGTTATGAACTGTGGTCATAGCAATCCCTATATTATAGAGAAGGTAATCAAACAATTGCGGAATCTTTCCCATGTTACACAAGTGTATCTAACCAGCCCAATCGTAGAATTGGCTAAAAAGTTAAGTAGTGTACTTCCAGGGGATTTAAACAATTCCTTCTTTTGTAATTCGGGGTCTGAGGCCAATGAAGGGGCTATGTTATTAGCTAGAATCTATACAGGAAAGCGCAAATTTATTGCACTTAAGAACAGTCTTCATGGAAGAACTTATCTTACCATGTCAGCGACGGATATTCCAATGTGGAGGGCTGATCCTTATCTATCTGAGGATGTATACTTTATCTCACAGGATCCTGAACATGTATTAGAAGAACTTGAAGAGGTACTGAAAAAGGATCAGGATATTGCTTCTTTTATCTGTGAACCGATTCAGGGAAATGGTGGAATTATTACTCCACCAGATTGGTATTTTAAAGAAATTAAGAAATTACTAAAAAAATATGGGGTTCTATTTATCTGTGATGAGATACAAACTGGATTTGCTAGAAGTGGATCAATGTTTGCAATTGAAGAATACGGCGTTGTTCCTGATATTATGACCATGTCAAAAGCATTGGGTAATGGATTACCAATTGCTTGCTTTTCAACCACAAAAGAAATTGCGGCCAAATTTACAAGCCCTTCTGCCTCTACACTTGGAGGAAATCCTGTATCTTGTACCTCAGCCCTTGGGGTATTAGAATATATTGAGAAGGAAGGATTGTGTGAAAAGTCTAAGAAACTTGGAAGTATATTATATAATGGATTAGTGCAGTTAAAAGAAAAGCATACTATCATTCATGAAGTTAGAGGAAAAGGGCTAATGCTTGGCGCTGAACTAAGAGATGGATTGGGACAACCTGACCCTGTAATAACCGATCAGGTATTGGAACTATTGAAAGAAGAGGGGATTATACTGGGTAAAAATGGTCTTCATCGAAATGTACTGGCATTTCAGCCACCACTTGTTATTACAGAAGAGGATATTGCATATTTAATAGAAAGCTTGGATAAGGTACTAGGGACTATACAGTGACTTTTTAGTGTCGAATAGTATGATATGGCTGAATAATTACGATTAATAAAAACGATTTTATTTAATGCTGGCATTATTTCTTGTTTTATTCTATAATTAAGATGATTCGACATTATATATAAGATTTATGGAGGAAAATGACTTGAAAACAAAAGAATATGGAATCCCCTTGGAAGGATTTGCAGAATTTAGTAGAATTGTTGCAGCTGATGGTGCTGTATTATTAAAAAATGATGGGCAGGTTTTGCCTTTAAGAGAAAAAGAGTGTATCTCAGTATTTGGTAGAACCCAAATAAATTATTACAGAAGTGGTACAGGTTCAGGTGGTAGTGTTCATGTTGCGTACACCACTCATTTACTTGATGGCTTAAGAAAAAAAGCTTCTATTTGTGTAAATGAGGAACTGGCTAAGGTATACGAAGAATGGCTTCTTCTCAATCCCTTTGATAATGGAGGTGGAGGATGGGCGGCAGAGCCTTGGAGACAAAAAGAAATGCCATTAACAGCATCTTGTGTTGTAAGAGCAAGAGAAGTATCTGAAAAAGCAATTGTAGTAATTGGACGTACTGCTGGTGAGGACCAGGATAATGCGGATACTAAGGGGAGTTATCAGCTAGATGATGAAGAAACTGACATGTTAGCAGCCGTTACCAAAGAATTTGATCAAGTTATTGTATTATTAAATGTATCAAACATTATTGATATGAATTGGGTAAAGGATGAGAGATTTGCAGGGCATATTAAAGGTGTCATATATGGTTGGCACGGTGGCATGGAGGGTGGTAATGCCATAGCGGATGTGTTATGTGGTGATGTAACCCCAAGTGGTAAACTGACAGATACCATAGCCTACTCTATCAATGATTATCCTTCTACTAAAAACTATGGAGATTTAAATAAGAATTATTATGAAGAAGATATCTATGTGGGTTATCGTTACTTTGAAACTTTTTGTCCTAAGAAGGTTATGTATGAATTTGGATTTGGTTTATCCTACACTACATTTGATATAAAGTCTAAGGAAATAAAAATAGTTGAACACAATGGCATCAACCACATGGAAGCAACTGTTTCTGTGAAAAACACAGGCACAACCTACGCAGGCAAAGAGGTAGTACAACTTTATTATAGTGCACCCCAAGGAAAACTAGGTAAACCAGTGAAGGTTCTAGGCGGTTTTGCAAAAACAAAGTTATTAAATCCACAAGAGGAAGACTTAGTCACTATAAGCTTTCCTATAAATGATATGGCTTCTTATGACGATGGTGGTTATACAGGAAACCCTTCTGCTTATGTCTTAGAAGAAGGCACATATTACATGTATATTGGTAATAGTGTAAAGAATGTGAGTCTTGTAACAGTTGCTGGGAATGAGGGTTATGTTGTTAAGAATACAGAAGTTGTTCTTCAATTAGAAGAAGCCGCAGCACCTGTTATGGAATTTAATCGATTGATACCTGGTAAATTAAAAGAAGATGGAAGTTATGAAGAAGCCCATCAAGAGGTTCCAATTAAAAAAGCAGACCTAAGAGCTAGAATTAAAAATAATCTTCCTGCTGATATTGCTTTTACAGGTGATCTAGGCTATAAACTAGTGGACGTTTCTAAGAATAAGATTACAATAGAAGAATTTATTGCACAATTAACAGATGAAGAATTGGCTGAAATTGTTAGAGGTGAGGGTATGAATAGTCCTCATGTAACGCCAGGTACTGCATCCTGTTTTGGTGGTGTTAGTGACGGCTTACTTAAGTATGGTATTCCGATTGCATGTACCTCAGATGGACCCTCTGGAATTCGTATGGATAGTGGACACAAAGCAACCCAGGTACCAATTGGAACCTTACTTGCTGCAACTTGGGATCAGGGATTAGTTGAAGAATTGTATGTTATGGAGGGTAAGGAACTATTAAGCAATGACATTGATATGCTATTAGGACCTGGTATGAATATTAGGAGAAGTCCTTTAAATGGACGTAATTTTGAGTATTTTTCAGAAGATCCACTTATTACTGGTGCATTTGCAAATGCGTGTACAAAAGGAATTATAAAGGGTGGATCTAATGCTACTCTTAAACATTATGCTTGTAACAACCAAGAAAAATCACGTTCCAATGTAGATGCAGTTGTATCTGAACGTGCATTAAGAGAAATCTATTTAAAAGGATTTGAAATCGCTGTTAAAGGTGGAGCAACTGGTATCATGACATCTTATAATCCGATCAATGGACATTGGGCAGCTTCCAATTACGATTTGAATACCACCATACTTCGAAAAGAATGGGGTTTTAAAGGTATCGTTATGACAGACTGGTGGGCAAAAATGAATGATACTGTTATTGGCGGCGAATCAGATCATAAATATACAAGTTATATGGTACAATCACAAAATGATTTGTACATGGTTATTAGTAACTATGGCGCTGAAATTAATGCAGCGAATGACAATACCATTGCCTCCTTGGAAGATAAGACTTTAACAAGGGGCGAATTACAGCGTTGTGCTATTAATATATGTAACTTTATTATGAAAGCACCTGTTTTTAAAAGAGATCAGATTCTAACAGAAGCAGTTGTACAAATAGAAGGGGATGATTCCTTAGAGATTACAGGCAATCAGTATTCCCTTTCAAATGAAAAGGTTCAACCTGATTTTTCAAAGCCAGTTTATCTAAAAATTGAAAAATCAGGCATTTATAGGATTTTTGTAAGCGTAATGTCACCTGAGAGCATACTGGCACAAACAGCTGCTAATCTTTCATTGAATGGGCAATTTGTGGTTACCATACAAACCAATGGCACACAAGGGGAATGGGTAAGACAAAAACTTGTAAAAACCGAGCTTAAGGAAGGCATATATAAACTTGAATTAGAAAATGTTAAATCTGGGATGCAAATAGATTGGATTGAATTTAGAGAAGTTTAAATTGTCTTTTTATTATTGATCCGAGTTCTAATTTGGAAGTTACTTATGGTTTATAGTCTTTGGTAAATAACCAAAGATTATAAACCATTCGTAATTTGCGTTATGCATATTTGGAATTAGCTTTCATAAATCCAAAAGCTGCACCGCATAATCCACCTACAATATGGGCACCTTGTGCGATTCCATCGCTAAGGGTAAAGCCATCAAAAATCTCGCCACCTAAATATATGATTATCACTAGTATCATGGTTATAGGAATTTTACCCTCATTTAATCCAGCAGAGGAGGAGAGAACAATCATCATAAAAACGATACCACTTGCACCGAGTAAAGCGCTATGTGGTAGAAATATCATGTAAAATAAACCAGAGACAAGGGCAGTAAGTGCAATCATTTTAATAAAAGCTGCTTTTCCATACTTTTCCTCTAATATAGGTCCGAGGACGAGGAATAAAACCATGTTTCCTGAATAATGGGCCAAATCGGCATGACCCAATACATGCCCAAATAACCGAAGGTAAGTAAAAGGATCGGTTAAGGAGGAACGATAGGTACAAAACAGCAGGTTGGTTGTAAAACCAAAGGTTATTTTATCTAAGACCAATGCAAGTAAAGACAGTAGTGCAAAGCTAAGTGTTGCTGGTGATGCATATTGTAATTTTTTTTGGGATTTTCCCATGTTATTTCTTCCTATCATTCTGTTTATTTTTTCAAAAATCACGGTCTTAAATTCAAAATCACATCCTAATTTAAAATCATGTCTTAAATTTCAAAAATCACGTCTTACATCTCAATACTTGCTTTTTGATGTGTTTTATCCATGTTCAATTTAGCTAGGAGATTATATTTATAAATCAAGCTCAGACTATTCAATTTTTTTTACAATCAGATTTTATCATATTGTATCATTTCTGCCAATATCCATTTGTTATAGCTCTACAAAGAACATACCGCAGGAAGGTAAGGCCGCCAAATAAATATAATACATCTTAATTTATTACCATACTAAAAAGGGAATTTTTGGTAATGCATACAATACTATTGGATAGTTGTGCAAAGTTTGAGCAATGGGTTTGAGTAATATACGTGTTATCCTTGCTTATTTCACGAAAGAATGGTACTATTTTAATTGAGTTAGAACAAACTAACATTGAAACGGAAAGGCTTTTTATGAACATTGATATAAATGAATTAACAAGGATTTATACCAAAGCAAATTTAGAAATGAGTGATATATATGAAGTATCTATACCAGCTGGTTTTCAAACAGTGGGTGGAACAACTGCAACGGATGTATGTGGTTTTGTCATACCTATCAAAGGTAAGGCAAAATTTAAAATAGATAATCATAGTTATGAGTTAAAACCAGGGGTTATTCTACATGCAGGTGCAGGAATACTTTTAGATAAAGAAGTGGTTGGGAATACAGAGTGGAAGTATATTTTACTCCATTATAAAGAAATGGGAGATAGTAAAATAAAAGCCGCTCTAGAAGTTATGAATTTTGTTTTACCAATTGAGAACAGTGGCAGCATAGAATTAGAAATATTATTACAAAAGTTAATAAAACTATCGGATAAACGAAGTACAATGGATCGTTTTAAAATGAAAACATTATTATATGCAGTCATTGATCTTATTCTACAATATGCACTTCAGGCTACCATTGATTCAAAGGAAGAATCCATAGACCATATCTTAGAATTTATTCATAGTAATATGTATCAGAACTTGTCCGTTGCTCAACTGGCAGATAGGATAAATATGGATTCTAAGCAATTTCATTATTTATTTCATAAAGAGATGGGGGTATGTCCTAAGAAATACTTAATTCAATGTAAAATTGAACAGGCTAAGAAATTACTAATGGATGTAAATTATTCCATTACAAATGTAGCAAATATGGTTGGATATGAAGATCCTCTGCATTTTAGCCGTATTTTTAAGAAGAATACCGGCTATAGTCCAAGTGCCTTTCGACACAATTTTGAAAAAAATCCATGGCGCATTTGAAATTTATCTATTTCTTAATTCTTTTTCATGTGATATATTGTTATTCGTTAATGAGAATGAAAATCACAATCAAACGAATAATGGTGATATTGCAGGAGGAAAGAAATGATAAAATTATCTAAACTTTTAATGATAACTGCCTTAGTTGCAGTTTTTACAGTTGGTTGCAGCAAGGGAAACGATGGAGCTACAACAGATGCAGTGAGCGAACCTACAGTAACAGTAACACCAGTGGCAACAGAGGAACCAGAAGCAACAAAAGCACCTGCGACCGAAGAAGCAGCTGAACCCACAAGAGAATATCCTTATACATATGTAGATGCAGCAGGAAGAGATGTTGTACTTGAAGCAGAACCTGTGAGTGTAGCAGTAGATTACCTTCCACTTTGGGAAACTTTATTAATGTTAGATGTTACACCAGTGGCAGCTACAGGTGTTGAAAATTACTTAGCAACTTGGGATCCTTTCCAAGGATTAGATATGGGAGAAATCATTGACATAGGTAATGGTGCTGAACTTAACTTTGAACTTTTATTAGAAGTAAAACCTGATGTAATCCTTCACCAGGAAGCAGATCCTAGCAATATCGATGTCAGCAATTTTGAACAGATTGCACCAGTTGCAGTTTTTGGACCAAAAACAAAAATGGATTGGCGTTTAAGCCTTCGTGAAGTTGCTAAAGTGGTAGGCAAAGAAGCGAAAGCAGAAGAAGTGATCGCAGAATTTGATCAAAAGATTGCAGATGCTCGTGAAAAATTACAAGCCCAATATGAAGGTCAAACTGTAATGCAGATATCTATTATGAGTGCAGATCAATATTATGTTGCAAATAAACCAGTATTATATGACAAAGAAGCAGGTCTTGGATTAAATGCACCAGAAGGACATACTACTTCTGAAGGCTATGAGCAAGTATCTATGGAAGCAATTGTTGCTATGGATCCTGATTATATATTTGTCAATGTATTTGATGGTGATGAAGCAATGTATGATGAATTAACAAGCAATAGTGTATGGCAGTCTTTAAATGCTGTAAAAGAAGGCCATGTAGTTAAACTTGATGGAGCAGGCCATGCAAATAGTGGAATTGCAACTGAATACACAGTGAATAAAATAATTGAAACACTTTTAGGTGAATAATTAGTTTATTATATAAAGGGATGGGGCTGTTATTTCACAAAAAATAACAGACCCTTTTCCCAGTTCATTCAGTAGATCCTAAAGGAGTTGATTATGAAATGAAAACTGACCATAAAAGAAACGATCATATAGACAATCAAATAGAACAATCAACGGGCCATCAAATAGAACATAAAACAGAAAAAATAACATTACGTAGAAGTTTTATAGCAGCTTGTATTATAATAGTTGGTTTAATACTTCTTATTATATTTATGTTAATATCCCTGACGAAAGGGGCAGCTGGAATACCCATATCTACAGTAGTAGAGAGTTTTACTCAGTTTGATTTAGAGAGTTCCAAACATTTACTAGTAAGAGATATGAGATTGCCTAGAGTCCTTGGAGCTGTTTTAGTTGGTGCCGCCTTATCGGTTGCTGGAGCACTTATGCAAGGGATGACTAGAAATCCTATGGCAGATACCGGTATTATGGGACTTAATTCTGGTGCGGGTCTTGCCATTGCCTTATGCTATGCTGTATTTAAGGATGCTACATACTCTCAAATTGTATTTGCTTCATTTATGGGTGCAGCTTTAGGTGCATCCTTAGTTTATATTATAAGCAATGGGGTACCTGGTGGTAATAAACCTATGAAACTTGTATTAGCAGGGGCTACGGTTAGTGCATTATTGTCTGCCCTAAGTCAGGGGTTTGCAATTAGTGCTGGTGCCAGCCAGAACGTAACTTTCTGGACATTAGGAAGTATGGCAGGTACCAATTGGAATCAGATTCAGTTTGCAACACCTGTAATCACACTTGCATTAATAGGAGCTATCTCCATTTCTAGAGGTGTATCCATATTAAGTATGGGTGAAGAGGTAGCCTTGGGATTAGGTGTGAAAACGGGAGCTATAAAATTTCTTGGAACCCTTTTTGTCGTTTTGTTAGCGGGTACTTCAGTAGCAGTGGCTGGAACTATATCATTTATTGGCATGATGATTCCTCACTTTTCCAGGTTTATAGTGGGGCCTGATTATAGACTAATTATACCTACAAGCGCTGTTTTAGGTGGTTTACTCCTTGTGGTAGCTGATCTTTTTTCTAAGACATTTGCTCCGCCTGTTGAACTTCCTGTAGGTGCAATTATTGCTCTAATTGGCGTTCCTGTATTTTTATATTTTGCCAGAAAACAAAAGGGGGAGATATAAGATGAATCCAATTACAAAACGTAATAAAACCATTCTCCTTATTCTGGTATTACTTTTACCAATACTATTTTTTATTAGTATAAATGCAGGGTACACAGATATTTCTTTCGTTAAAATGTTGCATATTTTAACTGGAGGGGGAACAAAACAGGAAAATATCATTATATTTTCATTTCGATTACCAAGAATTCTAATTGCAATGTTAGTGGGAGCTGGATTTTCACTTTCAGGTTGTATTATGCAGGGAGTGACTAGGAACCCATTGGCAGATCCAGGGCTGATGGGTATTAATGCAGGTGCAGGAATCGTGGTACTTTTATTTATGACTTTAAGTGGTACCTTAACTCTTGGTGGAGTTATGTCGTTACCAATTTTTTCTCTTATGGGTGCGCTTCTTACAGGTGGGGTTATTTATATGTTATCTACTAGGAAATCTTATGGTGTTTCTCCCATTCGGTTGATTTTAAATGGTATTGCCATACAGGCTGGTATAAATGCTGCTATGACTTTAATTATCTTAAAACTAGATGAAAACCAGGCAGAATTTTTAGCCTCCTGGCAAGCGGGTAGTATATGGAATACTACTTGGAGGTCTGTGATTGCATTGTTACCATGGATTGTGATTGCATGTACATTACTTATGTTTATGTGCAGAAAAATGGATGTTCTGGTAATGGGAGATGAAATAGCCAGAGGGTTAGGTGTTCACGTTTCCAGAGAAAAAAGAAGATTATTGATTCTGGCAGTGTCTCTTGCTGCGGCATCTGTTGCTATTAGTGGTAGTATAAATTTTGTTGGTCTAATTGCACCGCATTTGTCTAGAAGACTTGTAGGCGCCAGACACAAGGTATTAATTCCAACTTGTGCATTAGTGGGTGCAATCTTGGTACTAACAGCAGATATTATAGCAAGAACAATAATTGAGCCGGCAGAAATTCCAACAGGAATTGTTGTCTCAATCATCGGAGCTCCATACTTTTTATTTCTTATGGTTAAGAATAAAAGACCGGTTGGTAAGGCTTAAAAGATTCAATTTGCTAGCATTAACATATGTATATTCAAACCCTTCTTGAGGACGGGAAATAGAAATGGAGATTGATATGGATAATATAAAAGTGGATCGTATACGGGTTGGTTACGGAGATAAAGTTATAATAGAAGATTTAAGTATTGATATTCCTATGGGGAAAACAACTACAATCATTGGACCAAATGGTTGTGGAAAATCAACCTTATTAAAATCCATAGGACGAATATTAAATATAAAAAATGGTGGAATCTATCTAAATGGTAAGGAAATTCATGAAATGCCAACAAAAGAACTTGCTAGTAAGATGGCAATATTACCGCAATCTCCCATCGCTCCAGATGGAATCACCGTTGAGGAACTGATTTCTTATGGAAGATATCCTTATCAAAAAGGATTAGGTAAGTTAAAAGAGGAAGATAAAAAAATTGTTGCTTGGGCGATGAGGGCTACCAATCTAGAAGAACTTAAATTTCAGACAGTGGATAGCCTATCAGGCGGTCAAAGGCAAAGGGTTTGGATTGCCATGGCATTAGCCCAAGAAACGGAGGTTATATTACTTGATGAACCAACCACTTACCTTGACATGGCTTATCAACTGGAAGTCTTAGAACTTTTAGATGAATTAAATAAAGCACATGGCTGTACTATCATAATGGTGCTACATGATTTAAATCTAGCATCTAAGTTTGCTGATTATATGGTGGCTATGGGGGCAGGTAAAATTATTAAAGCAGGTGCTACAGAAGAAGTTATGACAAAAACTGTATTAAAAGAAGTATATCAAATAGAGGCAACACTAGTACCAGATCCAGATACAGGACGTCCGATTTGTATGTCGTATTCTCTTCTTCATAAAAACAAAAGTAAAAATAAAAATATGATTCAAAGAGGTGCTTAAGTGAAAAAAATAGCGATATATGGTAAAGGTGGCATAGGTAAATCCACAACAGTATCTAATCTTTCCGCAGCCTTAGCCAGTGAGGGAAAGAAAGTAATGCAAATTGGTTGTGATCCAAAAGCGGATTCTACTAGAAATCTAACAAAAGGAATTAAAATACCCACTGTATTAGATGTGCTAAGGGATAAAGATAAAGTTGAGTTAAGTGATATTGTAGTAGAAGGAGATCTTGGAGTGTTATGTGTAGAAGCCGGTGGTCCTGTCCCAGGTGTGGGCTGTGCGGGAAGGGGTATCATTACCGCTTTTGAAAAGCTAGAAGAACTCCATGCCTATGAGATTTATAAACCTGATGTGATTATTTATGATGTACTAGGAGATGTTGTTTGTGGTGGTTTTGCCATGCCAATTAGAGGTGGATATGCAGATGAAGTCTGTATTGTAACGTCAGGCGAGATGATGTCTTTATATGCAGCAAGTAATATTGCCCATGCTGTGAATAGCTTTGGTAAAAGAGGATATGCCTCCTTAAAAGGAATCATCTTTAATGCCAAGAACATAGAAAATGAGGACAATCTAGTAGCATCTGCTGCAAATGAAATAGGAACGAATATAATACATAAAATTGGAAGAAATCCATTGGTGCAAAGAGCGGAAGATGAAGGGAAAACCGTTGTTTTTGCTTTCCCTGAAAGTGAAATGGCAATGGAATATAAAAAATTAGCAAATTTGTTATTTGCTGATTAAGGAGATGACATATACCGCCTAGGCTTTTGTCGGTAAATAGAAAGGTAGTTTCATGATAAAAGATGAATACAAATTTTTAAATAGATTATCTGAGATTAATAACAATACTGGAATCAAATTTTTACATAGAGCGGCATGTCCTGGAAGCCACTGTCCTATGCATATGGCATTAGCCACTGTTCGAAATATGAAAGGTGTATCAAGTTTAGTAGTAGGTATGGCAGAATGTGGATATTACAGCCGTTTTGTTGCAGTGACGCCTTATGGTAGGAATGGTGAATTACATTATGTATATGAGTTGGATTCCAATGAGGTTGTTTTTGGTGGAAGAAAAGGTGTGAAAAATGCCATCGTTCAAATGGACAAAGAAGGTGCAAAAGTTATACTAATTATACTAACCTGTGTTCCAGCATTAATTGGTGAAGATATGGAGTCTTTGATCGAAGAACTTGAGTCTGAAATAGAGGCTAAAGTAGTATTTATTGATAGTGCACATTTTAAAAGGAATGGTTATCAGTCGGGGTTATCTGATACCCTAGAGCAGCTAGTTTCCCTTACAACAAAACCTGATGAACCATCAATGAATAAGAAGATAAATATTCTGGGTGTAGCAAAAGGCAGGGAATATAATTATTTTAAAGAGATTATGAGTAGCAATGGTTACGAGGTCCAAGAATATCCACAGGGAATGGGTATGGAGGAATTAAATCAGCTTACCTTTGGTCAGGTGAATATCGTTATGAACCTAAAGATGCAAAAAGCAGCAAAGATGCTCTTAAAAAAACATAAGATACCCTATGTGACCATGGCGGGCCGATATCTGGTAGAGGATATTACAGCTGGTTATAAGGAAATATTTGATCTGTTACAAATTACGAATTCCGGTGATTTTTTAAATGGGAAAGGTATATTGGAAAAATCAATTCAGGAGGCGGATCAGCTAAAAAATATATCCTTCATTGGGACTTTCCCTGAATTAGATACGTTGCCTGTTACTTTATTTTTAACTAGTCTTGGAATGATACCAGAACTTCTTCATGTAGAGGAGTATGATGAGAGTAGTAATGCATATAAAATAGCAATCAATCAGTTAGGGCAAGATCCCTACATTACATATATCACTGAGGATAGAAAAGTGATGGAGGTATTTAGCACGGATAGTAAATTTATATCACTTGGACGATGCCTTGGATTAGAAGCGAGTAAAATTCTTGAGGATTCTGCCTTAAGGTCAATGACCTCATTGCTAGGCTATGAACGAAGTAGAGAGCTAATTCATCTACTATTAGAAAAGTTACGTGCAGAAAGGATTGAATAATGGGACTTTATAAATATGCACCAGAACCTTCAGGAAGAATGGGACTATTATGGGCTCTTGGTACAATTAAGGAAGCTGTAGTACTAGAATTTGGATCAATGGGACATATGCTGTATGCAGAAAAATTAATTTGGCAGGCAACAGCTGGGGAAGGGTGTAAATTATATACTACACACCTGGATGAAAAGGATATTGCCTTAGGAATCACAAAACGTTTTACCTTGGCTGTAAAGGAAATTGTTGAAAAAGAGAATCCAAAAATAATCTTTGTATTGCCTTCCACAGTGCCTGAAATTACAGGAGTGGATATGGAGGCCGTTTGTGACGAAGTAAGACCACTTTATGAAGATCTTACATTTATAGTATTAAAAAAGGGTAGTTTTCACGAAAAACTTCATCATGGAATAGAAGAGACATTATATAGACTTGCCAAAGAGGTGCCAAACAAAGCAGATAAAGAGAACAAGACAAAGGAAATTACTGTTAATATTATTGGTTCTTGCCTAGATTTGGCTAAATTTGGAGCTGATATATTAGAACTAAGAAGGATACTAAAGGGGGCATTAGGGTTAGAAACCTTATGTGTCTTAACATCTGATACATCAATAACTCAGATGAGAGAATTAGGAAAGGCCCATCTTAACTTAGTATTACGTAGAGAAGGTATAAAAGCAGCAGAAGAATTAAGTAAAACATATCAAATGGATTATGTATATGGAACCCCTTATGGATATGAAGGTACCGTGAATTGGTTACAACAAATTGCTAATCAGCTAGGGCTTTCTACAAATCAAACATTTATAGAAAAAGAGATAGAAGAAGGTCAATATGGCTGTAAGTATCTTAAACAGGTAATACAGTACTATTCACATAAAGCTAAAATAATAATTGGTGGAAATTATGACGTGGTTCGTGGCATCAAAGAATTTGCTACCAAAGAAATAGGATTAGATTGTACATATTCCTGGTGTAATGCAAAGGATTATGGTGATGAGCATATTTCTTATCAATCAGAAGAAGATATCATAGCAAATCTAGATAAGAATTTCACAGGTATCATTATGGCAGATCGTACTGCTTTCAGGATTTCTGGTAGAGAAACAGGACTTATCATTAATCGAAGTCTTGATAGTAGAAATTTTAATAAGTATGAATCACCTTATATGGGATTTCGAGGTGCCATGAATTTATGCTCCCTTTGGTTAGAACATCTATTATAATCATCAATTGCTACCTATAGGTCATTTCAAAAATTAGTTGGCTAACTAAATTGGAACAAAATTTGAGATAGAAAGTATATGCTATTCACTTTTTTAAAAATGTGGTAAAATAGTTGGGATAGGTTCTTGATGAAACAATAGGACAACCAATTGTAAGTATTATATAAAGAACAGGAGAATGGCATGTTTGATGTAATGGCAATGGATCAAGTTAAGGCAGCAATCAATAAAAGTATTATCCAGTCTGAAATTTCAGGTTGTAATCTTATGCTAATAAAAGATGGGAAAGAAGTATTTTATCATGAAGATGGATTCTCTGATATAGAAGGTAGTATTCTTATTCGGAGAAATTCTATTTTTAGATTATATTCCATGTCAAAGCCTATAACAGGTCTTGCAGCAATGATTTTAATGGAACGTGGAGAGATAGACCTTTATGAACCAGTTAGTAAATATCTACCAGGCTTTAAGAATCAGATGGTTGATGAGGGTGGTGAATTAAAACCTGTACTTCGTGAAGTTACCATCAAAGATTTGCTATCTATGACAGGGGGCCTTGTATATCCTGGAGATGGTAATTTAGCGGATAAAGGTACAAAAAAGCTATTTTCAGAGGTTGATTTAAGATTATTAGGGGATAACCCTATGACTACCATGGAGATGATGAATGAACTAGGCAAATGCCCCTTAGCCTTTCAACCGGGTGAGTTATGGAGATATGGAACTTCAGCGGATGTACTAGGTGCTGTAATAGAGGCAGTCAGCGGTATTACCTTTGGTGAGTTTTTAGAAAAAGAAATTTTTAAACCTCTTGGCATGGAAGATACTGGATTTTTTGTTCCTGAAGAAAAAAGAGAAAGACTAGTAAAGACATATCAAAATAATGGTATAGGTGGCTTGACACAATACACTGGTAATCATTTGGCTATTATAAATGCTATGGATAGAAAACCTGCCTTTGAATCTGGCGGTGCTGGTCTGGTTTCCACAATTGATGACTATAGCAGATTTACGAATATGCTAATGAATAAAGGTCAACTAGAAGGAGCTAGAATCATACGTCAAAAAACCTATGAATATTTTATACAAAGTACATTAACAGAGGAACAAAGAAGAGGTTATGATTGGTTTACACTCAGTGGATATAACTATGGAAATTTAATGAGAATCATGACAGACCCTAAACAAGCAGGGGGCATGGCTAAATCTATGGAATACGGCTGGGATGGATGGCTTGGTGCTTATTTCACCAATTGTCCAAAGGATAACCTAACAATATTGTTTATGACCAACAAGACAGATGCTGGAACCATGCATTTGACTAGAAAACTCAGAAATATTATATTTAGTGTGATCTAGCCAAAAAACATGAGATGAAACTGCATGAGATAAAAGCACATGGTTTTTCTTATCTTTTCAAACTACGCACTTAAGATTCTCTATTATGCTCTATAAATTCAGTCGATACACAATATTTATTATCGTGATACAGACTTTTTTATAGTTGTGACTATGATGAATTTGTGAAGTTACTTATGGTTTATAATCTTTGGTTTAGATAAAAAAAGTTCACTGTTCGAATGTCTTTTAGAAGTTTGAACTTTTTTTATCTGCTTTATCCAAAGATTATAAACCGTTAGTAACTTCCAAATTAGGAATCGGAACAACAATAAAAAAGTCTGTATCATGATAATATCGATAAACTAAATGCTGAATTTATCAAATTGTTGATTAACTTATTATGTGCGAAGTTTGAGTTATCTTGAATAAACTTATGAAAAATGATTATTACCTAAGCAGACAGTAGGTGATAATCATTTTTTTTGTTAACAATAGTTGACATTAGTATAAATAAGAAGTATATTAAGTGTATTATAGTAATTAATACACTTAATACTGCAAGTACAAAGAATCTTAAGTACAAAGAATCTTAAGTGTAAACCTACAGAAAGGAGCGATCTATGATAATAATTGACTACAAGGATAGACGTCCCAT
>JBKEAO010000024.1:0-2733 GCA_047972335.1 Anaerocolumna sp. | reverse complement strand
TCACAAACACAAGCAGAGGGAGGAGCAATTTATCTGCAAGCTATGAGTACGGAATTTACAATAAAAGACGAAGAAAACCAACGCGATGGTGTACTCCGCAAGACTGGAGTGTATTTGAAAGAAAGTAGTGGAGCGGTAGGAACTATGAACCATATAGATTTGGCTGTGCAAGAACTTAACAATTTCGTTTAAAAACTTTATGGAAGTACGTAGGATTTCCTTAATTTGATTAGATAGTAGAGATGGAAGGTAGGGTGCTGATATGACGTTGGGTGATTTATTGAGTAGTTTATATGTGGTTTTAAATGTTGGTTATGAAATATTAAAGTTGATTTGTATTGTAATGCTCATAAGAGCAAGCTATATTTATATTAAGAAAAATATGTAATCTTAGTAATTTCTTATTAGTTTTAGAGACTGTATAATCTTTTTAGATAAATCTTAGGGTAGGATAGTTGTTTTTAACGTCCATCCTTATAGCTATATAGCTACTTTAGAAAACTATTCAAGATTATATATTAGATCAAGATAAATCTATACATCTTAATAATAGTAAAGAAACTATTAGATTTGCTTTGAAATGCAATTTGATTGAAGATACAAATATTGGATATACGTTAGTTGAAGCTATTGACAATAGAAATAAATCATCACATGAATATTGGAATGAGAACGAACTAAAAACGTATATTAGCGACATAATTGAAAGATATTATCCAGCTATGGAATGTGCTGATAATAGGTTAAGAGGTAATTAAAGATGTTGCATTATTTGGAATTTGGACTTTCGCATATGGAAGTACCAGATGAAACCGCACTGTGTATTTATATTTCAGGGTGCTTGAATAAGTGTAAAGAATGTCATTATCCAGAATTACAATCTCCCGATTCTGGAGAGTTACTTTCGGTGTATTTTGAAAGTATGCTGGATTTGTATCATGAATATATTACTTGTGTATGTTTTTTAGGTGAAGGGGACTTATCTAGTGGAAGTAGGGGCGAATTGATAGAATATCTAGAACAAAGTCATTTCAAAGGATATAAATGTTGCTTATATTCTGGAAGAGATATAGAAATTGAAAAGTGGATGAGGTGTTTTGAATATATAAAATTAGGTAGTTACAAAAGTGAGCTGGGTTCATTAAGTAGCATTTCTACAAATCAACGCATGTTCAAACGTCAAGATAGCGGAGAATTTATTGATATAACATATAGATTTTTAGTAGAGTAGAAGAAAACATGATGTAATATTTATACGAAGGTGTAATTAAATGAAAGAAAGTATTTGGCATTCTGGCATGATGGGTCTTATTGTAGGTGATGCCCTAGGTGTTCCAGTAGAATTCAGTATAAGAAGTGATTTGAATAAAAATCCCGTAAAGGAGATGCGTGCTTATGGTACTCACAATCAACCAATGGGAACTTGGTCTGATGATAGTAGTATGGCGCTGGCAACGTTAGATAGTATACGTGAAAAAGACGAGATTGATTATATGGATATCATGGAGAAATTTTCAGCATGGTGTCTTTATGGAGATTATACACCATTTCAATATAATTTTGATATTGGTATTTCCACTTCAAGGGCAATTATGAATTATGGGCGTGGAGTGAGTCCTTTAGAGTGTGGCGGTAAGACAGAGCAGGAGAATGGGAATGGGTCACTTATGAGAATACTTCCAATTTGTCTGCATTTATATGAAAAACAAATTTCCAATGGGATATCTGAGAAAGAGCTAATTGGGATTATACATAATGTTTCTGCACTCACACATGGACATCTCAGAAGCCAAATTGGATGTGGTTTGTATTATTTTCTTATAAAGTCAATATTGGACAATGCTGGAAGTCTGATAGAGAGATTGCAATTTGGAATGGAACAAGGAATTTCCTTTTATAGGAAAGATTCTATTAATGATTTAGAATTAGAAGCGTATGGTCGCATGCACAATTTATATGAATTTAGAAATGAAGCTGAAGAAGTGATTAAGAGTAGTGGCTATGTTGTACACACTTTAGAGGCAGCAATTTGGTGCATGCTCAAGTCTGATTCTTATAAAGAAGCACTGCTGATGGCGGTAAATTTAGGTGAGGATACGGATACGGTTGGAGCGGTTACTGGTGGGTTAGCAGGGTTATACTATGGTTATGAGAATATACCGATAGATTGGATTAGAGAGATTCAGAAGAAAGAGTGGGTTTTATCAATGTTATAGCAGGTGATGTCGACACATGACCAACTTGCATATTCATTTCCTAAAATATGTAATAATTTTCAGCAAATTTCCTTTGTTTTTTATTCTAACTCCAACAGAAATTTATCATAGTCAGACATGAACTATTACTTAAAAACTAATAATTATTCCAAATGATGTACTTGATTTTATGAAAGCAGGAATATCAAAATTTATACCATTTTGTTGTTTTAGCAACAGATTTATTGGGTCCATTCTATTATAATAGAACTTAAATAACAATAGGAGGCTGTATTGATGATAAGAAAAATTATTAAAATTGACGAAGAAAAATGCAATGGTTGTGGTGTGTGTGTGTCTGCTTGTCATGAAGGGGCAATTGGTTTAGTGCGGGGAAAAGCACAATTGTTACGTGACGATTACTGTGATGGACTTGGCAATTGTTTGCCTGTCTGCCCGACAGAAGCAATCACTTTCGAAGAAAGGGAAGCGGAGGCCTATGATGAGGTAGCGGTAAAGGAAAATATGAAAAACAAAC
>JBKEAO010000131.1:0-3135 GCA_047972335.1 Anaerocolumna sp. | reverse complement strand
TTTTTTATAGTCTTGGAATTGCGATTGATCTGCATCACTGTGATCAAGTGATAGGTGAGCAAAAATCGTATTTCTCGCTAACTCTCTTGAACTGTGTGTTGATAGCGGAAGATTATAGTCTCGTTGTATATTTATCAATGAAAAACTTCTTTCATTTTTCATTAGTGTTTTATCATATATTTTTAATACCTTATTTATAATTCCTTCATGCATATTCATAATTATTGGAGAAATAATATGACTATTTTCTTCATTCATTTCACCCTCAAGTTGTTGAATTGTCTTATCCGTCACATACATATGCTCAGATAGTAACGTTACATATTGCAATAATTTAAATACCTTAAAAATTTTATTTGATTGCACCTTAGTCAGTACCAGCTGTGAATGGACTTTGCTAAGTATATCATCAAATAGTTTTTTCGCTTCATCTTCTCCTTCAAAAATAATAAAAATATTATCGAACAAAGTAAGTAATATAACGTCTGTTTTAGTCCTTAAGGTTGCTTGTTTTTTTAATACTTTAATTGCGTCTTTTCTAGAATCTTCTATTCTACTTTGAAGTTGGTTCATTAATGTTCTCGCTCTCCAATTTTTATTTAACAACTTTTACGTTATTATTTTTTATCTCGTCTAATATTTTATATGCAATTACTAGTATTATTCTCATAAGTTCAAAATTTGCTTCTTCGTCAGTAACCTTAGATTCACCAGTATGGAGATACTCATTTCTTAATCCTAATTCGTCTGAATAACTTCCATTTTTCAAAATAAAGTTTAAGTAATTTACTTCTTCAGTAGAAAATAGGTTATTTAAAAACTTAATACAATTTACTTCTTGCAATTGAGTCAGTGACTCTAATAATTCGTCTCTAACAAGGAGTGTATTCATCTCACTTAAATATTTCATTATATGCACTTGGTCTAATCTTGAAAAACAAAGTATCCCTTCATCATTCCATATTAAAATTTCTTCACAAATTAATTTATTTATTAATTCTTTTGTATATGGAGATAAAACCATATAAAATTGATTATTAATACTTCTCTCACTTACAATATCGTAGATAGATTTATTTGGCAGACCCATCATTATTCTATCTTTATAAAATAAAGGTTCAAATTTATTATTTTTAACTGGTATTGCATACTTAGCTTTTTTTCCTAAACTAGTAATTTCAAAATTTAGACTTTCTGTTGATAAATTGACCAATTCCCTGTTGACAGTATTATATTCACAAAATACTTTGTATTGTTTAATTAGACTATCAATTTGTATACATAAGTGCCTATTAATGTTATTTAAGTTACCATCATAATAATCTTCAGACCCCTTGATTGTAAAGAAACCATTTCCTATCTGAAAGTCTATTAGATGATTTATATATTTATACACAACTATGTCATTTATTGATAAAAAATTAAAAAATGATGACAATTTAAAATCTTCTATCATTTTTTTATTATAATAATCCGTATAAGTATGGATATATTCAGTTTCGATAGTACTGTTAAAGAAACTCATTATATTACTAGCACTACTTTTTATTGCAATTGAAAAAATACCATTAATAAATAACATGTCATTACTTAATAATAATTTTGTAATAGTATTGTAACTCAGCATTAAATTGTTCTTTTTTATATCGCTCACAAAATTACAAGTTACTAAGTCCTCATGTTCTCCCCTCTGAGTGTTTAAAGTTAGTTTATAATTATTCTCTTTTTTTTGATAAGAACATCTACTTGATGCAATAATATTTGATTTCATGCTATCAACCATACTATTAATTTTGTTCTTTGCTTCAACCCTTAAAAGTTTGGAGATTTGCTTGTTGTTTGATGCGTAAATTGCTTTCAATACCTTTTCTGAATACCCATTATCTATCTCTGCTTTTACAATTATGTTACATTGCTCTTTTGTAAAATCGAATGCTGGTACTTCGCATGAAACTAAGTTAAAAACAATCTCTTGGCTTAGTATTTTATTTTCTAATATACATTTCATCATATCATCATTTGTTAAATGAGCTACACTAATCTGAGGAAATTTTTTATTGTTCAATAATTTTTCCCACCTTATTAATGTACACTCATAAATTTCCATAAGTGTTTCTTTAGTAAAGTATTCTTTATAGTATCTTAATAATACATCGACTATATCAGCATATTCATACTCATCCTCTAATTCATAACATAACTCTTTAAAACTTCTATTCAATATTTGCTTATTGTTATTAATTAATTTATAACAATCTTCTTTATATTTAGCTAAGTTTTCTGTATATTCTTCAATATAACGTATCACCTCAGCACATTCTACAATATCTGAAACACTTTCAATTTCTTCCGGAATTGACCAACCATTAATTAATTGATTGTAGCTAATATAATGATAATAATCATCATGGCCAAAATATTTAATTCTTTCTAGCATATTCCCCCCCTTTTATTTATGTTATCCGCTAATGACATTATAACAAATATTACTGATTTAGAGTTATGCAGGATAAAGGCGATGCCTATCGCCCGACCACAACACGGGACAAAGTCCCTTGTTATCTTAATTTTAAACGGTCGGATATATGGTCGGATATACTTGTTTTATATATTAGAACCGACCATTTATTGAGTTTTAATTTTGTATATAGTAATTTTAATGGTCGGAATACATATTTTCTAAGTTTACTACCACCAGTGATTTTCTTTCCAAAATACTTGTGCTTGTTGCCATGAACCATATCTATCAATTGCATAATTATTACACCAATCCATTTGAGTTATTGGATTTATTTTCCAATCACTTCCACTTTCTGCCATCTTGTTACCAGGCAATGCTTGACATAATCCATAAGCTCCTGATGATTCATTAGTTGCTTTATAATCCCAGCTACTTTCATGTGAAATAATATAATCAACATACTTATAATCATCTTCCCTTATTCCAACAGCCTTCATTATATCCTTCTTATCTTTACTTATATTACTGTTAGCGCTTTGCTTGTCTTTACAGATTGTAGCTACATAATTATTTTGATAATTAACTGATGTACTTAATTTTGGATCATCTTGTTTATAGTTCTCTATATAATTTGAACATGTATACTTATATTGATTATTTACATAGTTAAGTAT
>JBKEAO010000069.1:0-10668 GCA_047972335.1 Anaerocolumna sp. | reverse complement strand
CTCTCTGCAACAATTCTTAAAAATTCCTTCTGGTTAAAAGTTTCGTCATCTACAATAACTGTATCGTCCACTTGTAAAGTTAATGATACCCTTTTATAATGACTATCCTGTTTCATTTCTTCTGTTAAATCTGTACAACTATCTACAATTATTTTGTATGACATAATACATCCTCCCGGTTGCTCTTTATAATTTAGAAATAATTACCATTTCATTATATTCCATTAACCATAACATGTAGTTTTGATTACTATTAATCATAGCATATGATAGCTGTTTTTTAAAGATATTTTTATAGAAAATTTTTAATTCAATCACTATATTTAACAATACCATACTATATGGCACTAAAAGTTTTAAATATATTGTAAAGTTACTATCAAAAAAGACTATATCCATAGAAATGCTTCACAGCTTTCCTACAGAGTATAGTCTTTCCAAGAACAAATTTATTAATCTGATACTAGTTCAAAGGCCCCATTAATATTGTGGCTATGGCAAGGCTGAGGCTTTTTCTCTAGCATCATTTTCTTACAACGATATTGTTTTTGTTTTTGCTCTTATCTATTCTTTTATCAGTATTTTTGTTTTTGCATTTATCTATGCTTTTATTTTGCTAATTCAATTAAGATATCATTGCTTCTAGCAATAAATTTAGTCATAGCTTCTGGTGTTAAAGGTTTATGGCTTAACATTGCAAGGTCATAAAGCTGTTCACAAAGCATATCAGTAAACTCTCCAGTCTCGTGTTCAAATACATAACGAACCAACTTGTTGTTAGCATTTAAAACTAGGGTTTCACTAGTATCAAACATGCCAGGATCCATTCCGTACATATTATATGTTTTCATCATATCTTGCATTCTACGGCTTTCCTCTGAAAGTGTAATCATGGAGGATACCTTATCATTCTTTAATTTCATAACTTTAACTTCAAGCTTTTCTTTATTCAACACTTTTCTAAAAAGCTCTGTTAACTTTTCATTTTCCTCTTTTAATGCTTCTTCATCGTTAGATTCCTTAAATTTGTCTGTGATATCAGCATCAATTCTTTGGAATCTATAGGATTTCTCCATCTGTTCTAATTGGGTAATGAAAGGTTGGTCAATATTATGCGTAAGAATCAATGCATCAATGCCTTCCTCTTTAAACATATTAATATATTGACTTTGTTGTTGTTCATTGGTTACATAATATACAACGTCCTTTGCTTCCTCAGCAGTATCCGCTTTATCTTCTGTAGTTTTAGCTGCTTCTTCTGTTTGAGCAGCTTCCACTTTATCTGCTTCTTCCCCTTTGTTAGCTTTCACATATTCAGGAAGTGTTACATATTTACCTTCTAAATTTTTAAAGACAATAAAGTCTTTCATTTTTTCTTTAAACTTTTCATCCTTTAAGCAGCCAAATTTGATAAATGGACTTATATCATCCCAGAACTTTTCATAACTTTCTCTTTCCACTTTGTACATACCAGAAAGTTTATCTGCAACCTTCTTCGTAATATAATCAGAAATTTTCTTAACAAATCCGTCATTTTGAAGTGCACTTCTAGATACATTAAGTGGTAGATCAGGACAATCGATTGTACCTTTTAATAACATTAAGAATTCAGGAATTACTTCTTTAATATTATCTGCAATGAACACTTGGTTAGAGAATAACTTAATTGTTCCCTCTAAAGTATCATATTCTGTATTTAACTTAGGGAAGTATAATATACCTTTTAAGTTAAATGGATAATCCATATTTAAATGAATCCAAAATAATGGTTCTTTATAATCATGGAATACATTACGATAGAATTCTTTGTATTCTTCATCTGTTACTTCATTTGGATGTTTTGTCCAAAGTGGAGTTGTGTTATTGATAGGCTTTGGTCCCTTAGCCTCTTTTTTAACTTCAGTTTCATCAACTGCATTACCATCTTCATCTACAGTAGCATCTATTACATCTTCTGTACCTTCTACAGTTTCCTCTTCTTCTACTTCCTCCTCTGTTTCTAAAGGAGCATTTGCATTTTTAAAATAGATTTCAACTGGCATAAAGGAACAGTATTTTTCGATTACTTCTTTTGCACGGTACTCGTTAGAGAACTCATAACTATCTTCATTTAAATAAAGTGTGATTTCAGTACCTCTAATTTGACGATCTCCTGCTTCCATGGAAAATTCAGTTCCACCCTCAGATTCCCAATGTACGCTTACAGCACCGTCTTGCCAAGATAAAGTATCAATAGTAACCTTGTGAGATACCATGAACGCAGAATAAAAACCAAGACCGAAATGTCCAATAATTTGTTCTTCATTGGTCTTGTCCTTATATTTATTAAGGAAATCAGTAGCACCAGAAAAAGCAATCTGATTAATGTATTCTTTCACTTCATCAGCAGTCATACCGATACCGTTGTCTATAAATTTCAAAGTCTTTTCTTCTGGATTAACAATAACATCAATTTTGAACTTATTGTCTTCTGGTAAATTTACCTCACCCATTAAAGACAATTTTTTAAGCTTTGTAATGGCATCACTACCATTAGATATTAATTCACGAAAAAAGATATCGTGATCTGAATATAACCATTTTTTGATTATTGGAAAAATATTTTCTGAATTAATTGACAAACTACCATGTTCATTAATCATACGAAACACTCCTTTAATTTAAAATTTTATTTTGATTTGATTTTTGAATTCAATCATTCATTTTTTAATATTTATGTCTAAAATAAATAGTAATACGCAAAATGGTATTTGTCAAGAGAAAATTAGCACTCATCAACCAGGAGTGCTAACAACTTTACAAATATATACGATACCTGGCTTAATCCTCTCAAAATACGAATGAGCGTGATCCTCCAATTATACTTCTTCTGTGGCAATTCCCTTTTCTTTTAAAAATTGTACAAGATTTGTATCCCATACTTTTTCGATGGTCTTATCCAATGTAAAATTCTTAAAAGATATACCACTACTTAAAAGTAGATTACCTTTATCGTACTTTATATTGAAAAAAAGACCCTTTATTTCCTCCATTTTTATATGCAAACCTGATTGCTTCATTATCATATTCACACTCTCTTCTGAAGCAATCATAATTATTTTAATGAAAACGGGAAGTTTATTCCCCTTAACATAAAAAAAGGCAAAGGGTTTCACTTCGGCCCATGTAGCATACTTTCTTTCACCTAGCATTTCTAGTTCGTCACTAGAATAGTAATCTTCATTTAATTTACCATTTATACTAAACTCACCAAATGTTTTAAAATCGGCCTCCCATAAATAAAATTGGTCAAAAACATTTTGTACCAACAAACTGTTCATAAATGCTTTTACGTCTATTACTTTTAACGATATCACGTATATTTCCTCCCAAAATACAGATACTAAATTTAGAAAATATCAAAACCCATTTAAGGAGGATACCTATATGCATTTTGATCATTCCAAGAGAAATTATTACCGGTTTCCAAACGCCAACAACATGATAGATTATGTTACGGAAATCCCATATTATTTCCCCGATAAATACACATATAATTCCGAGAATTACGGTGCTGTATACCCTGAATTCACAAATGATAAAAGTCATAGAGAATCAGCTGATTTCTTCTCCTAATTAATTGACTCAAGCGGGTAATGATAGTTTAAAATCTCCTATGCTTGATAAATGCTGCCTGATGCAATGTATTATTACCATGACTTAAAAGAAATGAAATAAACCAGATTGTTTCATCCCTTTAGGTCATGGTAAATATAACAATCAAACTAAGTTTATCAAGTACTAGGGTTAATATTATTTAATTTTACATTTTTGATTATCTTTTTTGTGATTTGTCAGCTTATCATTCTGTGATTTGACAGCTTATCATTCTTTAATTTGTCATTCTTTCATTCATTCTATGATTATCTTTTACTTTATAAAAAATTCACCAATTAAAAATAAGAACAGAATGTGCGCAGGATAAAAGCCATAAAATACATATTTATTTATTTTAGTTCCTCTTTGTCCATTGTAAAATAATATTGGAATTATGGCAAAGGCAGCTAATATTTGTATTCCACCAAGAGCATAGTTATAAATGATCACAAGAGCTGCAGTTAGGAGTACTTTATTATAACGGAATACATAAAAAGAAAGAATCATAAGAACCCCTGCGTAGTTATAATCCGTCCATAATAATAACGCTGCAAAGCAACCTCCAATGATGATTAAACCATATCGTAAGGCGTATATCAATTGTCTATCCCTATAGCAATCCTCCGTTTTCTTTATACCCATCAGAACTAATAACCCAATCAATAAGGTAAAGAATATATTCTGGTGTCCCATCTGAAAAAAGGTGTGATAAAATGCCAAATCAAAAGGAACTTCTGAAATTAATGCAAACATACCAAGACGGAGTAAATATTTCTTAACATTACTAGTATGTAAGAAACCTTCTACCAATAAAAAACAAAATATAGGGAAAGCAAGCCTTCCTATGCTCCTTCCTACTATATAAAAAGAAGAATCTGTAGGCACTAATATAGCCGTGCCATGGTCAATAAACATTGTAACCATTGCAATTAACTTTAACCAAAAACCACTCATCTGTTTTTAATCCCTTCTGTTTATCAAAAATTAATATACGTCTAGAGGAACATTACATTTGGGTGCAATTATATTTCCCCTTTAGATCATAAAATATTACTCAAATTATAACATTCTAAGATACAAGACGCAAGGATTTACTTCATTCATCAGCTAAACGCTCAGCTCATAAATGAGTTCTTTATAATGATTCAGCTTCCTTTAAAACAAATACTTAATACAATATATCTATATTTTAGGTAATTTTATCCTTGTATTTTCCTGGATTTCTAAGTAAATTGAACTAGAAACCAAGTTTTATCCATTAATCTACAACAAAACACTTGCAAAATAGGAAATATACGATAGAATATAAATGAATGTAAACTTGAAGGGTTTGAAAGAAAATATAAAGAGAGAGGATGCCACATTTCTATTCTTTCAAATATTATGTGTGGCAATATCATAAGAAATACCTTGTGATATGTAATGGGAATTATATGATACAAGCAAGTAATATAACATTAAGGCTTGGTAAAAGAGCTTTATTTGAAGAGGTAAATATTAAATTTACAGAAGGTAACTGTTATGGCTTAATTGGTGCCAATGGTGCAGGAAAATCTACCTTCTTAAAAATTCTATCAGGACAATTAGAACCATCAAAGGGAGATATTATTATTACTCCTGGACAAAGACTTTCTTTCTTACAGCAAGATCACTTTAAATATGATGAATATGAAGTACTTAACACTGTAATTATGGGCAACAAGCGTCTTTATGATATTATGCAGGAAAAAGATGCAATCTATGCCAAAGAAGATTTTACTGAGGCAGATGGTATTAAGGCTAGTGAACTAGAAGGTGAATTTGCTACGTTAAATGGATGGGAATCTGAATCTGATGCTGCTACTCTATTAAACGGTTTAGGTATAGAAAATGACCTTCACTACAAATTAATGAGTGAATTAAATGGTAGTGAAAAAGTGAAAGTATTATTAGCCCAGGCTTTATTTGGTAATCCAGACATTCTTCTTCTGGATGAGCCTACTAACCACTTGGATCTTGAGGCTATTCGTTGGTTAGAAGAATTCTTAATTAATTTCGAGAATACAGTAATTGTTGTATCTCATGATCGTTACTTCTTAAATAAAGTCTGTACACACACAGCTGATATTGACTATGCTAAAATTCAGTTATATGCAGGTAACTATGACTTCTGGTATGAATCAAGTCAGTTAATGGTGAAACAGATGAAGGAAGCTAACAAAAAGAAAGAGGAAAAAATCAAAGAATTACAGGAATTTATTCAGAGATTTAGCGCCAATGCTTCTAAGTCCAAACAGGCTACTTCTCGTAAGAAGGCACTTGAAAAAATTGAACTTGATGATATACGTCCATCTAGTCGTAAATATCCATATATTGATTTTAGACCATCTAGAGAAATTGGTAACGAAGTATTATCCGTTGAGAATATTTCTAAAACCATTGACGGCGTAAAAATACTAGATAACATTTCCTTTACCATCAATCATGATGATAAAGTGGCATTTGTTGGACCTGACACTTTAGCAACTACTACTCTATTCCGTATTCTCGCTGGAGACTTAGAACCAGATGAAGGAAGTTATAAATGGGGTATCACAACTACCCAGTCCTACTTCCCTAAAGATAATACAAGAGATTTTGATACTGATGATATTATTGTAGACTGGTTAATGCCATATTCTCCTGAAAAAGATGTAACTTATGTTCGTGGTTTCCTTGGAAGAATGCTTTTTGCAGGTGAAGAAGGGGTTAAGAAGGTTAGAGTATTATCCGGTGGTGAAAAGGTAAGAGTTATGCTTTCAAAGATGATGATACTTGGCTCCAATGTTTTAATTATGGATGAACCTACAAACCATTTGGATATGGAATCTATTACCGCATTAAATAATGGATTAATTAAATTCTCTGGAGTGATTATGTTTACTTCACAGGATCATCAGTTTGTTCAAACCATTGCCAATCGTATTATGGAACTTACTCCTAACGGATTAATTGACAAGGTAACCACTTATGATGAATATTTAGATAACGACGAATTTGCTCGTAAGAGACAAGTGATGCATGTAAATAGAGAAGATGATAATAATTAAATGATTTATTATAAAAACCCCCTGGACTTACTGTAAGTCAGGGGGTTCTTCTTAGTAAAAGTAAGTATGTCAAGTTCTATAAGTTCTAAGAATCTAGGCTGCTTCCATCTGGTCATATCCCTGATTCGCAAAGTTAGCTTCAAATATCTGTAAGATTGCATCAACCACTTGCTGACACATTTCTACGATATATTTACAATCTATTTTCACTTTACTTGTAACCTTTAAATATTCTTCATGCATTTCTTTTATAAAATCCAGTATTTCATCCACCGATTTAAGAATTGAACTCTTAGTACGCTCTATCATGGATTCTCCACTACGAACATATTCTCTTAGCGCAAACTTTAGTTCATTCTCATATATACAATGTTCCTTCACAGACCCCATAAAAGTTCGATTATGTGGGTAGGTAAAATAATCAGCAATATAATGAGTGATTACACCTAAATGTCTTGTATAATATCTAGTAATACCTTTTTCAATCTCATAATCATCTGTAATTTTAATAATCTCATCCCTAAGAATGTCAAAGGTTTCATCTATACTATGTCTTCTAGTTATAAATGATGGTACACAATCTGGTAAAATGCTTCCAAAATAAAACGCTTTTTTATGAAGGTATAAACCTTGCAAATTCATGCTTCTAAGTAGGTACCCCGCCAATGAGATGTGTGATTTCTTTCTCATGAATTCCCCCATTCTAGTCGTAGCTATCTATTATCAAGTATCAATATTCACTGGTAAGTTACTAATTCCATATGACATGCTATTAGTACTATGGTCCATTCTACTACTATTCTGTTGAGTTCACAATAAGAAATTGTAATTTATTTATAAATTTTTAAAATAACTAGAATATACATATTAATATTCTTTATAAACTATTCTTTATAAACTATTCTTTATAAACTACATTTGATTATGGATTACAATCAGGACAAGGAAATGCACCTTCTAGAGCACAATCTTCTTTGGTATAATAAGCATTTTCTAACCCAGCTTCCCAGGCATATGTACAATTGGCTTTGTGATAATATCTCATATCATCTATTTCTTTTATAAAATATTTACTGGATTTTGATATTCTTGCACCACCAAAGGCATACCGATTATAAGTGTCTTGACTGCCTACATGATAAGGGTAATTTTGGAACAAAACAAACATGCTTATGTCGTCAATGGTTCTATACCAGTCAGTTTTCTCTACTCTAGGTAGCCAAAATTGATAAGTAATACCGCATTCATACGCAATAGAATTGTATTGGTTTATATAAAAGTTCATCCACTTTTCCATTTCCTCAATGATTGCCAAACGCCTTATGGTATCATAGGTATCCTCATTATTTACAACCGAATCTGTATACAATAATCCTAATTCCTTATAATTACCTGTTATTCGTTCCTCCCTTTCCTTATGGTACAAGGTTACTTCATCCTCTAAAGTAAATTTGTAAATATAGTTATTATCTTCATAGACATAAGGATACTTTTCGCTCCATCTAGCCCCTATTATTTGATTGCCTTCAGATTCATACAATTCTTTATAATATATATAAAATCCATCAACATCTGTTATTAATAGGATGGGTACATGTTCACGCAATATTCTTTGTTGTATCCCATCATCTACCACACCAAAGTTAGCATAGAGCGAATAAAAAAATCGTTCCACTGCTTCTTCTTTATTTAGTACAATATTTCTTTTACTATCCACTTCTACTAAGTTATGAGTTCCATTATCTACAGAACTATCCAATGCCTTGTTATATTCAATTGTTTTATTATGCAATGCGGTTAAATGGTTCATTCTATGATCTAGCACAAATAACAAGCATAATTCTAAAACCACAAATAAAACACCTAGATTAGTTAATTTCATCCCGTATCATTCCTCCATAGGAAACTACAATCTGGGTGTCTTCCAAGTCCTTTGACAAAATATTTTCCAGTAGAGAAACTGCTGTTGTCTTATTTAGGTTGGATACCTGGATTGATATATAATCCCCTCGGTCAAATCTATAATCCTTATCTTGATCAAAGGCATCAAATATTTCATCTTCATAAGTGTTATAAAAATATACACTATAGTCTTGTAATATATCATTTGTAGTGACATCCACTAATGGCTCCACTCTTTCATGTGAGTGTGTAATTTTAATCTGATAAATATTACCAGTCTTATCAATTTTTTTAATAAAGTCAGCATACATATTCTTACTTACATACCCCGAATTCTTAATACTATCAATAAATTTAGTAGTCTCGGTGGACACATATAACTGGGATATGGAATCCTGTTTTTGTGCCATATAAAGAATAGGAGCAATAAATAGTAATATTACAGCTAAAAAAATTGCAACTATCTTACTAAAGGAATCCATACAACCACCTTTCTCCAATCTTAATTAGTTTTTGCTTTTTGCTTTTTGCTTTTTGCTTTTTGCTTTTTGCTTTTTTCTTTTATAATTATTGGGTTTACTAAGTTTCCTGTCCCATGAATAAAAGCTAACCAATATAAACAATTCTAATAATATTTCCAAGCCCATCTACTTTATAGCTCTTATGGTAGTTTGTTTTATGTATCTTATTAAAATCAAAAGTCTGAGGATTATAGTTATCTTTATTAATATCTAATTCATTAATGGTTATGTCATAAGGCAACTCATGCATTAGTACTCCCATAAGACTTGCATAGGTCACCTTTTCTACAACAATTTCCTCCAAAGGCTGCTCATAAAGTACTGACTTCGTATTCACCATCCTTTTAAGCGTGGTTAGGTTGTTTTGTAAAGTCAGATTGCCAATTAACAAACCTGCAAATGCAGTGCAAAATATGAGAACAGCACATACTCTCTCCAAAAAATGCAAACTATTTTCCATATTATTTTTGTGTAAAGGAGATGCCAATGATAGTATCATTAGAATCTCTAAGAATTGCACCAGTAAACTGTGCTTTTTGATTAATATAGAAGGCACTTGTAATGGTTTGTGTATCTTTTACAGATGCATTACTTTCCTCCCCAATTTCTGTATCTGTAGAGGAAAGTAATCTGTTATAGTATACTACAGATTTTTTAGTAGTTACTTTTACAGAAATATCTTCATTTTTAAATTTATTGATAGCATTAACAACTTCACTGCCAGTTACATCTAGTCCATCATACATTACTTTGTCAGATTCAGAAAATTCCTTATTCATTCTGCTGATTTGCCCTGTTCCATTGGTGGCAGCCGCATTTGCTTCTCTACTAATATAAAATCCAAGACCAACAATAAGGCAGGTTATAATAACTCCTGCTGCTAATATTAAACCTTTTAATGAATTATCCATAATTTTTTTCTCCTTTTATTTTACATCTACATATTAATTTAGATTGATTTAGTTTTAAATGATTTAGATTCATATTAATTTAGATTCATATTGATTTAGATTTATATTGATTTAGATTTATATTGATTTAAATTCATATTGATTTAGATTGTAACTATGCAATCATACCATACTAAGCCACCCTAAAGAATCTCTAGCTAACCATTCATTTGTTCCATGTAGCCCATAAAGGTAGTTAAGCCCCTGATCACAAAAGGCAGAATCAGATACAATCCAACAGTTATGATAAATGGAATAAAAGCTATGACTTTTCCCAAAGAAGCCTTATCCTGTATATACATTTCATTCTCCATTTTTCTTTTTTCTTGGTAGTTGAGCCGATCCATCTCTACTTCATCAAATGCTTTTTCAATACCAATCCGATCACTCACTTGAAGATTCTCAATATTTTTAATAAATGGTTGATAAGTTACTTTTTGTTTAATCTCCTCAAGTATCTCCATTTCACCATTCTGAATTTCGTTTCTTAACTGTTCAAGTGGAACCTTAAAAATGACAGCAAAATATTCAATCCACTCTAAAATAATTTCAATTGTCACTCTGTCAATATGCATAAGCATTAAAATAATT
>JBKEAO010000007.1:0-7612 GCA_047972335.1 Anaerocolumna sp. | reverse complement strand
TTGCTGCTTTCAAGCAAGAATAAATTTTGTATTTTTTGAAGAATTTAAAAATCGAAGTAGAAATTTTCTTATCATTTTGGTTGTTTTGTGTTATACTTTTCATAGCATGAGCCTCCGGTATTGATTTATTGTTATTCGCAATTTCATTATACCAAAATCGAGGGCTTCATGCTATTTTATTTGCCAAATATATTGAATTTTCAAGGTACAGGGGCACTTTTAGATGTGCGAAGTTTTAGTACCATTATTATTTGTTTTACTACAGCCTGTAAGGCTTGTAGATGCAAGTACTGTAACTACCAAAATTAAACTTATGATTTTTTTTAAACGATTCATACTTTGCTCTCCTTTAAATAATTTTTTTTTAATACTTCTTACCTTAATCATATCCTTTCATTATTAACTCCTTTGTCTTTGGTTCTGCTTATGGCACTTTTTTCTTTTCTCTCTGTGTGAATATGACAATTCCAATTGTAATAAATAGAATAATCGTTGTGAGAGCATATACATCAGGAGTAACACCGGTTTTGGTAAGCTCCATTACCTTTAATGGGAAGGTATTACTACCGGGTCCCGTTGTGAAAAAGCTAATAATGATATCATCTACTGATAAAGTAAAAGCCAAAAATGCTCCTGAGATAACACCGGGCTTTATAATTGGTAAGGTAATAGTTAAAAATGTCTTGATTCGGGTTGCACCCAAATCCATTGCAGCCTCCTCAACAGAACGATCAAATCCTGCCAGTCTGGCATTTACAGTAAATACAACAAAAGGTATACTAAATGTTGCGTGGGCGATTATTAATGAAATCAGACCCATTGGAATATTGGATAAATTAAAGATCGCTAACAAGGAGATACCTAAAATAATTTCAGGGATTACAACGGGTATGTATAACAATGCATCAATTATTCCTTTTCCTTTGAATTTATATTTGGACATACCATAAGAGGCAAGTGTTCCGATGATGGTTGCTATTATTGTACTGATTGCGCCAACAATTAATGTGTTTCCATATGCTTCGAGTAATGATTGGTTTTCAAATAACTTTCCATACCATTTTAAAGTAAATCCTTCGAATATTATGTTTCTCTTGGAGGTGTTAAAGGAAAATACTACAATAACTGCAATGGGCAGGTACAAAAATATATAAATCAAATATGTATAGATTTCTGAACAAAGTTTGTTTATTTTTGCTTTCCGTTTCTTCATTTACATCACCCCTAAATCTTCCATATTTCCACCACTCTTCTTATACACACTCACCATGACAAGAATCAGGAATATAAGAAGCATGGATAAAGAGGCACCAAGTGGCCAGTTATTTGCTGACTTAAACTGAGTTTCAATCAAGTTACCAACTACTTGAGTCTTGGCCCCACCCATGATATCTGATACAAAGAAAAATCCAAGAGATGGTATAAAAATCATGATGGAACCCGAAAAGATACCGGCAAAGGTTAGTGGCAATGTGATATGAAGGAAGGTCTTAATTCTATTAGCTCCAAGATCATTAGATGCTTCTAACAGGCTGTAATCTAATTTATCGATAGATGTATACAGCGGTAATATCATATACGGAATCAATGTATAAACCATACCAAGAAGTACTGCACCTCTTGTATATAACATTTCTATTGGCTGGTTGATCTTTCCATGGTCTAGTAAAATTGAATTCACTACTCCAGTCTTTTCAAGCATCGTTTTCCAACCTTTTATTCGATTCAGTGTATTGGTCCAGAATGGTACCATTAGGAGTATTAGCATGATTACCTTTCTCCGCTTTCCTGATCTTGCCATGATAAATGCAAAGGGATATCCTAGAAAAATACAAATCATAGTTGTTAAAAATGCAATAATAAATGAATTTTTATATATTTGAATATAAGCCGGGTTTAACAAATTCTTATAATTATCAAGACTAAATTGATAGACAACCTGGTAACCATCGGTAGACATAAAGCTTAAAAATAAAACATATAACAAGGGTGCTGCTACTAGTAAAATCAACCAAATAACAATTGGAGAGACTGTCGTTATGATTGGAATCGTTTTATTCCTGATCTTGTGAGATTTTCCCATCTATTTTCCTCCAAGTTCTACATTTTCAATTAACGAATGAATTTTATGAGCTCTAGATTTGATGATTACCACATCATCCAAGTTCCAATATAGATGGACAAATTCACCTACTCTTGGTGCATCATCAATATCCATTCTACTTATTTTGACTGTTTGACCATTCGCTAGTACCACGATGCTTTTTATCACATTTCCAACATAAATTTGTTCTTTGACAACTCCATTGATTGAAAATTTTGGCACAACAACTTTGGAATACAAAACCTTTTCTGGTCTTACGGATATGTATACCAGTTCCATAAGTTCAAAAGTTTTATCACCAGAAAGTCCGACTACATTACCTACTTCAAGTCCAAGTCTAATATGGTCTTCTTCCACACCAGTTACGGTAGCTTCTAATATATTGGATTCTCCAATGAAATCTGCTACGAATTTGGTTGCTGGCTTTTCATATACATTTTCTGGTGTATCTAGTTGGTCTAAATATCCCTGATTCATGATAGCAATTCGGTCACTCATAGTAAGTGCCTCTTCCTGATCATGGGTAACGTATATAAAAGTAATGCCTAACTTCTTCTGCAGATTCTTAAGTTCTAGCTGCATATCTTTTCTAAGCTTTAGATCCAGCGCACCAAGTGGTTCATCTAGAAGTAATACACGTGGTTTCTTTATCAAGGCTCTTGCAATGGCTACCCTTTGCTTTTGTCCACCGGACAACTGACTGGGAAAACGTTTTTCAAATCCATTTAACTGAACAAGTTTTAGCATTTCTTCAACTCGCTCTTTCATTTCTTCTTTTTTTACTTTTTCCATTTTTAATCCATAAGCTATATTTTGAAAAATATTCATATGTGGAAACAGGGCATAGCTTTGAAATACTGTATTTACATTTCTCTGAAATGGCTCTTTGTCTTCTACACGTTCCCCTTCTACTAAAATCTGTCCATCACTAGGCTCTTCGAATCCGCCTATCATACGTAAGGTAGTTGTCTTACCACAACCGGAAGGACCAAGCATAGTTAAAAACTCACCTTCATAAATTACCATATTTAGATTATGAACAACATGATTATCACCGTATATTTTATTTACATTTTTAATCTCGACAATTGCTTTTCTCTCTTCACTCATTCTTCGGCATTCACCCTTTCCTATAATTCTTTTAACGTGTTACTCTAAGGAAACTCACGTGACGAGCACGGTTGCCTGGTTTATATATAGATTGTTGCTAATTGCTTTCTTTATAAATATTTGTGCTAATTGCTATTACTTTAAATAATTTTTGCTAATTGCTTTTGTTTTAAATGCTAATTATTCATTTAAAAAGAAGCTAACGAATATCCGTCAGCTCCTTTGCCGGTTTAAACCTTTATATCCAAGCGGTATCTAATACCATTTTTTTTACTTTTATGATTTGGTTAGATTGCATCAGTGCCACGTTCTCCTGTACGAATTCTCATAGCATCTTCTATTGTCTTAATAAATACCTTTCCATCTCCTACAGTACCAGTCGCTATCTTTTCTCTGACTCCTAGAAGTATTTCTTCTACAACCTCGTCTAAAACGACTGCCTCTATTTTAATCTTTGGAATTAGGTTGATGTTAGTTCGAAGTCCTTTAAAATCTACTGCACTGGTATCACCTTGCTGAATCCCACACCCCATCACACTCATAACTGACATGCCGCCACATCCGTGTTTTTGTAAGATATTCTTCACATCCTCAAGTTTTTCTGGTTTAATGTACATGGTAATCTCTTTCATAACAATCCCTCCATCTTATTTTTACTCTAATACACCCATGGTGTAATTAAAAAAAGGCATCTGAGTAAAATCTACTCAAACACCTTAGTTTATGTTATTCAATATTTTATTCTATTATTTCGTTTCAATTAATATACCACTTGTGCGTTATATTGTCAATCACGAATTTAAAATTTTATATTATGATTTTGAAATTTTATATTATGATTCATAATATATTTTATAACATATATTATAACCAGGTAAATGTAACCGTAAATTTTAGCAATTCAATTCCATTGTTTGAATAGGAATGATCTGCATATGTAGGAAACCTTATGGAATCTCCATCTTTGATTTCATAGGTTTTGCCTTCATATGAAAGTGTTAAGATTCCAGAAAAGACAGTTAAAAATTCAAATGTATTTTCCCCATGACCACCTGATCCGTAGCTGGCACCGGGTGAAATCTCCATCATATATATTTCGAAGGGGCGACCTTCTTCATATGGGAAATACTCATAAATTAGGTACTTTCCTTCACTACTCTTTGATGGAACCAGTTCTTGTTTCTCCACGATTATAACATCTGTTTTTTCTGCACTTACCAAAGCGGCAAATGAAACACGCAGACCACTAACTATCTTTCCTAATGTCTCAATGGTTGGATTAGACTCTCCTCTTTCTATTTGGCCAAGCATGCTCTTGCTAACTCCAGTCTGATCCGCAACATCATCAAGACTCATTTTTCTAGATTTACGAATTCGTTTCAGATTCCTTGCAACAGTCTTTGTGATATATTCCATAACTTCACTCCTTGTACGTTTTGACGCACAAATATTTATTGACAAGCTTAACTTATTATCTAAAAAAATGCAAGTACTTTTTTGTATTATTAACAGAACTTTTTTGTATAGTGAAGTAGAACTTTTTTGTATAGAGAAGTAACTTACGTTTAATAGTATGGCCAACCTATTTTTTAATAGTTATGACATCTTATACGAAAATTCTAATATAAGATAATAGAATTTATAATTTTCTCCTGTATGAATGAAAAAACGCATATACTCACTCATCATACTATATATTTACACAATAGTAAAATCCTTACAGTACATCAAGCTGGATTGTGTTTGCATTACACCCAGAACTCAGACATTATAAGTAAATGATTTTATTCAATTAATATGTGTCACCATAAGTTTCACAAATAATTCATTATAGTGACTATTTCACTATAATGGACCTAGTTCCTTAATATTTTTAGTCCTTGTACTATGCTTTCTTTCAGGTTCATATTCTTGCCAATATACTCTTTTTTCGTTATATTGTGTTCTTGGTTCTTTTAATTCCGCTGGATATCCAAAATACACAATGCTCATTGGAATTACATGTTCAGGGATATTTAGGACTTTGCTAACAGGATTGCATTTATTCATTTGCGGATACAATCCTATCCATACTGAACCTAATCCTAACTCCACAGCAGCAATAAGCATATTTTCGATCGCTGCACTACAATCTTGTGTCCATATTTCCTTATCTTTATTTCTAAAAGCTAATTTCATATTCCCACAGACAACAACAGCTAATGGAGCATTATACTGCCCTTCTCGTAATGTACATTTTAACTTATTAAGTTTCTCAGCATCATTTACAACAATAAACTCCCACGGTTGTCTATTTGCAGCTGTTGGTGCAGCCATTGCGGCCTTTAATAAAAGTATTATTTTTTCTTTCTCGACTTCTTTCTGAATATAATTTCTTATACTTCTTCTTTTAAAAATAGAATTTATAACACTAGTATCATTTGAATCCATGGTAACTCCCCCAAATATATTTTACACTTTTAACATAAACCTTTTACAAAAAACTCCTCCATTGGTAGTTCATATCCTTTTCCTTATCGTTATTACATCAAATTTATTATAATTCTATTTTAGATTCATATATTCAATTTTTTATTTATATCTTATCTTTTGAGTAAAATTATTAGTAAAGTTAAAAATTTCAATAAACGGTTGCCCTTCTTCATAAATCCATTTTTGAATGAATGTAGGTTCGATTCTAAAAAGACGTTCATTCTGCATTAGTGTATATTTATTATAAGAACTTTTAAAATAGATATTAAACTTCTCACAGAAATCTGTAAAATCTGCTGGTTTACCTGTCTCATAGCAAATTCCCTCAATCTGAAGATTATCAAAACACAATGCTACACAATTGTTACCTTGTATTTGAGAATATTTCCTGAAAGTTTTATCTGTCTGGAAGAAAAAAGAGTTGTCCATTATAATGATACTCATCATTCTTGATGTCACATGATTATCTAATGATGTGGACAAAACCATTTTCTTTGAAGCCCCTATTTCTTCAAACAATTTCCTTACTTTGTAATTAAAGTTATCCATTATTTTCACCCCACAAATTCAAATCTATTTATTTAATACATTTCCTTATAAATATAATGGGAAGTACAAGAATTTATAATATCATTATTAATTCTTATATAGGTTTAATACATCTCCATCAATTGAACAGAATTGTTCATGTGTACAGGATATAAAAAAGATCTTATTATCTTTTAAAAAAGCTAAATCCCAAAGCCAATTGTAGTTATTCTTATTATGTAAACAATCTCTAAAATCATAAATTGATTTTTTATCTTTTAGAAACCTAGTGGTTATGTAGTCAATCTTAAAATATATAATAATTACTTCTGGACCCGTCGTAACAGGTGACTCACTGGTATACTCGTAATCAAGAATGCTGTCGTACAAATATCCCCATTTTGTCTTGTGAAAATCCTCCATATCATTTAATTCATCATTTGTGTATATAGATAGACAGAAGGAGTCAGCATACTCAAGTGCGAAATCTAAAAATTTCTGATAGCCCTATTCATTTTCAACTTCATTGATACTTTTAAAATATTCATTTGTACTATATGTTGCCTTTTTCATAATCTCTCCCTCTATTTCTATTATAGTTAGCAAATCGTATCTCTCGAATTCTGAAAACAATATAACTTCTACGGTCTTTTACAAACTGCATAATAAATATAATGGGAAGTTAATTAGACTTCTACGTTCGTTCATAGTCTTCGTATAGGAAAGAATATATAACCTTTTCCTGTTTCAGGACAATTAAAATCATGGACTGCACCTGAAAGAGAAATACTATTTTCCTTCATGTATCTCAAAACATCAGAAAATGTATCATTACCCTCATTTTCAGCATAGAGATATTCGTATCCAGGGATAATCCATTTAGTCCACCCTTCTGGTGCTTCTGAATTGTCATTGCATTCAACGCCTGCAAGATATAGTCCCTGTGAAAAATCATTTTGCCATGGGTTGAATGAATGTGAAGAATCAGACATTGTACCCCATATACCTAAAATATTACCGTTTGCATCTCTTTTTGCCAAATGAGATATTTCATTAAAACTAGAGTTTGCATTTTCCCAAAGTTTTTTAATAAAACCTTCACCATCATTGGTTGATCCTTCTTTTCCTATCACAACAAATGTCTCTTTCAAACATCTTTCAATCTTCAACACTTATCCCGTTGCCAAAAATCTATAAAAATCTATAAATTTTGTTTCATTCCTTTTTCAATGTGTTCTATTTTGATAACTATAAATAATTATCTACTTTAGTTTGTATAACACTCCAAAGGCGTAAATTCGGATACAACGAATCCTACATATTAGCTTAGTCTTTTAGGTGATTTTAAGCTAATTTATATCTAGAAAGATTAATACTTGCGTTTAAATCTCTGTCAAT
>JBKEAO010000002.1:0-2077 GCA_047972335.1 Anaerocolumna sp. | reverse complement strand
ATTCGCTAGGTTTTAAATCTGATTTATATTTTTTTACCCAACCATAAAAGGTAGAATGTGGCAGACTCATAATTTTGCACCACCGATTCATAGAATCTCCGCTAGCAATAAATGTTTGAACAAAATTTCTTTTTTCATTATCTGTGTACTTTCGATCCAACTTCATTAATATAAAACCTCCCTTGCTATTTTGGAGTTATTATATCTAATGAGTGCTCGAATTGTAAGGCGTGATTGAGTTGACGCTTACACACATAACTTGTAGATAATACTAAAATTACTCCGTATAGAAATCCAAACATATAGGGTTTTCGTAATCTATTCATTTCATAATCACCTCTTCTTCTACTTTTCACCAACAAAGACCCATTTTAACTGCACAAAATAACTTAATATAAACAATCCAGTATCTACTGGTATTTTTATAAATGCACTTGGTAATGGAAACACTGTTCCAAGGGATACTAAAACAGAACTTGAAATCATAATAGCAACAAATAGGATACTATATCTGATTGCCTGTTTTCCACCCCGCTTTTTACTTTCAAAACTCCAAAAACGATTCATGGTAAAGTTAACTATTCCAGAACAAATTCTTGCTAGTACTGTAGCTACAATAATTTTTGTTACAACAGTTTCTATCGGTAGAAAACAAAAAACTGCGAACAATACAATATCTATAATGGCACAACTTGCTGAGCTAAGGACATATTTAATAAAAGTCTTGTATATTTTAAAAGAATCCTTAATGGGATGAAAATGACTCCCCTGATTTCCTTCTTCATAAATTGTTTGAATCGGAAAATGCAAGATTTTTCTCTTTTGATTAGCTACTTTCATAAGAAAGTTCATTTCATAGTCATATCTATCTCCATTTATTGATAAAGCCTCTAAAAAAAGATTAGCTGGTATTGCTCTTAGCCCAGTTTGTGTATCAAGACAAGTAGAATTCGTACTTAACCTAAAGTAAAGAGAGGAAAACATATTACCGTATCGACTTTTCCAAGGGACATCCTTACCTTTAAAATCTCTCACGCCAAGCCATAGACATGTCTGGTCAGAAAGAGAGCTATTTTCAATGCTTTCTACTAGCTTCTTAATATCACTTGGTGCATGTTGACCATCTCCATCTGCTGTTATGATATAGGCAATCATAGTTACTCGCTTCATTATTTCTTCTATACCAGTTTTTAGAGCTGCCCCTTTGCCTCGATTTTTAGGGTGATGAAGTACATTGCAACCTATAGAGGCTAACTTGTTAAAGATAGCTTCATATTCTTTACCACTTCCATCATCTATGATAGTAATACTTTTCATTCCGTTATGAATCAAAACTTTCACAAGGTCGATTATTTTCTCATTAGGACAATAAGATGGAATTAAAATTTCAAAATTCATACCATATTCACCTCTTGCTATTCATTTACTTAAATTTAGTCATTGGCTATCATAAATTATTAATCATTTACAATTTTTTCAATTACCTAATTCTATGGTAGCAATTTTGTGTGATGGCATTGTGATGAATTTATATACATTCTGTGTCTTGATAGGATCAATCAAAGGTGTATGGTTGATTAGATTGGTTCCTTATTAAAATCTATCTATATCTAGCTTGATGAGATCCTCGGACAAATTTGTTTCAGATAGCACTAAGCTAAGTAGAATCATAGAATTATTCCATATAAAAAAATCCCCGTTCTACCTGTTACAGTAGGACGAGGAGATAAAGTACTTATTGATATTGCTGTATTAATTATGAAAACTTTTCTATTAGTTATAAATATCTTCTTTTAATTATAGACATCTTCTTTAAATTATAGACTTTTTCTTTTTGTTATAGACTTTTTCTTTTAGTTATAAAACCATTTCTATTTATTATTAAGATTGATTCCACGTGTATTTGCAATGATTTTTTGTAATTCAAGATCTTTATCACCCGTAAAATCCCAGAACATAACACCACCAAGGCCATTTTCCATAGCATATTCGGTCTTTGCTTTTATAGACTGTTCATCATCATATCCAATCCAGGTAGTTCCATCAAATACATAAGGGCACTGTGCTGTCTCATCAT
>JBKEAO010000098.1:0-14850 GCA_047972335.1 Anaerocolumna sp. | reverse complement strand
TCCTTATCATATAGAAAGCTATCATACATAGGACCATACGCCTCTTGGTCTGATACTACATCATACACGTGATGTAAAGCTTGTAATGCCAATCTTTCTCCAACTGGCTTTTTATCGATTGGATGAATGTTATTAAATTCACCAAGATCTATTGCAACTGCGATTCCAGTGTTTGCAATAGTCTCATGAACTTTCATCTGTGCTTCTCTAATTAGACACCAATTCTTAGTATCCTCTGCGCCTTTATTCATATGCATTGGAAGTTGCACACATATAAAGGGTAATCTATTGTCCTCCCAGTCATTTCTCCACTGCGTAATTAGATTGCGTAATAATTTATCATAGATTTCCGGATGATGGTCATCACTTTCTCCCTGGTAATAAATAAAACCAGCCAAAGTATATGGAATCACACGTTTTAGCATGGTTTCATATAACCCATAGGGTCTATATTCATGGGTTGGACCTAATGGACCGGGCCATTTACTAATGCCAACACTTTCTTGGGCTTCCTCCCACGTAGCGTCTGGATTACTTGCATAAAATGCATCCATTCTTGGTTGCCAATCTTCATGCCATTTTTTATATTCTTCTTTTTCTTTTAAATGCTGTAAGAAAGTTTTACCTTCTACTGCTTTTTCGTAGTCTCTAAGATAAATCTGGGTATCTACATCACTTTCTAACATTTCTTTACTAATCCAGTTAGAAGCAGAGGTACCACCCCAGTTACAACCGATCACACCAACGGTTACACCAATCACCTCTGAAAGCTTCTTTGCAAAATAAAATCCTACAGCGGACCATATACCAGCTTGCTCATCATCAGCCTCCATCCAGGAATTATCTGCTTCCTCCTGATAAAAATACTCATCAATATAAGCACTCTTTTTCACGTAAAAAAAACGCACATTGTTATCCTTCATATTTTTAATCATTTCCTTACCATGTAAGGAATTTCTAAGTTCTAATTCCATATTAGATTGTCCACCAGCAAGCCATACCTCACCAATCATAATGTTTTGATAGACAAGACAATCTCCACTTTCATTACTAACCTTAAGGGTATAAGGGCCACCAGCTTTCATAGGTGGCAAAGTAACACTCCACTTATGATGATTGGCTACACCACTAGCACACCTTCCATCTATCTCCACATTGACATTTGTTCCATCATTTGCAATTCCCCAAACTGTTATATTTTTATTTCTTTGAAGGACCATATTATCACTAAAAAGATGGGCGCATTTTAAAATTCCCATAGTAATACCTCGCATTTCTTCTTTCCTATTAGGCAATCACAATATCGATTTAGATTGTCAAGTTTCACAATTAACATGTTACATCTTTTCCACCAACTTAAACTATTTCATATGCTGAATCAGACTTTGCTCTGGAATATATGTATATTCTAATATAATGCTTACCATTACGCAAGCACCTAAAAATCACATACATTTTATTATTACGGTTATTCTAAAAGCGTCAAACGTCCCCTAACCAATCAAATCCCCTTCATTTTTAAAACGAAATCTATTATTTAGCTTCCTCATAACTAATGATTGGTATGCCTGCTTCAATATTTTCATAAATTATTTTTGCCAAATATTTAGGTGCATTGACGCACCCATGTGACCCTCTGCGTTTATAGATTTCCCCACCAAACGAATGCCTCCATCCAGCATCGTGTATGCCAATGTTCCCATAAAAAGGCATCCAGTAAGATACACCTACTTCATAGCCAGGACCAGTTAATGATACCCCTTTTTGCTTATAATTTAACATATTGGTTCCTAGTACTGTAGCATTTCCTCTATTGGGATTACCGGTAACAACAGCACCTTGTGCAAGGAGTTTTCCATCTTTGTAAAACCAAAGATATTGTCTGGTAATATTTATTTCAACATAAGTATCTCCTATTTCTTTATCCCCTCTACTCTTACCCTTCTGTAAATAACTTGGTTCTTTCTCTACCTTTTCCCCCTTATTGATATGATTAACCAAAGCAAGCACTTCCTCTTCCTGATTGATCTTGTATCCAAAAAGTCCACCCTTTACTTTTACTATAGTACCTAGTGAAGTCTTAAAATCCCTTGTAATACCTATCGTATCATACTTCTTACTTAAACTCTGTATGTATTTTCTTACCATTCTAACATTGATTTCAACATCTAAATTATTATCAATGATTAGCCATTGATTGATCATACTTCCATCAACCACTTCTAAAGCATCACCAAACTGATAGGTAACACGAGATGATACATAATAATCTAGTAAGTTCTTTGTTTGGGTTGTTTTTTCTGAACTTGTGGTATATCTTGGATTTTCATAACAATTGTTTTTGTCTAGATCAATCTCAGACATACCCATGAATATACTTTGTTTCACGACTTCCTCTAGTTTAGGCAAATTGATTAAATTACCGCTTACTTCTTTTACCAGATGATAAGAGCCATTAGTATACTCAAACCCTACATTTTCGGGTAATATTATTTCACCTTGCAAACAATTTAACTGCGCTATCCTTTCTTTTAATAGTATTCTATCAAAGATATATAAATCTTTTACAAAGTAATTATTGGGTTGGAATAGAGAGCCTATCCATTTTATTGGTTTTTGAGTCTTAAGCACTTTATGCAGGCTATTAATTTTACGATATTTATAATGAATCTCCTGCCCTTTAATGTATTCAGTTTTATGATCTCTCAGTATCAAACGGAGTGAATAGTTCTTTGGATAGGACTGATATAACTCCTCACTGTATTCGTAAGACTTAAGTGATACATCTACATTATTGATCCTTGTACGAAAGTAGAAATGATTTGCGAAGTATAGTGCAATTAGCAAATAGATAAGCACAATAGAACTTAGAACGATTAGAAATATTTCTATGGTCTTTTTATTTATGATTTTTTTTAGATTATAATATTCAATTCGATTATTCATTAATGTTTATATGTTCCTTAAGCACCCTGTGCCTCTCATTAATTTATCTTATGTTTGTATTTATCTTTTTAAAACAAATACTTTATAAACAAATAACGCGATAATGAAGTGACTAAACTAAATAATTTGGTATGTTCAAATGGTTTTTCTATTTAATAAATCGGTCGATAGCAGTATTTAGATTATCAATAGCCTCTTTGTCTCCTGATTCTACTGCATCTACGATACAATTCTCAATATGATCTTTTAAAATGACTTTGCCTGTATTGTTGAGGGCAGAAATAACAGCGGATAACTGTATTAAAACTTCACTACAGTCTTTACCATCAAGAATCATTCGTTTTACTGATTCTAAATGTCCACCTGCTCTGGAAAGACGGTCTAATACTGCCTTTGTATTTTTATGTGAATGGGCATGTCCATTTCCGTGGGCATGTCCGCCTTTATGAATATGATACTTATTCTCTTTATGAACATGCACCTGCTTATGAATTGGTCCATGTTTTTTATTTAATTTATGAGCTTGAAAATGATCACTTATATGCATTTTGTTTCCCTTTCTGATATTTATATTTCCTTCTGATATTTATATTTCTTTCTGACATTTTAAAAATAAATGTAGATATATCTTAATTCACCAACACACTAAATAAGAACCTTATAGCGTGTTGATGAATTACACCATCTTTTATTCTACTGATTTCAACGATTCAATCATATCTATTTTGGTTAATTTAACATAAGTAATAACTTGCATGATTACCGTAATAACTAGGGTAATTACTGCGGCATACAGAAAACTTACTCCATGTATTCTAGTGAGGAAGGAGAAATTAGCTGTTTCAGTTAAGTTTAATACAAATCTATGCAGAAAAACACCTAAGATAAGACCTACTACTATACTCAATAATGTAAGTATAAATACTTCTCGGTAAATATAGGAATTGGTTTCGCCATCGGTAAATCCTAAAACCTTTAAGGTTGCAATTTCACGTCGCCTTTCACTTATATTAATGGATGTCAGATTATATAATACCAATACAGCTAACAATCCTGCAACACATACAATCAAAATAATCACATTATTAAGGCCAACATTTCCCTCTACGGCCTTTCTTAAAATATCGTTCTTAAAATTCACATTGGTTACAAGTCCTGAATCAATTAGCTCTTCTGCTAATACTTTCTCATCCATATCACTGTCTGAGACGACCATATTATAGGAGGCTTCTTTACCAAATATTTTATTATACAGAGATGGTTTCATATATACATAGTTCATGATATAATTTTCTACAACATCTGTAACTGGCATCTCATAGATCATATTATCCGTATCTTTAAGAGCTATCGTATCTCCAATTCCTATTTTAAAGGTTTTGGATAATTTTTTGGTAATCACAACGCCATCCTCATCTAAAGTAACAGCCTCATTCTTATTCACATCTTTGATCTGATAGTACTTATAAAATAATTCCTCATTTTCAGGCACGATCAGATAAGCGTCCAATTTACTTTTGCTATCTTCACTGGTGAAAATTTCTTGTCGAATCAATGTAGGTTCTATCACTCTATCCTCAAGTAATTCTTCTAATTCACCCTCTATACTCTGTACTTCATCTTCTAATAAAATCAATTCATTATACTGAAAAATATCCCCATATTGTTTTAGTTCCACACCATTTAAGCTATCTTTTAATCCAAATCCTGCAAGTAATAATCCAGTACAACCTGCAATACCAATGACTGTCATAAATACTCTTTGCTTATAGCGGAAAATATTTCTTAGGGTAACTTTCCAGGTAAAAGAAAGATGTTTCCATATAATACCTACTCTTTCAAGTAATATAGTCTGGCCTTTCTTTGGTGGAACCGGTCTTAATAAAGTTGCTGGCCTATGCTTTAACTCCTTGTTACAACAGATAATCGTAACGGATGCCATTAAAACAAGCGCAATGATTAATATTACAGAAAAACTCACCATATCATACAAAATAACAAGTGGCGGTAAGATAAATTCAAAACAGGTATAAATAATTCCTGGTATGATGTTGCACCCAATAAAATACCCAAGTATAACGCCTATTGCAGTAGCAGAAAGAATATAGAGTAAGTACGTACCTATTATACTATAATTGTAGAATCCAAGAGAAGCCAAAGCTCCAAGTTCCCCTCTTTCTTCCTCAATCATTCTAGCCATTGTATTAGAGGTCATTAATATTACAATAAGAATAAAGAATATTGGTAATACTCTGGCAACAGAAATAATAACCTCAGCTGAGTTATTCAAATCACTGTAACCTACCACTAAATCCCTATCAAAAATATACCATTTTGCTTTTTCTATTTCAGAAAGCGTAACCTTAGCATCTGCTATTTTTTCTTCTGCTTCCTTCATTTTTGAATTAAATTCCTCTAAATTTTCATTGTACTCTTCATAGCCTTCTGTTAATTTTTTTTCATTATCATTGATTTCTTCTTTACCATCTAGAATCTCCTTTTCAGCCTTCGTAATTTCCTCCTGAAAAGTTGCGATTCCATTATTTAATTGATTCTCATTTTCTGTAAGGGTGGCAATGGAGGATTGTAGTTTTTTTAGCCCTTCATAAGAGATCGTGTACTGTTTGATGGTTTCACTTAACTGAACATACTCCTGGCTATCTTCAGGAACAGAAGAAAGTTGTGCATTAAGTCCTTCTAACGCCTGACCTAACTCATCTACTTTTACATCCACTTCATCTCTTGCAATACCGTTAGTTAAAAGAGCATTATCTATCTCTTTCCAACCATTTTCTATTTCCCATTTCCCATCTGCAAATTCCTGATTCCTTGTTTCCTTCTCTTCTTTTAGTTCCTCTTCCCCTTTAAGAATGTCTGTTTTCGCCTCTTGCAGGGTTTTCCAATTATCATCTAGTTCAGCTTTTGCATCTTCTAGTTTTTTTTGCGCATCTGCCTTTTCATCATTTAATTTGGTCTCATTTTCATTAATTTCTGCATTTGCTTCATTGTAAATTTCATCATATCTAGCCGTTTCTCTAACTGATTTTATCTCCACCAACTCATCATTTAATAATTCAGCCAGCTCTTCATATTCCTTAGAATATGCCGTAGTAAGATTCATTCCTTTTCCAACAACATATATTTCTGTATATGCTTCTAAAGAAAAATTGCCGGGGTTGATGAATATAAAGGAGGATAACTTGCCATCCCCAATTGAGGTAATTCCATAATCCTCAATCATATAAAGGGGTGAATCTACAGTTCCAACAACTGTAAATACAGTGTTTTTAAGTTCATCCGTCACATCACTTGTGATCCTTAATGTATCACCTATGGAGTAAGTACCATTTGCAACCACACATTCTGTGTCTGTTTCTGGTAATCGTCCACTCATCAGATTTACTTTGTTGATTGTTTCCTCTAAAGCATGTATCCTAATTGCCTTTCCCTGTTCTAAAACATCTAAGGAATAGGTTGGTATGACAGCCTCCACATGTTCTAGTGTTTTTAGTGCCTCTACATCTTCATCTGTTAATCCAAGGGTACTTACCACCTTAAAATCCATTAAGGAATAATCATCATAGTAGGTATCTACTCCATGAATAATATCTGGTGCACTCGCTTGAATTCCCGTATAAAACCCTACCCCCACAAGTATAATCGTTAGAATTGAAATGTATCTGCCAAAGGATTTCTTTATCTTAATTAATGTATTTTTATAAAGCAATGTTATCACCACACAATCTCATGAACTTTTTTAGGATTTTCATTTACAATAACTTCTTTGACCGTACCATTTTTTACTTTTATAATTTTATCTGCAATTTCTCCAATCACAGCATTATGGGTAATCAAAATGGTGGTTGTTCCCATTTCCTTACAAGTTTTTTGTAATAGTTCTATAATTAACTGTCCAGTTACACTATCTAGTGCGCCAGTGGGTTCATCACATAATAATAATTTCGGATTCTTTGCAATGGCTCTTGCAATAGCAACTCTTTGCTGCTCTCCACCTGATAGTTGTGAGGGGAAGTTATTCATACGATCAGCTAGTCCTACTTGTTCCATTACAGTTTTCGGATTCAGTGAATCTGGACAAATCTGGCATGCAAGCTCAACATTTTCAAGAGCTGTCAGATTACCCACAAGATTGTAAAATTGAAATACAAAGCCAATATCTTTTCTTCTATAACCTACCAAATCTTTTTTATTATATTTATGAACTTCTCTTCCATCTACAAGGATACTACCACTTGTTGGACTATCCATTCCTCCAAGTAAATTTAATACAGTAGTCTTACCTGCGCCAGAGGGTCCAAGAATTACAACCAGTTCTCCTTTTTCCACACCAAAGGAACATTTATCAACTGCATTGATGGTAACATCACCTATTCTATATTCTTTCTTAATATCTTTAAACTCAATAAAAGCCATTTATTTCCTCCATTTTATCATACAGTATGTTGATTATTGATCTAGGTTATAGTATACTAACATCATGATTTAAATTCAACAGGCATTTTTTTTAAAAATGATAAATTTACAACATTTTTTATCTATGTGTATAGAATATTACAAAAATAATTTTTTAATCAGGTAGGAGCCATGGAACAAAAAAAAGTGGATAGACGTGTGAAATATACAAAGATGGTAATTAAAGACAGTCTGGTGAAATTATTACAACAAAAACCAATGTCAAAGATTACAATTAAAGAATTATGTGAACTTGCAGATATCAACCGTGCTACTTTTTATGCCCACTATACAGACCAATATGATCTATTGCAAAAAATCGAAGAAGAATTGGTTGAGGATATTACAAAATATCTAAGCCATTACAATATAAAAAACAGTTTAATGGAATCTGTTGATATGTTAGAAAAAATACTTGAGTATATAAAAGAGAATTATGAATTAATAGATTTGTTATTAGATACCAATGGTGACATAAAATTTCATCAAGAGATTATAAAAATTCTAGGCTACGGCAATTTTAAATCTTTAACCTCCTTTGAGCCTACCGATACAGCAGAATATCTCTTTTATTTTTCAGTCCATGGCTGTATGGGTGTCATTCAAAAGTGGTTAAAAGATGGTATGAAAAAAACGCCAAGAGAGATGGCAGAGCTTATATTAAAAATGGATTTAAACGGACGTTCCTCTTTTCTCTCCTAACTATTTTGACAGACATCTACTTAAATATATTTCCTCACAAATTACCATGTATCAAAAATAGGAACAGTAAATGTCTGTCAATGTATGTATAATGAAACTTTTTCTTTATGCTTTCTTTTGCTTTCTTTATACTTTCTTAATGTCCTTACTCCTTATATTCACGAAGGATTTAGGGAGAAACCAAGCGCTTTTCACCAGTCAGTTCTTGAATGGGTTTAATATTTTGTGTTACTTCTAAAACACCCAGGAACTCCCCGCTTTCAGAGCGTACTGCATAGTAACTTATTAAGATAAACTTATCGCCTAAATGAAGCCAAAAATCTTCCTTTTCCTTGCGTCCTTCTCTAAGGTCCTCTACAATTTTTTCTACAATGTGAACACTTGCTGGGGGATGACAGTTAGACACATTTCTTCCTATTACAGAAACAGTACGCGGAAATACTCTTTCTTTACCTTGTGAAAAATATTTTACCCGGTTATCTTTATCTACAAAGGTAATGTCAACAGGTAGTGCATTCATAATATTGACAAGTTCATCTACTTCTAAAATTCCTGTAGGCAACTGAATACTTCCACTGATTTCATTTTCTGCTACAGGCTTTTCTTCCTGATCTTCTCTTTCTAATGTTGGTTGCCATTGTGGTACACTCTCTATTAAACAGTATCCAAATTCATTTGAATCTTCAGCAATCTGCTTCCATTCTTCTTTTGTAAGGTTATCAAACAAAATGGGAAGAAGAATATTTTCCTCCTTAAATATCATTTCTTCAATTCTATGCAACCCCTCTTCTAAAGTATCTTTAATAGTAGAAACATCCTCAGTCAAGTTCTTTCTTACTTCCTTTATTTGTTCACGTATCTCATCGTCTACCCCCCACATTACTTTAGGTGGCGCTGTAATACCGTATTTCTCCATAAATGGAAAGAATAGATTCTCCTTCTTTTTGTAGTGGCAATCCAGTTGGTAGAGTCTCTCTAGTTGTTCAGAAAGTACTGTAGCTGATTGACCAGATTGTAGACTTACACGAATTTCTCCAATTACTTTTGTCAGAGCCCTATTTTCTCTTTTCAAGGTATTCGCAGGATGCCCAAGTGTCATTGATGGATCCTTATCCCTATGAATCTCAGCAATAGAACCTTTAAAGACAGCTGCATGCACATCACAAAGCCTTTGTATTTCTGATACTGGTAGTCCTTCATGTATTAAGGCTTGTTCTGCCTGGGATATTTCCTCTGCCGAAACACCTAGAAAAGTACTTGCAAATTCTTCTTGCACTTCTTCTACAGTATTACCTTCATGTAACTTGGTAATAATCTCTTTTAACTTGTTTTGACGAAATGCTCTGTTGTTAATTTCTGCACTCATAGTAATACCCTTTAAACCACTTGAAGTTATTTCATATCAGTGGCTTTTCCTTTCCTTTCATTTTCATACTACGTGTTATACTTCATAACCATGATTTCTAAATCTTTCTTTCACTTCCTCTAGATCGATTTTTTTCAACTGTGCACCTTTTGGTATGGTCATTATTTTGCCTGCTGTTTTCAACATGATAGGATTGGAAATATCACGGAAACCAGCTTCTATTAGAATTGGAATAATTGCAGGGTCACCAGTACATAATTCGTATACCGTTTTATTGAAATCCAACTTTTTATCACTCATATAAAAGCCTCCTAAAAATAAGTTAGAATGTATTAACTCTATATTTGTATTATAGCTAAATTTTTTATTTTTTCTGTAACATAAGTCACAATTTTAGAATTTTTCACTTGATTGACTCCCACTTAAGAAAACATACTTAGATTCATCTGAGAATTGTTCAGAATAGGAATAATGTAACCCATGAAAGTTCTTTACCTCTTCTGGATTTTTAATTTGATTTTCTGCCATAAAGCGAACCATTTCTCCCCTGGCCATTTTTACTTTGGTTCCTTTTTCAATGACTTTATCTTGAAATAATTCTCCAAATACGCAAGTAATTAACCTTACATTTTTTTTTAAATTACTAGAAATACATTTACTATATTCCTTAGAAGCTAAGTTAATGATGCAATCACTTTCCGAAAATAACTGAATCGATAACTTATCCTCCCAAAATGTATAGAGTGAGTCTATGTCTTTTCCGCCAAGTCTTGCCTGCATTTCTAGTCTATAAGGCACCACTCCATCAAAAGGTTTTAGCATACCATAAAAACCTGATAAAATACGCAGATGTTCTTCAAGATAATCAAGTTCCTTATGTACAAAAACACTAGGGGACATATATTGATATTGAATACCTTCATAAGACAGTATAGCAGGGGTTAAATCTGTCTCCAGATTCATTTCTTTTATTCGATTATAATTTAGCTCTGCTAAGTTGTCATTACATTTCCAGATTTCCTTCAGTGTAGCATACTCTAATTTTTTTAAATATTCACATAAGATTTTCGTGTATTCCATAAATTGTGGAGTGTTCTTATAGGGCAATGTATCCACGTCCATCTTCATCTTTTTTGCTGGTGATATTATGATTCTCATAGTTTCATCCTTTGTTGTTCATTTATTTGATCATTTTAATTTGTTTTTGTATGGTGCATTTTTACATTGGTAATTTCAGATTCATGCTTTCTGATTTATACTTTCTGATTTATACTTTCTGATTTATGCTTTTATTCAGGTTGTGTGGGAATTCAGATGTATATATATTTATTATCGTGACCCAGACATTTTTATAGTTGTGACTATGATGAATTTGTGAAGTTACTTATGATTTATAATCTTTGGTTTAGATAAAAAAAGTTCACTGTTCGACTGTCCTTTAGGAGTTTGAACTTTTTTCATCTGCCTCAAAAAGAACTCCCGCCTTACGTCTTGCTTTTGTCTGTACTTCACATACAGTAAGTGTATGTGATAGTAATTGATAGCATTCTTCTATATTATGATTAGATATCATCTCTTCAAATGCAAGAAACTCATATATCATACGATGTTCAAAATGATGATCATTTACTTCTAAAGGCACTTCACCTTTCTTAAGCATGGAGAAATTTGTACAAACACTCGTTGGATTATCCAGATATATATACCCCTGATCTCCTTGAATCGTATTGGTAATAGGTGCACTACTGTCCTTAGCACCTACTAATGTACATAAAAAGGTGTCATATTCTAGGATTAATACTCCTGAGGTATCAATACCTCGTTCTATATTAGGATAATAGGATATATCCTTTGGCTTACCAAATAATCCAATGACAAAATGCAAATTATAGATATTTAGATCCATAAGAGCACCGCCTGCATAAGCTGGATCAAATGCAGGTAACACTTTTCCCACTTTAAAGCTATCATATCTTGAGGAATATTGAGAAAAATTACACTGTATCATTTTAATGTTTCCCAAAGACGGTACCAATTCTTTTATTTTTTTATAATTAGGTAGATGAAGTGTGGTTATGGCTTCAAACAAAAATAACCCTTTTTCTTTCGCTAACTCATATAGTATACAAGCTTCTTCATAAGTAGTTGTAAATGGTTTTTCAACTATGACATTCTTTCCACTTTGTAATGCTAACTTAGCATATTTAAAATGAAGTGCATTGGGTAGCGCAACATATACAGTATCCATATCGCTCTTTAAAAACTCATCATAACGATGAAATGCACCTTGAATGTGATGAAGATTCGCTATCTTTCTTATCTCATCTGCACTTTTTGTAACGCCACAAATTGCTGTTACATTCATATTAACCAAATCGGAGGATATCTTAAAGATCTCCTGTACTATCATTCCTGTTCCCAAAATGCCCAACTTCATATAATCACCCATTGATAATGCAAGAAATCCTGCATTATTGCCCAAGTGGCACCTTTCATTTTCTAACCAAAGTCTAAAATAATCCTGTTCCTCTTTATCATAACTCTAAATTTAAAACTGTTCAATTGTAACTTTATAATAGTATCCGCTAAATGATTTTGAAGCAATCTGATCCTAAATCCTAACTCTAGGAGAGGATTCGCTCAGCAATAAGATTATCTCACAGACTGAAATTTTGTAAAAGACGACATGTTATTTAGCGGATACTTTTTATTTTCTCTTCTCCTTTTTAAAACATAAGGTGGTATTGCGCAACATCACCTTAAAAGGAGAGTATATAATTCCCCGTCATGCCGATAGGACAGCAATAAAAAAAGATATTGAGAGAATTATACTCAATACCTTTGCACTTACTTCTATTTATTTACCTGTCTCTCCACTTATAAGTTAAATTATTTGAACCTTTGTTATAAAGGTAATAAGACTTGTAAACTAATGAATTCAACTTTGTTATTATTTTTTTAATAAAAGCTTTATTAATCTTGCTAACTCTATCCCCATGATTACACTGCCTAATACATTGGCAGTTATATAATTTGAAGTTAACCATGTAGGTAAGTTAAAATCTAGCCACACCCAAACAAACAACGTACTAAGAAATAGTGAATTAAGACCTACTATTAAAATTTGTAGAAGCCAGATGTTTTAAATTATTAGAAAATAAGCTAGATATAAAAAGTATCATATAAATATATATATCCCACAATAACCATTTTATTATTTTATTCATTACTCTTTCCTCTCGTTATATGATATCCTAAAACCATACTTTTTCTTACTGGTTGCCAAGAGGAAGGTACAAGGAGTGTGCATAAATACACACCTCCTACAAACGCCCATAAAATCAAGGTTTTGTATTTTTCATTGTGTTATTTTAGGTGTTGTTTTGTGATTGATGTAAAATGTGAAAATAGATTTTATAAATTACACATTGCATCATCATATGTAGAAAACCTTATAAACTGTAATATTCGTTAGGAAACTATACCCTATCCTTTTTATAGGTATAAGTACTTATATTATTCCCACTTTTTATATATTTTAAACTAAAGTGTATTTTTATACACTTGTTTCTACAATCGTTGGTCTTGATTGCATATTCAAATATTCTATTGATAATTTCATCAACTCATTTGGTGTATCTTCCATACCATTTGAAAACCACAAATTCATAAAGTTATAAATTCCACCTGTATGAAAATACCCCTTGTATTTTTCGCCTTTTGTAGTTATATCATTATTTTTTTCAAAATAAGCATTTAATTCATCAAGTATTAAATAAGATAGTTTATTTTTATAAATTAATAATAATCGCTCTTTGTTTTTATATAAATTATTAAAAATTATAAACATATAATTTTCATTTGATTGATCCTTAGCATTTCTAAATTCATTAAGGTAGCCATTCATTACATCAGAAAAATAAACTCTTATTATGTCTTCTTTTGAATTAAAATTCCTGTAATAAGTTGATCTATTTACACCTGCTTTTATAGTTATTTCGTTAATAGTTATTTTATCAAAATTTTTCTCTTGCAACAATATAAATAAACTTTCAATTATATATGATTTCATCATATCTGTAGTTATATTTTTTCTTTTCATAAGCAACAATCCCTCTCATTTGTTGCATTTAGAAGCTTTTTCAACAAAAACATTGACTAAGCTTTTATTAAATGCTATATTTTAATTAAGCAACAAATGTTGCATAAATAAATTTAACATTTAAAATGTTATTTGTCAATAAAGGAGATTAAAATGACTAAAATTTATAATGGCTTATTTCAATTTACAGATGTAATTGAGCCTATCAAATTATCAATGCACCAATACATATTACTTTCTGATGAACCTGTGCTAATTCAAACTGGTACTATTGCTAGTGCTAAAAAAAATTTACCAAAAATAAAAGAACTACTTGGTGATAAAAAAATTAAATATATTCTTATCTCGCACTTCGAGTCTGATGAATGTGGTGGTTTATCTGTAATACTAAATGAATTCCCCGAAGCACTTACAGTATGCTCTGAAACAACAGCTAGACAATTATACGGTTTTGGTATTGCTCACAATATTAAAATTATTAATGCAAATGAAACATTTACAACTTCAAGTTTTGATTTCCAAACTATAGGATATCCTTCTGAAATGCACCTTTGGGAAGGTCTATTATTCTTTGAAAAAACAAGAGGTATTTTCTTTGGTAATGATTTGACTTTCCAAATGGGCGAAACACATGGACTTATTACAGATTCCACTTGGGAAGATATACTTTTAACACATTGCCAAAATGCATTACCTATTAAAGATTTACAAGAAAAATTAATTGTAGACTTAAAAACAATAACCCCTAATTTCATTGCAACTGGACACAGCAGTTGTTTTAATATTATAAAATAAACTAAAAAAGGGTGTAGTAGGCGTGTGTATTTTTATAATATTTAACAAGCATTGTTTTTTTAGTTAATCGTTTCTAATCAAAGTTATTTCGTTTTTTTGCTACTAAAACGTTACTACCAATGCCATCAATTCGGCAATAGTAATAGAAATCCATAACTTGTCTATGTCAAAAATTATAGGAAGTATTAAAACACATAAATATTGAAACAAAAATGTTCTTAGAATGGAAATCGTTGCAGAGGATAATCCATCATTAAGGGCAGTAACTATGGTGCATATTTTAAAAAAGGTAGAGAAAATAAGGTTATTATATATTTTGCAGGTGGTGGCGTTAGTATTAGTGCCGAAACAGCCAAAGAATATGATATGTACAACACAAAAGTATTGCCTATCGATTATTTAGGAAATCTAGTTATGAATATGAGTGGTATCGCATCTCCAGTTGATGCCAACCCTTTTAAAGATT
>JBKEAO010000162.1:0-22809 GCA_047972335.1 Anaerocolumna sp. | reverse complement strand
TTGTCCAGGGAAGTCAAGGAAGAGAAACCAGCATCCCCTGTAATGACGGTAGAGGCGGTTCGTGAGATTTATACAAACGGTACCATGAGCTTGGCAGATGCAGCTAAGCGCTTCGGAGTAAGTTCTAATGACTTACATACATTTATTGAGAAACATGGACTTAAAAAGCAAGTTGTAAAAGCTAATGATCCTTTCCTTGATGCTAACAAAATGGGTAAGCAACAGTTTAGACGCAAGATGTTAGCAAGTAGAAAGTAGGTGGATGTTTTGAAGAGAAGTACATCAACATTAAGAAGTGGGGGAGAGATAAAACAAAAAGATACTAAAAAGTATGATAGTTATGTTAAGGCTCCAAGTAAGATCAACCCTATATTTCTTAAAAAGCCGTATGAGAGTGCAAATTAAGGAGGCCATCATGAAACTAAAAGGTTTAGGACGCACATTCACAGCCAGACCCAAGCAGGTAAGACTGGTGAAAACTAGATTTGGTTATAGAGTGTACATAGATTTCGTTCTTCCGGATCTAAACGGTTATGAGCTGGAGAAGTTGATAGGCAGGATTAAGACCGTCCTGGGAAAGGATTAAGTTATGAGATTAATTGATGCAGACAAACTTGACAGCTATGTAAAAGATAAATTATGTGGTAATAGAGCAGAATATGAATTATTTGCGACCATGATAGATAATCAACCTACTGCTAAGGCGTGGGTTCCCATATCGGAGAGATTGCCAGCACTTGGAATGTGTGTCATATGCACTGTAAAAGATCATTTTAGGAATCAATATGAATTAAGATATCCAGTGTATTATTTGCAAAAAACATATGAACCAGGATATGCATTTTATTTTGGGGATACAAGCAATCCTTTATTACCAGACATTAGCGAAGTTATAGCATGGATGCCGTTGCCAGAGACGTTTAAGGATGAACAGTATGAGTGATTTAGCAAGAATAATAGAACGTGCGAAAGTGGTTCAAAGGTATGGGATAAGCCTTAATATTATGCCTGAGGAAATTCCTGTAGTGCTAGAGGCTTTAGAAAAGCAAATACGTAAGAAACCTATTAGAGAGGCATGGAGCATATCAAGGTGCCCCACATGTCTTGGAGCATTAGGAGAATACTTAGGAGATGGATATACAAAGGATTGGGAGAGTTTAGAAATTTGCGACTGTGGTCAAAAAATAGATTGGGGTGATTAATTGACAGACAGGGAGTGCGACAAGATATTAGGGAGGTGAAAACAGTGTTGCCAGTAGGTAAGTTGTATAAGCATGAGCCATTTCTTTTTATGGCAAAAGTATATATGCCAGATGGGAATGGAAACATCAAAGGAATCTATGATCCATTAAAATTAGCAATAGATTTTCTCACTCATTCTAATGATTGCTTATTTGATATGTATGGATTTAATTGGGTACCAGTGGAACCTTATTATAGCAGGGCGCGTAAGTATCTGGATAAAAAATTACAAGAAGAGATTGCAGCAAGTTTTGTAAATCCATTTCAGTGGGGGTGTTAGATTGACAGAAAAGGAGTTAAACGAGCAAAAAAAAGATTATCTCAATAGTTATAAAAAGTTATGTAGAAAGCTTCAGTCCCTAGAGGAACGATTACAATCTTTAAGGGAAACAGAGCGAGCTGCTAAGACACAACAAATCACTGATATGCCAAAAGGAGGCAAACAGACTGATTTATCAGACTACATGGTAAGAGTAGATACGCTAGAACAAGAAATATATGATAAAAGTCAGGAATGTATTTGTAAAAAACTTGAGATTGAAAGATGCATTGTTCAGATGGATGACGGAACGGAATGCGATGTACTACATAAGAGATACATAGAATTAAAACCATGGGAAAAGATATGTGTTGAAATTAATTATAGTTGGATGCAGACTCATAGAATACATGGTAATGCTCTTAACAGCTTTATGATAATTAATGGTATAGAATGATATATAGCATGTGTGTTAATCTGTAAAAGGAAGGTTGCAAGAAACCTCCTGACGGCTACCGACTTTCATCGGTCGGTGGCTGATTCCTCTCCCTAGAGGTCATACAAATATACTCCCCAAAAAGGCATCATGAAAATGGTGCTTTTTTATGTTGATAAATTTTACCAATAACTATATTGACAAACAGAACAAATGTTTGTATAATAATTGTATTAACATTTCTCAACATAATTCGTCATATTTTACCCGTTTATATTGTTTTACACATTATTTAGATGTATAATGTTGGTAAAATAATTAATAGTAGGGAGTATAGAGTATGCCAGCAAAAACTGTAGAATTTTTAAGAATTGATTTAAGCGACAGAACGTCAAAAAAAACTATTAGTCATACTAAATTATATTCAATTTTAGATGCAATTTTTACTACCCATTGCAAAGATCACCATAAATATAAAACGTTAGACTTAACACCTAGTATTGTACCTAATGACATAAAGCCTAAAATAGTATTAGATGTATTTGAAATGAGACCCGAAGCCTTATTTGCTAGAGTGTGTAAAAAGAAATCTAACAATGGTATACTTAGGAGAAATTATACTTCACTTAAGGCGGATGAAGTATTTAATCCAACTGAAGCAACAAAACTTGGGATTGAAGTTTTTACATACTTGTATATTGATTTTAAATCAGGTATCATATCTATTGTAAATGCGAAGGATGCTCCAGGTCCAAGTATTCTAAATGAGATATTTGACAGTTATGATAATACATATAATCTTGATTTTGTAAATATACCTAATAAAGAGGGTATCAATGTATTATATGAGTCAAAAGAACCCAAAATAACAGGATTGGAATTTGAGGTTCCTGTCCCCGATGCAAGATTTCTACAACAAGTCTTAGGATTGAATGAGGAAGAAATAGCTATAATAACAAGGAATGATTATTATAGAACAATAATTTCATTAAAACCCGAGCCACATAAAGCGTTAGAAGACGATAAAAGCAATGTTAGAAAAATTATCGATATTCTAAAGAGAAAAAAGACAACTTATCCCAGAGTAATAATCAAAGGAAGATCAGCAGATTTTAATACAAAAGAATTTGACTTACATGCCAGATTCTATACATATCCTATTGATATTAAGCTTTATAAAATGGTTGCTGGTAAAAAGAAGGAATATGGTTTAGAAGATATAACGGAACAATTCAAAAAAGGCTTAGTCGATGCGTTTAATGGTAATAAGGACTTACTATTAGCGCTATCTAGAAGAGAGGAAGATGAAAGGAATGGAGAAAATATCTAGTTTCATATATAAAAAGAATTATAGTTCTAAAATTATATATGTATTGATATTTTCTTTGATTATTTGTTTAATAGGGGATTTGGGTAAGGTTTATATTTTTTATGTAAATATATCAGATTCTATAGAATATCACTTTAAAATACTTACTATCAATTCAATTTTAAGCGGTTTTTCCTTGACGAACTTAGGTATATTAATTAGTATATCAGGTGATCAACTAATTGAAAAATTAAAAGGTACGGATATATTAATAAAGAGAAATATTTTAATTAGCTATTCAATTATATTTGGCTCCATCTCAATATTTATATCATTATTATTTGTATTAAATATAGATATTGGTATTGATAATTTGTCTATTCAAATTTTTGAAAATTGGTTATTTATATTAGAAATTGTAGCTTTATTTTTAAGTATAATATATTTTCTTATAGCAATTAAAAAAATGATACAACTATTATCATATATATATGTTCCAAAACAACGTTATACATGTGATAAAATAATGAAAATAAAGGAACAAATGGATAATTCATCTAATTACAATACTGATGATGAAAAAGAAGAATAAGCATCCTTCGGGGTGCTTTTTCTATACCCAAAACCACACGAATGGAGGTGAGCCTGATTGCCTAGAGCAAGAGATCCAAGTAGAGACAAGGCATATGAGATATATAAACAACATAATGGAATAATTGAATTAGTTGAGATTGCAAGTCAACTAAATTTACCAGCGGGGACAATTAGAGGTTGGAAAGCTAAAGATAAATGGGAACCGCAATTAAATGGAACGTTCCAAAAGAATACGGAACGCTCCAAACGGAATAAAGGCGGTCAGCCTGGAAATAAGAATTCAGTTGGTAATGATGGTGGTGGACCTCCTGGCAATAAGAAAGCTGAGAAGTATGGTTTCTTCGCTAAGTATCTCCCAGAGGAAACGAAGGAAATTTTCGATGCTATATCAAATGCGGATCCGTTAGACCTGCTATGGCACCAGATACAGCTTGCATATACAGCTATTGTGAGAGCACAGCGTATTGCTTATGTTAAGGACCAAACAGATAAGACTATTGAAAAGGTAGGCGAAGGTTTTGGTACGGTTGATAGTGAAAAATGGGAGGTACAGCAGGCATGGGATAAGCAAAGTAACTTCATGAAAGCTCAAGCTAGAGCACAGGGAGAACTAAGGTCATTAATAAAACAGTATGATGAGATGTTACACTACAACTGGGATCTGGCCACTGAGGAACAAAAGGCCCGTATCAATCTTATTAAAGCACAGACCGATAAAATGTCTGGTACGGATAATCAATCCGAACTGAAACGATTAGATGAGGTTTTAGGTGAAATTAAGGGGGTTATATAGATGCCCTTTTCAGTAAAGCAACAAGAGTTTTTTGAAAGTGCAGAACATAGATGGAATATAAAAACTGGTGCAACTAGATCAGGAAAGACTTACATGGACTATTATGTTATTCCTAAACGTATTCGAAGCAGGATTGGAAAGCCTGGACATGTAGTTCTCTTGGGTGTATCAAAAGGAACATTAAAACGTAATATTGTTGAGCCTTTACAACAAATATGGGGACCTAAGTTAGTAGGAGATATCAACTCTGAGAATATATGTAAGATGTTCGGAGAGGATGTTTATTGTCTTGGTGCTGAAAAGATAAGCCAGGTATCTAAAATCCGTGGATCATCAATAAAATACTGTTATGGTGATGAGGTAACGGACTGGAATAAAGATGTATTTGATATGCTGAAATCGCGTTTAGATAAACCGTATTCTTGTTTTGATGGGGCTTGTAACCCAGGAGCACCACAACACTGGTTTAAAAAGTTCCTTGATAGCGATGTTGATATATATTCTCAGCAGTACACAATATTTGATAATCCATTTTTAGATCCTAAATTTGTTGAGGAGTTGTGTAAGGAATATAAAGGTACCGTCCTTTACGATAGGTACATAAGAGGTCTATGGGTGGCTGCTGAAGGATCTATTTACCGACTAATGTGTGATGCGATATCAGGTAGTGGAATTAATTCTTATGCACTAACAGAAAAGCCAAAGAATATCATGGAGATAAATATAGGTGTGGATTTTGGTGGTTCTGGATCTGGCCATGCATTCGTTGCTACGGCATACACTAGAGGATATCAAAGCGTTATTGCTCTGGCAAGTGAACGACACATGAGTAAGGACGGCAGCATTGATCCAGATGTACTTGGCAAATTGTTTGTAGACTTTTGCTTAAAGATTGTCAATCTCTATGGATTTATTACACATGTCTATTGTGATAGTGCAGAACAGACTTTAATAGCTGGCCTTAAAACCTCATCCAGAAAAGGCGGATTAAGTTGGCTAAGGATAGAAAATGCTCTTAAAACAGTAATTAACGATAGAATAAGATTTACTCAACGTATGCTAAGTCAGCAGCGTTTTTTTTATATGCATAATCAATGTAAGACTCTTGAAGATGCTATGACAACAGCCCTCTGGAATGAAAAGAATCTGACAGAGGATGAACGTCTCGATGATGGTACCAGTGACATTGATACACTTGACGGATTTGAATACACATTTGAAAGAGATATCTCCCGGTTTATCCGGTACGAATAGAGGTGAGAAGATGAAATATAGTAAAATGGTTGAATGCCTAAATAAATTAGTTTCTGAAAAGAGCCTTAAGCTTGATGGTATAAACGTATCATCTCTAATGCAGAGCGCTATTGAGTTGTGGGATTTGATGTATAGTAATCATGCTCCTTGGTTGCTAAAATCTCACAAGTCTGCTGGTATACCTGCATCGATAGCAAGTGAGATATCTAGGCTTGTAACACTTGAATTAAAATCAGAAGTTACAGGGGGCAATGACAGAGCAAAGTACATTAATGAGATGTATCAGAAAGTGCTTGTCAATCTTAGAAAGCAAGTTGAATATGGATGTGCTAAAGGCAGTATGGTATTTAAACCATATCCATCAAATGACGGTATAGCAGTTCAATATAATGCTGCTGATAGTTTTTATCCTATTACCTTTGATAGCAACGGAAACATTACGCAATGTGCTTTCACAGAACAGTTTACAAGAGGTAAAGAGATATTTACTAGAGTAGAATTACATTCTCTTAATACTGCAGGTGTAAAGGTTAATAATTTTGCATATATGAGTAAAACTGGCGCAACATTAGGTAGTGAGGTATCTCTAAAGTCAGTGAAACAATGGGAAGATATCGAACCTAGTGGAACTCTTCAAGGTGTAAATAAGTTAACAATTGGATTCTTTAAAGTTCCTCTTGCAAATAATATTGATCCAGACAGCCCTCTTGGAATATCAGTATTTAGCAGATCCACAGAACATATTAAAATCGCTGATAAAAGATATAACCAAATAGATTGGGAGTATGACAGCAAGGAAACGGCAATACACATTGCATCGTCTTTACTTAAGTATAATAAAGATCAAGACAAGTTTGAGTATCCAGGTGGCAGAGAGCGTTTATATCGAGAAATGGATTATAACACTGGTGCGACAGATAAACCATTCATTGAACCTTTTAGTCCCGATATCAGAGATGAATCTTATTATCACGGATATAATCAACAGCTCCGCCGAATTGAGTTTGACAGCGGATTAGCTTATGGTACATTATCTGATGTACAGGAGACAGAAAAGACGGCCGAAGAGATACGGTCTAGCAAACAGAGATCTTACACGACCGTATCGGATATACAGCAGGCTTTACAGAGGGCATTAATAGATCTGGTAGATGCAATTGATTTTTGGGTAAGTGCTGAAAATCTAGCACCTGATGGAGCATATGATACGTCATTCGATTGGGATGATAGTATTATCACTGACAATGAACTTGAAAGACAACAGGATTTAAGAGATGTATCAATTGGAGCTATGCAGTTATATGAATACCGTATGAAATGGTACGGAGAAGATGAAGAAACTGCAAAATCAAAGGTTAGCCTACCAGCTGATACAGTAATGTAAGGATGGTGATTAGATGCTTACACCTGCAGAGCTAGAGAGAATCCCCTTATCAATACAAAAGCTTATGATTGATTTATCAATGCGGATTATGACTGACGTTATCGACCGTCTAAGTATGATAAATAGTATTTCACGAACTGCTGATTATGAAATATATCAATTAAGCAGATTAGGTTTAAGCAGTGATACAATCCGTAAGATATTAGAAAGTTCTCTTAGCAAATCTGATATTGAGATTGATAAAATCTATAATGAGATTATCAAAGAGGGATATGCAAGAGACGAGAGTCTTTATAATGCAACAGGCAGACCGTTTACAAGGTTTGAAGATAATAGACCAGTCCAGCAACTAGTAGAGGCAATTAAAAGGCAAACCAAGCAAGACATGGCTAATATTAGTCAGACTACATCTATTAGCGTGCAAGGACCAAATGGTGTTATTGCAAAAAGTATGGAAAATTATTTTAAAGAAAAAGTTGACCAGGCTATCACTGATATTGCAACTGGATCCTTTGATTACAATAAGACTATCCACAATACTATTAAAGAAATGACTAAGTCAGGTGTGCGAACCGTTGAATATGAAGGTGGATATAGCAGTAGGTTAGAAGTTGCTGCAAGAAAAGTAATAATGACTGGCGTATCTCAGATTACAAATCAAATCAACGAGATGAATGCTGAGGCTTTAGGAACTAATCACTTTGAGATAAGTTGGCATTCTACAGCCCGTCCTACACATCAAGTATGGCAAGGTAGAGTTTATAGCAAAGAGGAATTAGAGACTATTTGTGGCCTAGGCTCTGTTACTGGTCTTTGTGGTGCAAACTGCTATCATTCATATTATCCTTTTATTCTAGGCATTTCTAAACGATTATATACGGATGAGCAGTTAGACGAAATGAATCGCAAAGAGAATGAACTAAAAGAATACAAAGGCAAGAAATACACCACTTATGAAGCTACCCAGAGACAGCGTCAACTTGAAACTCTTATGAGAAAGCTTAGGCAGGACATACAATTAGGAAAAAATGCAGGACTTCCAGAGGATGATATAACTTTAGATAGAGTTAAATATCATGCAGCTATGCAAGAATACGTTGACTTTTCTAAGAAAATGGGATTACCACAACAAAGAGAGCGTATTTATTCTGATGGATTAGGCAGAATGAGCAATAGTAATATCAAGAGTAAAAAAATAACATCAGGATTGAAAAATGCAGCTGGTAATAGTATAATTAGGGTAGATAATATTTCTTTAACTGGTGAACCTAATTCAATTACACAAAAGGTAAGTGCAAAAGGTGGGATTGAAAGAAACTACTATAATGAAAGCGGCAAGCAGTACAAGCAAATAAGTAATAACAACCATGGAAATACAAAGAAGCATCCTTATGGGAAAAATGGAGAGCATGCTCATGATTATTCATATGATAAAGATGGGAATGTAAAACGTAGTACACGAGATTTGACGAATCAAGAAAGAGAGGAGAATACAGATATACTATGAAAATAAAGAGTATAAAAGAATTGCATGAAATCTTAATAGACAGTTTCTCCCATGTGACTTTCACATACAATGGAAAAAGATGTGGAATAGATCCCATGGCTAAAGATGATTTTGACGTATGGTATGGGGAAGATTTAGCAAAGGCACACAATATTGAAGAAATTTCATCGCAGCGTATTTATAACGGAAAGTCGCTAGAGGAAATAATAACTGAAGTTACAGATTTTGATTACTAATAACCATCTATATCACAACGGTAGGTGGTATTTTTATACCCAAAAATAAGGAGAGATATGACTAGCATAACACAAATATATAGCACCAGTAATGAGCTAATAGGCTTTAAAGTGAAAGGTCATGCAAATTACTCTATACCAGGACGTGACATTGTATGTGCTGCCATATCAGCTATTACAATTAACACAATTAACTCCATAAAGGATTTGAGCATTGGCAACCTAGATTTTATAGAGGATGCGGAGGGAAATGTGTGCTATAAAATTATCACTAAACTTGATGTGGTATCTTGTATTTTGCTTAATTCTGCATTGATAGGATACCAAAGTATTGCAGAGGAATATTCAGACAATGTTGTAATAATAGAGAGGCGGTGATCCAAAATCTCGTTTAGGACGTGCGTTAACGTCTTATTTTTATGTCCGAAAAGACGTAAAACTATATCAACTTTACATGGGTGCTGACCCGTAAAAAGCGTAATGAAAGGGAGATAATATGCAAAGAAAAATTTTAGAAGATATGGGATTAACCAAAGAACAAATTGATCAGATAATGATTGAAAATGGAAAAGATATTACTCGTGAAAAGGGAGTTGCAGACACGTATAAAACACAACTTGGAGAAGTAGAAGAAAAGCTTAAGGATTTTGATGGTGTAGACGTAAAAGACCTTAAAGGACAGATATCCACACTTACAACTAATCTGACCAACGCAAAAGCTAACTATGATACACAGATAGCGGATATGCAATTTACAGCTGCATTAGAAGGTAAGGTGTCTGCTCTTAAACCAAGAAACAGTAAGGCAGTTATGGCTTTATTAGATGTAGATAATCTTAAAAAGTCAAAGAATCAAGATACAGATATAACAGCTGCACTAGAAGCTCTTAAAAAGGATAATGGGTATCTTTTTGAAGAGTCTAAATCAAATCCAAGAGTAGTAACTAGCAATCAAACAACAACTGACAACACTGATAAAAAGAATGCTGCAAATGATGCATTCAGATCTTTGTTTAAATCAGAATAATGAAAGAATGAGGTAATTTATATGAACAGAAATGGTAAATTAGCAATGAAGTTGCAGAGATTTGCAACCAGTATTGTAAACAGAGCAGATGCAGAAGCTATTATAAGAGAACAGATTGTGGATGCTATTGCCCAGGATACTCCAAAATCATCTGTATTTATGGCAATGGCTAAGAAACTCCCTAATATGACATCCAAACAGACAAGAATTAGAGTACTTGATTTCTTACCTACTGCTTATTGGGTGAATGGTGATACAGGTATGAAACAGACATCCAGACAAGCGTGGGATAATGTTTATCTTACAGCTGCAGAGTTAGCGGTTATCGTACCTATTCCTGAGGCTGTTTTAGATGATGCGGAGTTTGATATCATGGGTGAAGTAACTCCTCGTGTTATTGAGGCTATTGGACAAAGGGTTGATGCAGCCTCTATCTTCGGGGAGAACAGGCCTGCTGAGTGGCAGAATGATATCATTACCCTTGCTAGACAGTCCGGTAATAATGTGGCATTAGGAGGAAGCCCCGACTACTATGCTAAAATTCTTGCAGAGGACGGAGTATTTGCAAAGATTGAAGATGATGGTTATGCCGTATCTGGAATTATTGCATCTACTAACATGAAGGCGAAACTTAGAGGCTTACGTGATGATGCTGGTCAGCCTTTGTTTAATAAAGTAATGCAGGGAGCTACTCAATATGCTTTAGATGGAGCACCAATGTATTTTCCTGACAATGGATCTTTTAACAACTCCATTGCTCAGATGATTGTTGGGGATTTTAGCAAGGCAGTATATGCTATCCGTCAGGACATCACTGTCAAAATATTGACTGAAGGTGTTATCCAGGATCCTAATACAAAGGAAATCGTTTATAATCTTGCGCAACAGGACATGATTGCATTACGTGTCGTATTTAGAATGGGCTGGGCACTTCCTAATCCAGCTACTAGAATTGATGAAGATCGTGTCGGTTGTCCATTTGCTTATTTAGAACCTGCAATACCTGTTGTAACAAGAGCTGTAACATTTACGGTGAAAGATAATGCCGAAACACCTGCTAATATTGCTGACGCAAGGGTGAATGTAAATGGTTCTAATATCAAGACTAATGCGTCTGGGGTAGCCGTGTTCAACCTAAGAGCTGGTACATATCCATATAGTGTCACCTGCAAGGGATATACAAAAGTTTCTGGTACTATTACTGTTGATGCTTCAGCAGTAGCACAAGCAGTTACTATGATTAAGGAATAAGTAAGGATGGTAATGTGTCATGATAAATGTATTTACGGATTATGATTTTTACATTGGCACATATAAAGATGATATGGGGGAAATAACAATCCCCCAAGAATCATTTAAGAAATGGGCCATTAAGTCAAGTAATCTGATCAGGCAATACACCTTTAATAATATAAATGAATCAGCACCTATCCTAGATAAGGTGCAATATTGTTGTTGTGAACTTGCTGAACATCTTTACCAGTGTGATAAAAGGGATACCGAAGGTGATAACTCTGGGATTGCATCTGAGAAAGACGGAAGCTGGTCAGTAACCTATGAAAGTAGGGAGAAAGTTAGCGAGAATGATATGTATGCTTCAAAAGGAATTATTTATAACTGGCTTTCGGATACAGGCCTTTTATATTGTGGGGTGTAGTAATGGCAAAGAGAACAACTAAGGTTACAATATATCACCTTAAAGAAAAAAAATACAAAAGAAATGTATATGATAAATGCTTCTGGGAAGATGATCAGGCGGCACGTATTACTAAAACTGGTTTATCATCAGTTGCTAGCTTATATGTATCGATTCCTTTGACAGAGGCTCCTGATCTAATAATTACTAAAACAAAGGATTTTATTGTACAAGGTGAAGTTACCTTTGAGATTGATAATACGACAGAAGCTACACAATCAGCATCACTTAAAACCTTGAACACCAATTATTTGGTTTATACCATTAATTCTTTCTCCAAGAAAGATCACGGCAGTCCTAGAATGAGACATTGGGAGTTAAGTGGAAAGTAGGTGAAGATATGTTTCATGGACATTTGGAAATTAATCCAACAGATACACTTTTAAAGGCAAGAGGAATTGAACCAGGTGGAAGAGTACAAAAGTTTGTAGATCAAGAAAGTATTAGATATATGGATCCATTGACTCCTAGACTTAATGGCTTATTAACCAAAAGTGTTACATTAGGAACTGTGATAGGTAGTGGAGAACTTGAATATACAAGTCCTTATGCTAGATATCACTATTATGGTAAGTTAATGGTATCTCCTACAACTGGTAGCCCTTTTGCAAGTAAAGGTGAAAAGAAAGTATTAACTGATAGGGATATGGAGTATAACGGTGCTCCCCAACGTGGTCCTTTCTGGTTTGAGCGTATGAAAGCAGATCACAAAGAGGATATCCTTGACGGTGCCAGAAAGGTTGCAGGTGCAAAATGAACATAATTGAATTGGTAAAAGAAGTCTTAGCTACCTTTCCCAAGATTGCTGAGTTAAACGGTGGGTTAAACATTGATTTTACAGAAGATGAAGTAGGTAATTGTGGATTGTATCCCACTGGTGACCAACTCATTAAAGAGGACATTGTAGGTAATCAGGATAGGCAACATAATTTTGTACTATATGCTAAATTTCAGTCTTTTGTAGATTATGACCGTTTGGCAAATAGTACTTTTTTGTTGGACTTAGCTTATTGGCTTGAAAAGGCAGCTAAGAACCAAACAATAGAAGATGAAATAGATAATATGACAGTGATTGGTAAGTTAACAAAACTAAGAAGTGCCAACGGTATGCTATATGGTTATGAAAACGAAACACTTAGTGGACCAGTTACCTACCATTTACAGATTTATGCGGAATACCGCTTAGAAAGTGAGGTTTAATAATGGCAAAGATAGAGAGAAAATATCTTGCACATATGATAGATTCTTCGTTGACTTCCACACCTGCTTATACAAGGCTTGGTAAAGATTTAGAAGAATACAATGTGGAAATGAATGCCGAGGTTAATAGTACTCAAAACATACTCGGAGAGACTAGTAAGACAATAAGTAGTTATGAAGCGCAATCTTCTGTTGAACCTTTTTATGCTGATACAACAGATTTAATGTATCCTAAGCTTCAGAAGATGATAGATGAACGTTTAGTACTTGATGACTTAAAAACTACTGTTTTAGAGGTCCATTTATGGGAAGAGGATGAAGAAACACCTGGTACCTTTGTTGCTTATAGAGAGGATGCATTAATCGAAATCGCATCTTATGGCGGTGATAATACAGGTTACCAAATATCTTTTAACATCCATCTCATTGGAGGAAGAGTTAAGGGTACTTATGTAACCGCTACCAAAGAATTTACACCGGATGTATAATTAACGGGGCGATTATATATCGCCCCTTTTTAAGGAGGAAATCATGCATAATATTAGCTTTGATGATGGCTATAAGTCATTTAGCATAAACAATGATGAGAACAAAGTTATAAAGTTTAGTCCTGCGGATTATGGTATTTTAGAAAGATTTAGCAAGGCAAGAAAAACAATAGTTGAAGCAGTTGAGAATCTTGAAAAGGATGTGCATCTTAAAAGTGACGGTACCACAATAGATGAGATTGACGAGGCTGGTGCATTAATAGCGCAGGTTAATAAACTTATCAATGATCAGATTGATTATATATTTAATGCTGAGGTATCAAACATGGTATTTGGCAGACAATCTCCTATTAGCAGTGTAAAGGGAATATTTTTATTTGAAAGATTCTTGGATGCTGTTAGTCCGATTCTGCAAAAGGAAATTACAGAAGAGCAGAAAGCGAGCCAGAAACGTATTAAGAAGTACACAAGCAAGGTGATGTAATATGATTGGTCAATTACCTAAAAAAATAGAGATAAATGGTGCACATAGAGCGATTCGGAGTGATTTCCGAGTGGCTCTTTTAATTTTTCAAGCTTATGCTGATCCCGAACTGACAAATGAAGAAAAGACCTTGACCATGATTGAATGTCTCTATGAGGATTATGATCAGCTTACCCAGGAAGAAATAAACGATGCAGTTGAAAAAGCTGTCTGGTTTCTTGATGGCGGCAAAGAAATTGAGGAAGATAAAAATAGTAAAAAGGTAATTGATTGGGAACAGGATGAACAGATTATCTTTCCCGCTATTAACAAGGTTGCCGGCTTTGAAACAAGGGAGAAAGAATATATACACTGGTGGACGCTCATGGGTTACTTCAATGAAATTGGAGAAGGTTTACTAAGTAACATAATTTCCATTCGGATGAAGAAAGCAAAGGGTAAGAAATTAGAGAAATATGAGCAGGAATTTTATAAAGAAAATAAAAAACTTATAGATCTTGATATTAAAATTTCCGAAGAGGAGCAAAGAGAAAAGGATCGTCTTAATGCACTTCTTGGATAAAGGAAGGAGGTGAATTATGGCTGTAGATGGTACGCTTAAGTTTGATACTAAGATTGATACGGATGGGGTGGAAAAAGGCTCTGAGACACTGAAAGATGTACTTAAGAGATTAATAGGGTCCATAGAAAGTCTATCTAAAACGGTTAATAATGCTATTAACTCTATTAGTTTTTCAGGTGTTAATAACGGACTGCAACAGGTAGAACAGAGTGCCAAAGAAACAGAAGCTGTAGTACAACAAATGGCTACCGGTGCTAGTAGTGCAATGGATCAGGCGCAAGTAAGTGCTGCAGAATTAAACAGTCAGATGGATAATATAACAATAGACAGATGGCGAGAAGTTGAAACTGCAGTAGATGATGTTGCTACTACTATAGATAACGTAGTTTTACCTGCTCAGGAAGCCAGGCAAGCAATAGACGATATTGTTCCCACTGATACTGTATCAGATCTTAATCAGGTAAATGAAAACGCTGTCATGTTCAAAAATACATTAGATTTCCTCAAGCAAACAGCAAGAGATATACCAGCAGTATTTAGTCAAATGGGTACAAGTATTAAGAATGCATTCCTTGGAGCTGGTAGCGCTGCTTTAAGTGCAGGAGCTCAAATCAAAAATGCATTTGCTACAGATGGATCCAATCAAGAAATAAAAGCTATAGTGGATGAATTAGATAATTATAGAGCTCATTTAGATATATTGCAGACCAGGGGTTATTATTTCGGTGATAAGGAATATGATGCAACTTATAGCAAGGTGGGCCAATTAAATCAACAACTAAATGATTATAAAAAGTCATTAACTCAAACCGATAGCGAACAGAAAAAGGCTGCTAGTAGTACTAAAAAGCTGGGCAAGGATGCAGACAAAACCAAAAAGAGTGTCGGAGGCCTTGGTAAGACTTTTCAACTGCTTAAGATGTCATTATTATTCAGTGTTGCATTCCAAGCCTTGAACGGGGCGGTTACTTCGATAAAAGAGGGGTTTCAGAATCTAGCTCAATATAGTAGTGCTACAAACAAGAATTTATCTGCCTTACAAACGTCTTTATTATTGCTTAAAAATAGTTTTGCAACTGCTTTTGACCCAATATTAACATATATTACACCTGCTCTGCAGACACTTATTAACTACTTGACAAGTGCAATAACAACAATTGGACAATTCTTTGCTGTGTTTTTGAATGGAGCAACAACCTTTACAAAAGCTAAAGCGGCTGCAGTAGATTACGCTGCATCTATAAAAAAGACAGCTAAAGAAGCAACTAACGCATTAAGCCCAATAGATAAACTAAACAATGTTGGAGATTCTGGTGGTGGAGCGTCAAGTACTCCTGGTATTCCGGATCCGTCACAGATGTTTGAAGAGGTTAAGATTGATAGTAAGATAACAGACTTTGTTAAGAACCTTAAGAAGCAATTAGAGCCAACAATAAAGGCATTTGATAGATTAAAGGTAGCTATTACACCATTTGCAAAGAATGTTGGTGCAGGATTAAAGTGGTTTCTAGACAACGTTTTAACACCACTGGGGAAATGGACAGTTGCAAGCTTTATACCTGCCTTTTTAGACCTCCTAGGTGCATCTATAACAGTTTTAAATTCTCTTATAGAAGTATTTAAACCTTATGGGTTATGGTTGTGGGAGAATTTCTTACTACCTATAGCACAATGGACAGGAGATGCTATTATACAAGGATTGCAGTTACTTACAGATGGATTATATAAATTGTCTGATTGGATCCTAAACAACCAAGGGACTATAGCAAATGCAGTATTATTAATCGGTAGTTTTTTCGCTGCATTCAAAATAGCAGAATTTCTTGTGTGGTTAGCTCCGTTACTTTCTGCATTCGGTACATTTATAACATCTGGAGGATTGCTAAGCGCCGTTGTATCGGGTTTAACAGCTGTGTTTAGTGCATTGACTGCACCTGTTACTATTATTGCTGCTATATTAGGTCTATTAATTTACACATTCATTGATTTATACAGTAGTAGCGAGAGTTTTAGAAATCAGATAGCAGAACTTGGCAAGACATGGCTAGATGCATTGCGACCAGTAGCCGATTTTGTAAAAACCGTTTTAGTGGATTCATGGAATCAGATACTTAAGCCTGCAATTGATTTCTTTATCACAACATTAATACCAAACCTTATAGATATATTTAAGCAATTATGGGAAAAGGTGTTAGTGCCACTAGGTACGTTCATAGGTACAGTATTACAACCTGTATTTAAAACATTATCAGACATACTTATGTCTCTATGGAAAAATGTTGTATTACCACTTGCTAAAGCAGTTGGATCAGTATTAAAAGAAGCATGGGACGGTATATATCAAATATTAACTAAGACGGTTATACCTATTGTAAATAAAATAATAAGTATATTAACCAGTCTGTGGAAGAATGTAATTAATCCTATTGTCAACGTGTTGTGGGAAAGCTTAAAACCTGCATTTGATACAGTGTTTGGAGGTATAGGAAAATTAATAAATGGCTTAAAAGATATAATGAAAGGTATTATCAAGTTTATCGTGGGTGTATTTACTGGGGATTGGGAAAAGGCTTGGGAAGGGATTAAAAAAATCTTTAAAGGTATCTTTGATTCTCTAGAAACTATTGTTAAGACTCCTATTAATGCAATTATAGACATTATAAACGGTATGATAAACGGTATAGTAACAGGGATTAATACTGTAATAAAAGCTGTTAACTCTATTAGCTTTAGTCTGCCAGAAGCATTGGGTGGTTTTAAAGTAGGGTTCGACCTTAAGACCGTTACAGCTCCTAAGATCCCTAAATTAGCAACAGGTGCAGTAATACCACCAAATTCTCAATTCCTTGCCATGTTGGGTGATCAGAAACGTGGTGTGAATATTGAGGCTCCTTTGGAAACCATAATGGAAGCTATAAGAAATGAATTTGGGACTTCAGGAGGAGGTGGAAATGTAACCTTTCTTGCTCAAATTAATGGAAAAACTTTATTCGAAGAAATTAGAACATGGGCACAATTATATTATGATCAAACCGGTAAGCCGGCATTTGAATAGAAAGGGGATGTACGTATATGACTGGTAATGGTTACCCGTTGATTGTAAACAATACAATATTCCCATTGGCTTTATTAGCTCCAGAAGGATTTTCCAGTATTCCCAATAGACGACAAGATAAAGGTAGTTATACGGATGGTGGAGGCAAGACTATTCGTAATATACTACCTGTTAAGCGTACCAGTATTAAGATTAAAACAAAAGATTGGTTAACTAATGGGCAAAAACTAATTATTCAAGCATTCTTTCCCAATAGGGATTTTGTAACTATTACTTACTGGAATGATGAAGAGAATAGTTACAAAACTACAAAATGCTATGTTCCAGATGTAACGTATACAATCAAGTATATAGATAAAGCAGGTAACTTCTTTTATAATGCTTTAGAATTTGAATATATAGATTACGGGGAGGGGTAAAACTTGTTTGAAATATCTGAGGAATTGAAATTAATATATAAAAATGACTTTATCCCTGCCGTTCCTATAAACTATGAAAAGTGGTTAACGTTATATTTTCCTGAACTAAATATAACAATTGATACAAGAGATGAGGGAAGAGTTGACATTGATAGTTTTAGTTTGGACGAAAGCTTATGCTCTGAAATAGACCTGACACTCGGATCGTGTGAATCATCTATCTTCAAAATAAAGATTAATGGGATAATACACGATTTAAGTGGTAAAGAGTTTATTGTGACTCAACATGTACTTGACTTCTCTGGCACTGTCTATGAAATGCCTTTCGGTACATTTAGGGTAAAGAATGTGGGTAAGCAGTCTGATTTAGGCTTTAAGGAGTTAACATGCTTTGATAAAATAAATAGCACTGATATGGATGTGTCTACCTGGTATAACGGATTAACATTTCCCATATCGGTAAAAAACATGCGCCAATCTTTGCTAACCCATCTAGGTATAGCTTACATAGATCAAAACGTTACAAATGATTCAGTAATGATTCTAAAGACAATTAATCCAAGTAGATTAGTTGCAAGAGATGTACTACGAAAAATAACTGAAATAAACGCTGGATTTGGGCATATGACAAGGGATAACAAGTTTAAGGTTATACAGTTGTCTGGTTTAGGATTGTATCCATCGGAAGATTTGTATCCAAGTGAAGATTTATTTCCGAGCGAACCAGGTGAACTACTTGCTGCAGGTTACAGGAAAATAGATTACGAAGAATATACAACAGAAATAATTACTTCTGTAACAATAAGGCAAGACAATGATGATATTGGAGCCACGGCTGGTGTGGTTGGTAATGGTTATGTAATAACTGGTAACTATTTATTATTTGGTAAGAGTAGTACGGAACTTAATACAATAGCAAGTAATATATTACTGCAGGTTAAAGATAAATATTACAGACCTCATAAGACTACAATGATAGGATTACCTTATTTAGAGGTTGGCGATTCGGTTACTTTAATTACAAGCAATGATGCTATTGAGACTTTTATATTTAAAAGGACTCTTAAGGGTATACATGCTCTTACGGATGAAATAAGCGCTACGGGTAATCAGAAGCGCAGTGAAGTTATTACACCTAATAATGAAATGGAAAGTCTTAAGGGAAAGACATTAAAAATTGAGAAGAATGTAGACCAATTATCCATTGAAATGACTGCCATAGCAGAGGGACTTGAATCGCAAATAACCCTTACTGCAGGTGAACTGCAGACGCAGATTACTGATAATAAAGATGATGCAGATAGCCAATTTACACAACAGGCAGGGCTTATATCATTAAAAGTATCAAAAGGCGATGTTAGCAGCCAATTAAGTATAGAACCAGGGCAGGTAACTCTTAATTCTAATAGGCTTGTTATTAATAGTTCTAATTTTAAATTAACCGCTACAGGGGATGCTGAGTTTTCTGGATTGGTGCAAGGCGCAACTATTCAAGGTAGTACAATAAACTCTTATAGTGCCTCAAATGGAACAACTTCTATAATCGGTGGTGAAATTAAGTCTATAGGGCCAAGTCATACTACTAGTATAAAAAATGGGACCATTTCAACTGAATACATATATATTGATGGGCTAACTATTCAAGGTGTAGGAATTTTATTTACAGGAGATTCAGGCAACACAAATATATTTGAAACATCTATAGGAACGACACAGATTAATTGCACTGTACTATATGCGGGAAGTGATATCTATGTAGGACCATATAATTCACCAGTTATAACAACAGGTAACAGAAACAGTTACATTCACACGCTTTATGATAGTTCAGCTGGAATAGCAAAGGTAACTGCATACGGAAACAATTTTAGACCTCATTCAGAATCTGGGTCTAACGTTATATCGTGTGGATCTCCATCATATCTTTGGACGCAGGTATTTGCTGCAAGTACTACAATATCTAGTTCAGATGGAAACTTAAAAGATATAATCGGAAATATATCAGACGCAGAAAAGAGAGCGGCACAAAAGATTAAGTCATTAATAGTAAAGTTTAAGTTTAAGGATGCTGTTAAGAAAAAGGGTGATAATGCTAGAATCCACTACGGAGTTATCGCACAGGAGGTTAAGTCCACTTTTGAATCAGAGGGATTAAATGCCTATGAGTATGCGCTGTTTTGCAGTGATACATGGTATGTGAAAGATGGAAAGGCTTGTGATGATAATGAAACACTTTATACTAAGGATGATGAAGGAGTTACGGAAGTAACGCAATTAGGAATAAGATATGAGGAGTTGGCAATGTTCATTCTAGCATCTATCTAGTAGATAGGTGCTTTTATTATGCCTGAATGGAGGAATCATGGAAAAAGGATTAAACTTAAGGATATTTGAATTGAAAGAAAATCTAAGAAAGACTTTAAACGAAGCACAGTTACCTTATGAAGTCTTAAGATCTGCAACGCATGAAGTGTACAACGAGTTAGAGAATCTCACAAATCAAGCAATCGAGCAGGAACGTAAGGCTTATGAAGATTCACTAAACGAAACAGAATAACCTTGAAAGAAGGTGAATAAAAATGGCTTATTCAAAAGTATATACAAGAATTATATGGCAGAATGCTCCAAGCACAGCTACTGCTCTTGGAGCTACTAATCTGAACAAGATGGATAGTGCTTTAAATACTATAGATGATAGAGTAGTTGGATTGGATACATCAAAGGCGAATCAAAGCACTGTTAATAGTGTTGTGCAAAGTATTACATATAACGATGCAACAGGTGTCCTCACGATAACTAAGGTCAATGGCACTTCTACTAATATTGATACAAAGCTTGAAAAATTAGCAGTTAATTTTAGTTATAACCCAACTACACAGCAATTAGATATTTCATTAGACGATGGTACAGTGCAGCATGTAGATATGTCCGCATTAGTAACACAGTATGAGTTTTTAGACAGTGATACAGTTGATTTTACTGTCCAAGCTGATGGTAAGATTAAAGCGAGTATTATACCTGGTTCAATTACAGGTGATATGTTGCAGCCTGACTATCTAGCCGACATAATTGTCCAGGCAAACATAGCCACCACACAAGCTGAAACATCCGTTGAAAATGCACAATTGTCTAAACGATATGCAGTAGGTGGTGTTATACAAGAGGATGCAGAGGACAATAGCAAGTACTATATGGAGCAGGCACGTATTGCAAGGGATGAGGCAGGAGAAATAGCAGGATTTGATCCTAATACTAAGCTTGATAAAGCATCTGTGGTCAATAATGTGTCTACTGTGGTGGAAGGCTATGCTTTAGATGCAAGACAGGGTAAAGAATTACAAGACCAGATAGATGATAATGTGTCGCAATTGGCACAAATTCAGAACGACATAACAAGCGTTTTTAACCCTGCGTCTACCTATGCATTAGGTAGTTACTGTATACACCAAGACATTTTATATAAGTGCACAACCCCAATATCTGTACCAACAGCATGGAATGTGACAAATTGGACAGCGACATCGGTAGGTGCGGAGTTAAGTCTAAAACTAGACACATCAAAAATTGCTGACAATTTTGTAACCAATGACCCAACATTTGCATTATCAGCTAAAAAGGGTAAAGAGCTAAAAGACAGTTTAGGCAGCTTACTTACTGTTAAAAGTTTTACAGTACTTACAGGTGTAGTTGCAGCTCTAAGTGCTGCAACAGTATATGTGGACATATCATATCCAGGGTATACCGCATTAGGTATAGTCGGACACAACAATAATGGTGCGGTATCATCATGGTGCACTATACATGAATTGTTCCTAAACACAGCTACTACGGCGGTTGTTTCTTTCAGAAATATGTACACACCTGACAGTACAGACGCTACAACAAACATAGTAATTTATGTACTATATATAAAATCATAAAATTATGAAAGGCGTAATTCATGGAAAAGATAAAAATAAAAGGAGTATCCTATGAAATACAAAACATTGCTCAATACAGAAATTTGCTAATTTTGGAATTTACCACTGAAGCCGATATTAGCGAACTCGATTTATCACTAATTGAATTATATACTAACGGTGGGTTAAAGTGCTCGACATTTACAGGGTACACAACAGCTTATAAATCCGATGGTACAACTATAATTTTGAGTAATGACGAAACAGTGTACACCGAACCTGAACCTTACGTACCTGTTCCACCAACAGTAGAAGAGTTAGCCTACACAGAAGTTATAAGATTAAAATCAAAGATTTCGGAAACCGACTATCAGATTATAAAATGCTATGAATATCAGTTAGTAGGAAAGGAATTGCCGTATGACATTTCGAAACTACACGCAACTAGGCAGACTTTAAGAGATGGGATAAACACTTTGGAAGTGAGTCTGGATTCTGAGTAGGTTTCAATTGCGAACTAACATAGTTGTATACAATTCGAGGGCAACCAACATGGCTGTCCTCTTTTAATGCAAAAACTACTTATTTAGAAAGAGGGTGAACCGCTATAGAAAACTTAATCTTTAACGTAAAGAAAATGAGCATTACGCTTGTAAGTAAGCCAGACATATTGACTTATAATAAAAGTGTTTTAGCTCAATTTTTATTTAGTCAGGAATGGCAAGGTGAAAAAACAGCATTATTCAAGGTAAACGGTACAACATATCCAGTCCTCGTAGAAGAAGACAACACTTGTACTATACCAGAAGAGTGTTATTTTAGTCGGAACTTATTTTTTGAAGTCGGAGTTATCTGCTGTGATTTAATAACAACTAATTTAGCCAGAGTAAATTATAATGAAAGTTGCTATACCCCGAATGTAAGTATACCTGTACCTACAGAGGATGTTTATACGCAAATTATTA
>JBKEAO010000124.1:0-26150 GCA_047972335.1 Anaerocolumna sp. | reverse complement strand
TCTTCAATAAATTTCATTAATTCTAATTGCCTCTTTGGTGATAGACTATTTTCAGGTTCATCAAGGAGATAGAGTCCATTCTCTCCTATCTTTTCTGTGAAGTACTTAAAAGCACTCTCCCCATTGGAATATTCTCTGACATTATCCATCAATTCACTTCTAACATAACGAGATTGCGTCTTAGATCTGGATTTGTTTACTTTTACTAGTTGATCATAATCAGCCATGGATCTCATCTGAAACTTAGAATATTTATTATCCAAATATTCTTCAAATATTTCTTCTCGTTTATGATCAATTCCTTCATTAAGATTACGAATATTAAGCATGTAGTCAAAAACATCATCACTGGTTATGATTCTACTGTTCTCTGGTATCTCTCGGATAAATGTGGCAGAGCACATTTGAACATAATCAGGAAAGAAATTTGATTTGTTATATATAGAATCTCGTGCAATTCCTAGGGTTTCAGCAATGATATTTAAAGCTGTTGATTTCCCACAACCATTCCCTCCATAGAAAACAGTAACAGGTTCAAATTCTACCCTTTCTAGCCGATTTCTTGATAATATCTGAAATGGATAATAGGAATCATAGCATGTCCTTTTCATACTCATAAAAAAATTTCCTTCTAACTCAGCATTAGGAAATGTAAAACCATTTAGATATATCATATCTGCCTCCCATAATTATTTCCTTAAGTTATACTACTCTGCATAAATTTCTTTTTATCTTAGTATATCACAAATTTGACATTCAATAAATATCAGTGTTAAATAATCGCATTGCCATTAAATTATATTATTATCGTTTAATTATCCAGTAATATACTCCTGTACTATAAAATGTGTTTATGACATCCTAAAGTAGCAATTATAAGAATACCCAAAAAAGAACATCATCACTTTTATGAAAAGTAATAATGTACTCTGAAATATAAATATAAAGTTCAAGGATTTTTATATTTCTCTTGTTGTTTCATACTGCCTGAGCATAACAAAAGAGGAAACTATGATTCTATAGAATCTCTTAAAATAATTTAATCTACCTTAATAGCCATCCAATAACCTCCTCGTTTAAAATATTATCAAAAGAGATTATCATGTACCGTTATTTCCGTTTTAAGGTCCCCTTCAATATCATCAATACTGTTTTGAATAATTTCTCGGCTATCCACTTATCTCACCTCTCTTCATTTGTGCTTGCAAGCTACACACATATAATAACACAAAAGTTTTTTAAACCTTTCCTACTTTGCGAAGATTAATTCTATTATCATAATAATAAAATTATCTTCATTATAAATTGAAGTTTGTTACTGAGTCACAGAAAATTCTATTATTAACACTTGAAAATTTAAAAATTTTTTTATAAGCATTTTACACCAGCATCAACTCTAGCTCAAGCAAAAAAGATTTTTGTTCAGACAATCGCTTCAAATTCATATACTTTTACATATTCAAAACACCCTACCACTTTTACATGATAGGGTGCACTATTATTTTATCTCTGTTATTCAATGCTGTCTAATCTAAGTCCATCCATTGAAAAACGTTGCAATTTCAACTATTTCTTTGCATTCAAAACTGCCTGTGCTGCTGCAAGTCTTGCAATAGGCACACGGAAAGGTGAGCAGGATACATAGTTAAGTCCTACATTGTGGCAGAATTCAACTGTGGAAGGATCTCCACCATGTTCTCCACAGATACCAAGTTTGATATTTGGTCTTGTAGCACGTCCTTTTTCAGAAGCCATTTTAACTAATTGTCCAACACCATCAGCATCAAGTCTTGCGAATGGATCAGATTCAAAAATCTTGTTAGTGTAGTAAGAATCTAAGAACTTACCAGCGTCATCACGGGAGAAACCGAATGTCATCTGAGTTAAATCGTTTGTACCAAAGGAGAAGAATTCTGCTTCTTCAGCGATTTCGTTAGCAAGTAATGCTGCACGAGGAATTTCAATCATAGTACCGATATGGTATTCGATATCAGATCCTTTTTCAGCTTTAACAGCTTCTGCAGTTTCAACAACGATATCTTTAACGAATTTTAATTCTCTTTTTTCACCAACTAATGGAATCATGATTTCAGGAATGATATCAAAGCCTTTTTCATTCTTAACTTCGATTGCTGCTTCCATAACGGCTCTTGTCTGCATCTTAGCGATTTCTGGATAAGTTACAGCAAGACGGCAACCTCTGTGTCCCATCATAGGGTTGAATTCATGTAAGGAATCACAAGTAGCTTTTACATCTTCTACAGTAAGACCCATATCTTTAGCAAGTGCTGCAATATCATCTTCTTCTGTAGGAACGAATTCATGTAATGGAGGATCTAAGAAACGGATTGTAACTGGTCTTCCTTCCATAACTTCGTATAAACCTTTGAAATCACCTTTTTGGAAAGGTATTAATTGGTTAAGCGCTTCTTCTCTAGCTTCAACAGTTTTAGAAAGAATCATCTTTCTAATCTTGTGAATTCTATCACCTTCAAAGAACATGTGCTCTGTACGGCAAAGACCGATACCTTCTGCACCAAATTTTACTGCGTTAGCAGCATCTGCAGGAGTATCTGCATTTGTTCTAACTTTTAATGTTCTGATTTCATCAGCCCATGTCATAATTCTATCAAAATTACCGCTGATCGCAGCTTCTACTGTAGGGATATCTCCAATGTAGATATTTCCTGTAGAACCATCAAGAGAGATATAATCTCCTTCTTTTACTGTGTTTCCAGCGATTGTAAAGAATTTAGCTTCTTCGTTGATGATAACTTCACCACAACCAGATACGCAAGCAGTACCCATACCACGAGCAACTACTGCTGCGTGAGAAGTCATACCACCACGAACTGTTAAGATACCTTCAGCTGCATGCATACCTTCGATATCTTCAGGTGATGTTTCAAGACGAACAAGGATAACTCTTTGTCCTTTGTCATGATTCTTCTTAGCATCGTCTGCTGTAAAGTAAACTTTACCAGCTGCTGCACCAGGAGAAGCAGGAAGCGCTTTACCAACAGGTTTCGCTTCATTTAATGCTTTTACATCAAATCCTGGATGTAATAATTGATCTAAAGATTTCGCTTCAATTCTTGCGATAGCTTGTTCTTTCGTAATCTTTCCTTCATCTACTAAATCGCAAGCGATTTGAAGAGCAGCTGGAGCTGTTCTCTTACCATTACGAGTCTGTAAGAAGTAAAGTTTTTTATCTTCAATTGTGAATTCCATGTCCTGCATATCTTTGTAGTGATTTTCTAGTAAGTTAGCAATTCTCATGAATTCAGCAAATACTTCTGGCATATCTTCTTCAAGCTTAGTAATAGGAAGTGGAGTTCTGATACCAGCAACAACGTCTTCACCTTGTGCATTGATTAAGTATTCACCATAAATCATAGCTTCGCCAGTAGAAGGGTTACGAGTAAATGCAACACCTGTACCGGAAGTTTCACCCATGTTACCAAATACCATGGCCTGAACGTTTACAGCTGTTCCCCAATCTCCAGGGATATCATTCATTCTTCTATAGTATATCGCACGTGGGTTGTCCCATGAACGGAATACAGCAGTTATAGCTTCAATTAACTGGTCAGCTGGATTCTGAGGGAAATCTGTCCCTTTTTCAGCTTTATATAATGCTTTAAATGCAGTAATAACTTCTTTTAAATCATCAGCAGTAAGATCAGTGTCATAGTGAACACCTTTCTTTTCTTTGATTTCATCTAAAACTCTTTCGAATTTAGCTTTGCTGATTTCCATAACTACGTCAGAGAACATTTGGATAAATCTTCTGTAGGAGTCATAAGCAAATCTATGATTTCCAGTTTTAGCTGCAAAACCTTCAACAGCTGCATCAGTCAAACCTAAGTTAAGGATTGTATCCATCATACCAGGCATGGAAGCTCTCGCTCCAGAACGAACTGATACTAACAAAGGATTTTCAGTATCACCGAATTTTTTTCCTTGTTCTTCTTCTAACATTTTTAATGAATCAAAAATCTGACCTTTGATTTCGTCAGTGATTTTCTTTCCACTATTGTAATAGTCAGTACAAGCTTCTGTTGTTACGATGAAGCCCTGGGGAATAGGAAGTCCTAAGTTAGTCATTTCTGCTAAGTTAGCTCCTTTTCCACCAAGCAGATTCTTCATGTCTGCTTTACCTTCTTTAAACAAATATACCCATTTTGCCATTTTAGTAATTACCTCCTAAAATATTTCATTTTTTTGACTTTCTTGTCGCCACCAACATTATAGCATAACTTTCTAAATAAGGAAATATTATTTTGCTTTTTTATTATTTTGCTTTTTAATTATTTTCCTCATTTACTAATAATTTGAAATCAAAATATTACCAAGAAACTACATTACACATATAATTTTCAATAGTTTCATAATAAACAAAACTAAAATTCAAATTTCTTTTCAAAGTAAGTCTTAAGATCTGATATCTTAATTCTTTCTTGTTTCATTGAATCACGATCTCTAACTGTTACAGATTCATCAGTCTCGGATTCAAAATCATATGTGATACAAAAAGGAGTGCCAATCTCATCCTGTCTTCTATAACGTTTACCAATATTACCTCTATCATCAAATTCGCAGTTATAGATTTTACTTAAATCAGAAAATACTTTTTCTGCTCCTTCTGATAACTTTTTAGACAATGGAAGTACACCAATTTTAACAGGTGCAAGGGCTGGGTGAAAATGAAGTACAGTACGTACATCTCCATCTCCTAAATCTTCCTCGTCATATGCTGCACATAAAAATGCTAAGGTAACTCTATCTGCACCAAGGGATGGTTCCACTACATAAGGAACATACTTAATTTTTTTCTCGTCATCAAAATAACCCAAATCTTCTTTGGATACGGTTTGATGCTGTGTTAAATCATAATCGGTTCTATCTGCAATTCCCCATAATTCTCCCCATCCAAATGGGAATAAGAATTCAATATCGGTAGTAGCTTTACTATAGAATGATAATTCTGCAGCATCATGATCTCTGACTCTCATCTCATCCTCTTTTATACCAAGAGTATTTAGCCAATCAATACAGAATTGTTTCCAATATGCAAACCATTCAAGATCTGTATCTGGTTCACAAAAGAATTCTAATTCCATTTGTTCAAATTCTCTTGTTCTAAAAGTAAAGTTACCTGGTGTTATTTCATTACGGAAAGATTTACCTATTTGTCCTATTCCAAAAGGTATTTTTTTTCTAGAAGTTCTTTGTACATTTTTAAAATTAACAAATATACCTTGTGCTGTTTCAGGTCTTAAATATACTACGTTTTTAGCATCTTCTGTTACACCTTGGAACGTTTTAAACATAAGATTAAATTGACGGATATCAGTAAAATTATGTTTGCCACATGTAGGACAGTTTATACTATGTTCATCAATATATTTGCTCATATCTTCATTGGACCATGAATCCACTGATGACTCCAAAGTTATACTATGTTCGTGAGCATAATCTTCTATTAATTTATCCGCTCTAAATCTTTCATGGCACTCTCTACAATCCATCAAAGGATCAGAAAATCCACCAAGATGACCAGATGCCACCCAAGTCTGAGGGTTCATAAGTATGGCGCAATCCACACCCACATTATACGGATTTTGTTGAATAAACTTTAACCACCAAGCTTTTTTCACATTGTTTTTTAATTCAACACCTAAATTACCATAGTCCCAAGTATTCGCTAGACCTCCATAAATCTCAGATCCTGGATATACAAATCCTCTTGCTTTTGCCAGGGCAACAATTTTTTCCATTGTCTTTTCCATATAAACACCTAATGCCTGATACATAACGTATCGCTGCCACTCATATGGGTTGAAAGTATACGTGGCATTCCTTTCTTTATTTCTTTTCTTTCAACCATCAAAAACATCTGTAATATAACATAAAAACACGTTATAAAGTATGAACCAAATAAAAAAAAACGTTATATATTATATTGATTTTATCTATGTTTAAATCATTACGATTAAAACTCAATTTAAAATAAATGCACTAATTAAGGCTTGTATATGATAACTGATTCCTTTTCACCACCAGCTTCAAATCTTGATTTATTAATTAGCTTACCATTGGTAAAATATTTGATTTTTCCATCAATGATTAAATCGGTTTGATCATTTACTATAATTACTTTATATTTTTCATTTTTTAACACTACCTCTGGTGCTACATAGGCCCCATCAGAGGCACTAACATAAACATCTGGCAAGGTTATTTCTTTACCATTTACATCAGATAAAGTTGTAAATACCATGCTCTTTTCATTAAAAGCATTATAATCCTCTATACTTGCATAATTAAGTACCAGTACTGCATACCCCTTATCAACTTTCAAACTTTCTAGGGAAATCGCTGGGTTAGATTCTGATTGTTTTTCATTATTAGCAGTCTTATTATTCGCTTCATTATAATCATTCATATTCTCTGTTATAAAAGCTTCTAGTTCCTCGCTACTATAGTAGTCCTTATCAAAGGTTTCCACAGTTGCTGCTTGTATTGTACCATCATTTTTTATAAAGATTGTATTTGACTTGGTTTCTTCTATGTTTATCGTATTTTGTGTATTACATCCAAAAAGAAAGATTGCTACACAACAAAATACCATCACTAATATAGATTTTTTCATATTTACACCCATTGCATATCACAGACTTACCTGTAATATTGCCACTTTCTTTTCTTTCAATCAGTTTTTACCATTGTAACCTTAATTTAGATTTATTTCAACTTAAAATTTAAAACAACTTTTCTAATAAATCTAGGGATTTCATTCTTTTTTCAAAGTAAGTATTGGCATAATCACCAATGCATGTTTTTAAATCCTCCATAACCTCATTTGCCACTTTAAATGTATAAAGTTTTTCAAGTGGAGCAGTTATTATGTACTGCATGGCATATAATGATGATTCAGATAAACGTATGATTTTATTACCAGTCTTTTTGTAGCAATCTCTACAAACAGCCCCTCCGTCCTCTATACTAAAAAAGTTTAATTCCTCAGCGTGATTACATTTTACACAGGCAAATACCTGGGGTACATACCCATGTATCAATAGCATTCTAAGTTCAAATATACGTCTAATTAACTTATTATCTATCTTTTCCTGCATCAAAGCGCGAAGAGATTGATAAAGCAATTTTAAGGTATTACTTCCATCCTCATTTTCATGGGTTAAATAGTCAGAAAGTTCGCAAAAATAGAATCCATAATAGGCACCTTCTAAGTCTTTACGCAATTCTTCAAAATAATTTTTGATATCCACACTCATAACATTATATGAATTACGCCCCTCATATAATGAAAGTTCTCCAAAGGAAAAAGGTTGACTGCACGCCAAAAAGGCACTCCCTGGTTTCCTAGCGCCTTTTGCAAATGCAGTGATTTTACCCTTTTCTTTTGTCAGGATAACCAATCTTTTATCATAATCACCAATTGGCATGGCCGATAACACCATCCCCATTACCTGTGTTGTTATCACTTAAGTATTCACCTTCTTTACCTTCAACTGACAGTAGCTGTGAAAAATCCTCCACTGTACAAGCAATATAACTTAAGTAATCATATATGTTTCCACTTTTAGCAAACTTTTCCCATGAATCATTATTTTTCATTCTAGTTCTCCCTTCTGTGCAGTAGCACGTCAAATGGGATGTTACCCCCATGATAAATAAATGTTTTATCCAGTAGTACTAAGGAATCCATGATATGTTTAAATCAATTAAAATCTAATCCTAAAAGAATCAAATAAATCAGTTTCTGTTTGTGAAATATCAATATTGTCTGATTCAAATTCGAATTTAATTGACTACTTATAGCGTTCCCTTGTAGGGTTTTTTTAAACTGCTAAGTATATCCATATTAGATAACATTCATTTATTAACGTGAACTTCACAGTTATTTAGAATTCTAAAATAGAAATCAGGATAATAATGAAAAAAGTTTGTGCGAAGTTTCTTTAGCCACCAAAGTATAGATTTCTGCTAAGACTATACATATATTTTTCTTGAATCGTTATATACTCTCTCACTAATTTATTCAGTCAATTAGTTATACACTCTATTATAAATTGATTCAGTCATTAGATATATACTCTATTGCAAATCGATTCAGTCATTAGATATATACTCTATTGCAAATCGATTCAGTCAATAGATATACACTCTATTATAAATTGATTTAATCAATTAATTTTCTTTCTTGTTATAACCATAATTCTTCATTAAGAAATCGCTGTCTCGCCAATCTTTTTTTACCTTCACCCAGATTTTTAAATTCACTCGCATGTCTAATAGATTCTGAATCTCTGTTCTAGCTGACATTCCTATTTTCTTAAGTTTTTCACCATTTTTTCCGATGATAATACCCTTGTGGCTATCTCTTTCACACACAATGGTAGCATCAATGTCCACCAAATCCGTACCTGGTCTTTCTTTCATTCGATCAATGACAACAGCAATTCCATGAGGAATTTCATCGCTTAATAGTCGTAAAGCCCTCTCCCTAATAAGTTCTGCTACAATTTGTCGTTCTGGTTGATCTGTAATGGTATCATCATCATAGTACTTAGGACCATTGGGCAAATATTTAAATATGGTCTTAATTAATGCATCTGTATTATCACCTTTTAATGCAGATACCGGAATGATTTCTACAAAGGGATAAATGTCTTTATAAGCTTCGATAAATTTAAATATATCTTCCTTTTTTACTGTATCTACTTTGTTAATTACAAGGGCTACAGGGGTTTTCACTTTGCTCAGATTTTCTGCAATCATTCGTTCTCCTGCACCAATAAAGGTTGAGGGTTCCACTAACCATAAAACCAGGTCCACTTCATTGACTGTCCTTTGTGCAACGTTTACCATATACTCTCCTAGCTTATTCTTTGCCCTATGAATACCTGGCGTATCTAGGAAAATAATTTGTCCATGCTCCTCTGTATAAACAGTTTGAATTCTATTTCTCGTTGTTTGTGGTTTATCAGAAGTAATTGCAATCTTTTGTCCAATTAAATGATTCATAAGTGTTGATTTCCCAACATTTGGACGTCCGATTAAAGTTACAAATCCTGATTTATATTCTTGTTTTGTCATCAATATTTTTCTCCATTCAACCTTAAAGGGCTGCTGCAAAAGAGACTATTTTGCAACAACCCCATATTTTTTTATAAAATTAATACTGCTATTTTACCAAATTCTTAACTTCTAAGAACATATCTTTGTTTTGCTCAATTTTATTTTCATTACCAATAACACAGATATTGCCACCAGCCATAATTGCTGAAACGAGATCCGCTAATTTTCTAATATCTTCAGGGGTTACATTTAAGATTTCATCTCTTTGCTTTTGAACATCTTCCATAGTGGTATCTGACATATAGGCACCCATAGAAACATTTCCCTTGGTTTTTGGCGTACGTGGTGTATCAATGCCGCTAATAGTACCAATAATATACTTTGTCATATCTCTTTCATCTACAGTAAAATTCCTGATGTAATCAGCTGCCTTTTCATAAATTTGATTGGTTTCTTTTAATTTAGGGTCCCTGTAAGAGGTGAAATAACCATTTCCACTAATATAGGAGAAACCACACATACAACCATAGGCACCGCCTTTCACACGGATATTATTCCATAGGTAATCGTAGCTCATAATAATTTTTAATACATCTAATGCACCAGTATATTTAAATCCAGCTTGAAAGAAGTTACCAGTTCTTGCTACATATTGAACCTGACCAGATGTTTTAAATCCTTCATTGCCGCGTTTTAAATCAAATTCCTCATGTAGTTGTTCAATAGGATCTGTTTTTAACTGTTCAACAAATGGTAGCAATTTGCCTTTTAGGGTATTTAATCCCTCTTCATTAGAGGTAAAGCTTATAATTAAATTCTCTTTTCTAAAGATATAGCACATTAATTTTTGTAAAATGCTAACAAGTTCATCTGATCGATTCACAAAATCAGCCTCTAGTTGTTCAATAAATTTAAAGTAAGAGATACCTTTTGTTTCCTCATTAAATCTAGATGCCTGTGAGAAATATGACATGGCCCTGTCCACTGCTGCTGAGTGTCCCGCTGAATTAATATGCATCATTAATTTAGATTTGATTTCTGAAATAATTTCAAGCAATCTCTTCTTATCATCTAATTTAGTGAAACTAATGATTTCCTTTAATAAGTCAAAGGTATCATCCATTTCTTCATAAAGTGCTTTTACTTCTACTTGAAGGGTTGGCGTATAATCTTGTGTTCCCTTTTTGCCAAAGCAAGCCACATCAATACTAATACCACCTGTATGAATATGCACCTCATTGGAAAGTTCTAAAAAACTATAATGCTGTGTATCAATGTAGCCTAATACCGTAGCCAATAAGCCTATATAAGGGGTTAAATGCTTTGGTATTTCGTCCAAATCAAATAAAAGTTTCATATAGGCAATTCCATTGGTAAATACATCATGATGTACAATTGGAATTCCATCCACTTCTATTTCTTCGTTATAAAATGGCTGTGCATTTTTATCAATATCTTCACGGTCTAATAAAGGTATCTTTTCCATATCTTCCTTCGTAGAAGGTTCTTCTTGGTATTCTCTTAAATGATTTGTATCATAAATTAATTTATCGATCTCTTCCTTGGTTAGACCATTCTTGTATGCTACCAATTTTTCATGAAGAAGTTTTTCTTTCTCTGCGTTAAGTCCGGGTTTTGGTACCAACGTTACAATAGCAACATGAGAATTATTCAAAAGATACTGCTCAATTAATCTTGTATAATAATCTGTGCCAATCTTGTTCTTTAAATTCTCAAAGATTTGGTTGGAATTTAATTTAAGAAATGGCTTTCCGTCATCATATAACCAACTTCCAAGCATCTGAATTCCGTACATAAGTCCCTTTGGAAATTGTCCAAAATCAGCCTCTCTATATTTAAATTCAAAATTATTAATGGCTGCACGTAATGATTTTTCATCCAATCCTATCTTTACAATGTTTTCTAATGTTGATTTTATGATTGCTAAAAAATCCTTCTTTTGTTCCTGTTCTGCATTCTTAGCTATGATAGAAAATATAGGTTGATATGTCTCTGTATCAAAGCTACTCATAATATCTTTACCAATACCCGCATCAATTAAAGCCTGCTTTAGTGGTGCTCCTGGTGCAGACAACAATACATATTCAAGTACACCAAAGGCCATTCCCAAATCTCTATCTAGGCTCGTACCAATACTTAAATTGTAACTTAGATAGGTACTAGCTGACAAATCCTCATTTTCACCAAGTGGATACTCTACAGTTACTTCTCTAACCTCTTTAAATGGATCCTGGAATTGAATTTCTGAGTCCACATTGCCTTCGTTAAAGTTATTTAAATACTTTGAAGAAATCCAATCTAACTTTTCATTGATATCCATATCACCATATAGATAGATATAACTATTGGTAGGATGGTAATACTTTTTATGAAAATCTAAAAACTCCTCATAGGATAAGTCAGGAATATAATCAGGGTCTCCACCGGATTCTACACCATAGGCAGTATCAGGAAACAAAGCATTTTGTATAGTTCTAAAGAGCTGTTGCTCAGGAGATGAAAATGCACCCTTCATTTCATTATAAACAACACCGTTAAGCTTAACCTCGTCTTCTTCGCTTTCTAATTCATAATGCCAGCCTTCTTGTTGAAATATTTCGATTTTATTATAAATGTTAGGGTAAAAAACAGCATCCAAATATACGTGCATTAAGTTCTGAAAATCTTGCTCATTACAACTTGCAATAGGATAAATGGTTTTATCTGGATAAGTCATTGCATTTAAAAATGTATTAAGTGAACCTTTCGCTAGTTCCACAAAGGGATCTTTTGATGGAAATTCTCTGGAACCACAAAGCACCGAGTGCTCTATAATATGTGGTACACCTGTACTATTAATTGGTGGTGTACGAAATCCTATAGAAAATACTTTATTATTATCATCATTGGATACAACCGCCACTCTGGCACCTGTCTTTTTATGCTTTAATAAAAGCCCCAAACTATTGATATCGCCTAATTCTTCTTCTGTTAATAACTCATAATCTTTTATTTCACCTAGTTCTTTACTGCTTTTAATATTTCTAGACATAGTAATACCTCCTCAAATTATTTATCGTGAAAACCTGGCAGGTTCTATAGCCTTAACAACTTGTATAAACTATCTGGTAATTATATCACATCCCAGATTAATTGTCATGTTAAACATAGAAGTAATTTCCTATTTTGCTATATTTTAGTTTATTTTTATCATACATATTTATACTCAAAACATACACTATTTTCATAAGATACAATACTACAATAAAAAATCTGGATCACGATAATATCGATAATCTAAATGCCTAATTTATCATGTAGTTAGACAGCTTAATTTGTGCAAGGTCTGCGTTATGTTATATTTATTTCCACTTATAATCTCTGGTATTCAAAATAAATAAAATAATACCCGAATGTTTCAAATAGATCCAAACATTCGGGTACCTTTGTAATTTTATTGTGTCCTACTCCAATGAAAAAACAGTTATTGTTCTGTAAAGTTTATTCTAATATTACCTACTCCACCATCCATTTCCATTGAGTATTTTGCTGTCCTATTATTCCAGTTCAAATCTCCATGTTTCTCGCCATTAATATAAATATCTCCAACTCCCTTTTCAATATTCATATTATAATCATCTGTAGAACCTATAATATCTAATTTTATGTTTCCAACTCCAGCACTAATATCATTGTCACCTGTTAGTTTACCTTCAATATCAATATTACCCACACCAGCATCAATATCCACGTCATTTAACTGTGCGTTTTCTAATGTAATATCCCCAACTCCACCATCTAGGCTAACTTTATCTGCAAATATATATTCACCATACACATCACCTACACCAGCATTAATTTCAAGCTTTTCTGTCACAAGACTTTCTATCAAGACATTCCCTGCTCCAGCATTTAATTCAACAATTTCTGCTGTAAAATCCTTTGGTAAATAAATTGTTATAGATGTATTTTTACTTATAGTATTTGTTGAACCAAACATATTCCAAAAATTAAATTTTGACTTAATTCTTAGTTCTCCACTAAGGCTTTTCTCAGCAGCAAAGGATTCCGTCACTTGATTGCCTTCTACAGTAATTTTATCACTATCTGTTGATTTTATAATTAGTTTTCCTACTCCATGTTCCACTAATAGGCTCCTGACATTATCAAAGCTCTCATTATAATTAACTACATCTTCTTTGCTTACAGTTGTCACTCCAACGAGGGCAACGATACCAGATGCGATTCCCGTTACAATTGTCACAGTTAGAAATATGGCAAAGGCAATGGCCAAATATTTAATTACTTTTTGAAATTCATTCATTTTATATCAATACCTCCAAACATACAAGTTGAATTTAGATATATAGTCGGTGCATTTAAATCTCTTGCTGTGGGTACTTTATTACTTACCCCTCCAAAAACAGGTACATTGGATACTTTAACTTTTACATTGTATGGAACACTAATATCAATTCCTCCAAAGATTGCGGATGCATTGATTACCACATCTTCTTCGATAATGGCATCTCTTAGATCTAATTCTACACCTCCAAAAATTGCATTAATGGTAGTTCCCATAAATTTTTCACCAGTCATTCTATAACTATTACCAGCAAATATAGCAGAGTGTTCTGAATTACCACCTTGAAACTTTATATTGATACGACTGGCAATTTCTTTTTGAAATAAATTTTTAAATATAATACTAAGTCCAATCAGAATAAAAATTAAAGGTACAATTAATTTGCCTACAATTGCAAAATCAAATATTCCCTGCATAGATAATAATAAAAGACCGCCAATTACAAGACCAATTACATTTCCTGATGAATATCCATTTTGTATTAAACCAACAAGACAGGGAATAATAATAAATAGTGTCCACCAACCACGAAAGAACAAATTAAAATCCCATAAATCTAATACATTCCCTGCAAATCCCACTCCGGCAACTATAAATATAATTCCCCAGATTAAATTAGATAATTTAAATTTCATATAGTCTATCCTCCAAAAAATTCATTTATTTTGTTTACTTATTATGTATTTATCATACCCCCTTTATGTTGCATTAACAAGTTACAATTGTCATATCATTGCCCTGCTGATTGTCATTACTTCATCATGATTACTTTTCAGGCAATCATACTATGCGTCACTAAAAAGTCCCTATTTCGTGTGCTGATGAATGAAGCGTTACTCATTATGTGAAATATCTACAAACACACATTGACTTTAACTGTAAATTCATATACTATTTACATAGATATGAATTTAGATATTAATAAAGATATGGATAAAGATGTAGAAAAAGATATAGAAAAAGATATAGTTATTCATACCAAATATATAGCAATTTATTAGAATGAAAACAATAGGAGCATTCATGTATTATTTTATAATTAACCCCAAATCTCGCTCAGGAAAAGGTATTGCCGTATGGCACCTTGTCAGAGCAGAATTAGATAAACTACAAATTCCTTATGATTATTTTATCACTCAATATCCAGGGCATTCTATAGAAATCGTTAAGGAACTTTGCGAAATAAAGCCAGGCATTAAAAACATAGTTGTTATTGGTGGAGATGGTTCGATTAATGAAGTGATTAATGGAATAACCAAGTTTGAAGATATCATATTAGGGTACATACCTTCAGGCTCTAGTAATGATTTAGGACGTAGTTTAAAATTGCCGAAGGATCCAATTATTGCTCTTAAAAATATATTATCCCCAACCCACTTTGGATATATGGATATGGGCTTATTTTGCGGAGATGACCTCCATAGTGAAACAAAATTTAGTGTAAGTTCTGGTATGGGATTTGATGCAGCTGTATGTCATGAAGCCCTCATCTCTAAAATAAAAACCGTTCTAAATCGTTTTGGTCTTGGGAAGCTTACCTATCTTGCTATTGCTGTGAAACAAATATTAACCAGTCCATTTTTAAATGGTACAATTAAAGTAGATGATGGACCTGCAAAAACCTATAATAATATCCTTATGCTTACAGCAATGATCCAAAAATATGAGGGTGGTGGCTTAAAGATTGCCCCAACTGCTAGTCCTAGAGATGGCAAATTGTCAGTTTGCATGGTTCATGGATTATCAAGGTTTAAAATATTATTGCTCATGCCAACTTTACTTTTTGGTGCTCATACCCATTTTAAAGGTGTGGAAACTTTTGATTGTGAAGTCCTAGAAGTAAAGCTTGATGATAAGGCATACCTTCATGTAGATGGTGAATGCCCTGGGCAGTTTAGTGAAGTAAAATATAGTTGTGTATCAAATCAGTTAAGATTTATTATGTAATCCACTCATTCTACAAGAGAAAGAAGGTAAGCCATGAAAAAGAACTATTCCCACTCAACAACATTTATTATTTTGTTTAGTATAGTAACAGTAATCTTACAATTTACTGCCTATTACTTTGTAGATTCTTTTTTATTAGCATTAGGAATTGGTTCAATACTATGTCTGCTCTGCGATCGCATTCTATTACAATTAACGAATAATCATGGTGCTTGCTTTAGCTATTCCTTACTCAATGTTTTACTGTGCTCTATTATACTGCTTATATCCTACTTAGGAAATACCGAGGATTTATTTCCCTTTGAACAAAAGCTCTACCTATTCTTGTTCATAAATTGGTTCATTCCTCTGCTTCATTCCATTATTAGCGACATAGCAGATACCAAAGATAGAATCCATGGTTTTACCATGTTCTTTCGAAACAGTAGTATCGTTTTTGGTGCTTTTTATCTGATCGCTGTGATTAAGTTCTTATTTCTACAGAATACAAATTATATCATTGTAACTTCCGATTTAAATATCATTAATCTCATTCCCTTTTATTCTTTAGCAACATTAATTGAAGAGTGCTTAAAAGCGCAAAGAGATGTCACAGATATTGTTACATATTTTATACAAGGTATCATCCCTTTTATTCCTTATGGTTTTTACATTATATTAATACTTCATCGACAAGGAAGATTCATACATTTTTTAGTGCTGTTACTATTCCCTATTATCATTGAAGTGCTACAATATGTAACCCTTCTTGGAAAAGCAGATATAGAAGATGCTCTTTTAGGTCTATTGGGAGGGTTAATTGGTGCTCTTATGTACCATGGATTAAACACACTTCATAATTATACGAAAGACCGTGATTTTCTCGAAGAACAAATTCGCATTCGTTATTATAAAGACTCCTATCGTTTCTAAAATATAACAAGGATTTCTTAACTAGTAAAGGCTACCCATTAAAATGCGGTGGCCTTACTAATTGATATACTTATTATTTGCCTTATGTGGCATTATCACTCCAAAATTTGTTTAGTTCTTCCTCCATGATATCTTTGTCAACCGTCACATTAGGGTACCACTCTCTAGGAAACAACTCAACGTACTGACTTTTAAGGAATCTATCTTCTAAAAGAAGAATGGATCCTTTATCTTCTGTCGTTCGTATTACTCTGCCTGCTGATTGCAGTACTTTATTCATGCCTTGATAAAGGTAGGCATATGCAAATCCCATACCATTCTTTTTATCATAATATACTCTAAAAATATCTTTTTCATTGCATACCATAGGAAGTCCTGTTCCTACGATAACCGCACCAATTAATCGATCACTTTTTAAATCAATGCCTTCACTAAATATTCCTCCTAGAACACAAAATGCAACACGAGTCCTTTCCGGATCATAGGTAAAATCCAAAAGAAAAGTTTCCTTTTCAGCTTCTGTCATAATATTGGTTTGTATCACAAGCCCTTCTAACACTTCCTCAGCTAAAGTTGCCACCTGGTTAAGCATTTGATAGGATGGGAAAAACACCATATAATTACCTTTCTTTGCAGCAATAAAGATACGTATATACTCAACTATTTTCTCATATTCTTCTTGGGTTCGATTTGTATACCTTGTACTAACATCTTTCCCAATCATAATAATACGATTCTTTACATCAAAAGGGGAGGGCGCATAGACAGCATAATCCTCTTCTCGCCCCCCAAGTTGTTCCTTATAATATCCGATGGGAAGAAGCGTGGCGGAAAAAAATACAGCACTTCTTCCTTTATCCAGACATTTTTTTAAATTATCAGAGGGGTCCATATTAAGTAGTTTTACAAAAAAATCACCCTCTTCGTTGTAATCATTATAGGTTATATACTTTTCGTTATATATTTCATACATATTTAAAAAATGTCTGATATTCATATATAAAGTTAATATTTCATCTTTTCCTTCTAAGGTTTGGTCTAATCGATCTGTTAAAAACTCATCGAAAACCGTCATAAGCCTCATAAGATGCAAGACATAATCAGAAATATTATCAAGTATTTTATAGTTATCGCAATCTCTTTTCCACTTAAGCATGTCTGCATTACATACTTCAAGTCGTTTTTCTAAGGCATTGTCTATATTTTTAACAAGTTTCTTTATCTTTAAAAAATCACCTTTACAGAGCACTGCACTATACATTTCTCTTGCTCTGTCCACTAGATTATGTGCTTCATCTATTAGAAAAACATAGTCATTCTTCTTATCACCCAAAAAAAATCTCCTAAGATACACATTCGGATCAAAAACATAATTATAGTCACAGATAATGTGGTCTGCCCAGTTTGTAACATCTAAAGCCATTTCAAAAGGACATACCTCATGCTTCATAGAATACTCCAAAATGAAATCTCTTGAAATATCATTTTCATTACTTAAAAGATCATATACCGCATTGTTCACCCTATTATAATGTCCCTTTGCCCTAGGACAAGCCACTGGATTACAATCTGGTTTATCTAAGATACATATTTTATCCTTAGCTGTTAGTGTAATAGATTTAATAGACAAACCTTTTTCCGTCAGATGTCTGATGGCTTCTTCTGCTACAGTCCTTGTAATTGTCTTAGCCGTAAGGTAGAATAGCTTTCCACTGAGTCCTTCGCCCATTGCCTTTATAGCAGGATAGACAGTAGATAGAGTCTTACCAACTCCTGTTGGTGCTTCTAAAAAAAGTCTTTTATTTCGTAGTATGGTTTTATATACATCTGTTACCAGATTTTTTTGTTCTGGACGATAGGTATAAGGGAATTCTAATTTCCTAATGCTTTCATTTCTCTCTTTATTCCATTTGATCTGCCAGACAGCCCACTTAGCATACTCATCTGTTAAATTTACAAACCATACCTCTAGTTCTTCTCTTTGAAAAATTTCATCAAAGTACTTTAGATTTTCTGTCTCCATGTTACAATAAGTAAGCCTAATTCCGATTTCCTCTTGGTCATACAAATTAGCATATATATAGGCATAGCACATAGCCTGCGCCCGATGCACTGGAATTGCTTTCTCTAAGTGACTAATCTCCATATAGACACCTTTTATTTCATCGATGGTAATGGAGGGTGACATATCTATATCGGAAATCACACCATCTGCCCTGCCCTCAATACATAGATTAAATGTAACTCCTTCTCTCTCCATCTGTCTGGTATAACTTAGGGAGAATTCTGGGCTATAATTACTACCCATCCTTTTTTGAATCTTCTTATGGATTCTGCTCCCCTCCTGCATGGCATCAACGTCACCTCTGCCACCCTTGCGGTTATCTAAATCACCAGAACGAAGGATAAATTCCACTAAGTTACGAACAGATATTTTTAATTGTAGTATTTCCTGCATTTCGCTCATACTTATCCCCTTCTAGACTTCATGTGCCTGTATAGATCCTTACTTACTGAATCTATACAGGCACATGATGATTACAGACCTATAAATACTCTTTATAATCTTCGTCGACATCTCCATACAATCCTTTTGAATAGCCCTTTGTCCAGTCAATTGTATTCGTTCTTCTTTGTTTTACTTTCATTATCATTTTATCTTGCTTTTGTTCTAATTCTTGTTTTTTTCTTACTAGAACTTTCTTTTCTTTTTCTAAACGTTTTATGGTTTCAATTTTATCAGGCTGCTTTTCTTTCTCTTTTTGTCCTGCTTTTATTCTAGTGTCATTTTTTCCTTGACCCTTAAAGTTTCTTTGATTCTTCCCCAGCTTATCCTCATCACTATCTTTATCCTTATTATAACCATTATAGCCAGCACTTCTAGTATTCTTATTGTATGTATTGGGTTTTTTATCTTTATAAAGCCCATTTCCTTGGGTAGTAGGTTTGGACCCTTTTTGTCCTGTGAAAGATTCTTTCTTAGAATAATCCTTTTTAAAGGGCCTGTTTTCTCCTTGGTCTGACTTATCTTTTCCTTGATCTCCTTTTGTAAAACCTGTTCTACCACTTTTTTGACTAGCACCATTTCGTGGTTTATCATTATGTCTATCATATCCATGATTGTCTAATGCTTTTTTCCCATCATTAGCATTGGTTACGGTCACTGAAAATGTTCTCCTCTCTATGCACTAAGTTTGCTCTGTTTGCTATAATTGCTATTCATATAAAGTCAATATTAGCCTAATCTATTGTTAATTTTATTATATTTTAATATAATGTCAATATGTTTTTTGTAATGCTTTTTATATTTTTCAGAATACTACTTTTTGTTTTTTTTATCATTAGATTTACCTTGCAATTTCCACATTTATCTGTTAAAGTCAAAAGGTAAACAATAGATTTCATATCGTCTATTGTTAATATTTTTTGCCTTCATATACCAAAAGGCACGTCGAAAGAGAGGTATTTTATAATGAGCGAACACGTACACGGCCATGACTGTGGATGCGGACATGATCACGAACATGAGCATATGAATGTAACATTAACACTTGATGATGGCAGCGAAATTGAATGCGAAGTTTTATGTATTTTCCCTGTTGGTGAAAAAGATTATATCGCACTTATTCCTGCAGACAGAGATGAAAGTGATGAAGAAGAAGGAGAAATCTTCTTATATCAATTTATTGAACATGAAAATGATGAGATTGAATTGCTCAATATTGATAATGATGATGAGTTTGAAGCTGTTTCAGATGCATTTGATGAATTAATGGACAGTGAAGAATTTGATGATATGTTCGGAGAAGATGAAGACGAAGAATAGTCTTTATCTTAAAACCACCTACTTAATGAGACTTGGTCTACACGTTCTCATTAGGTAGGTGGTTTTTATATCCCTATAATCCCATTCTTCAATTTTTTAATATAAATAACATATTCTTAATACAATGGTTTAAATCTAGAGTTCTTTCTTTCTTCAACTGATTAAAATAAATGGTTATCTTTCCATCTGTATTATCGCGAATAATGCCTTCTCCGTATGTTTTATGTTCTATCCTTGCATCTGGTATTAATCTATCTTTGTCTGTAAGTAATTCACCTATAAACCTAGAGGTATCCATCTCTTTATTATAACGGTCGTTTACAGAATATATATGAAGAATTCTTTTTGCCCTTGTAATTGCTACATAAAATAGTCTTCTTTCTTCCTCAATGTCTGCATCTAATACAGCTTTCCTATGGGGCGTAATCCCCTCATTGGCGTCCACTATAAATACAACTTTATATTCTAGTCCCTTAGCGCTATGCATGGTAGCAAGTGAAACACAATCCCTATTCTCTTTTCTCTGAAACTGTGACTGTTCCTTTAGTTCTTCTTTGTATTCCTCTATATGTCTAAACCAGTCCGCAAAAGTTCTAAACTCTCTTGCTGTATCTTGTAATTCATTCAAGGTGTCAAATAACTCTTCTGGTTTAATTCTTCTAAACTTAGCGTATTCCTCAAGATATTCTTCATAGCCAATCCCTTTTCTAATATAGTTAATGGCTGCATAGGGATTCATAGACTTTAATATAGATAGATCATATTCTAGTTTGTCAATACGATCAAGCATCCAATCTTTCTCTCCATAGTATTTTCTAAGGTCTAAGAATTCCACTGTCTGATTTTTAAAACACTCACGGCTAATATATCTTTTGGGTCTGTTTACAATCTGTAGAAATAAAGCTCTATCTTTACTACCCAATGCCAACTTTATGTAAGTAATCATATTTCCTGCAATCCAATGATCATAGATATTAGGGATAACATCTTTCATTTGAAAAGGAATATTATATTCCATCATTTTATCGATCAAAGCTCTAGGTTGGGTATTGGTCCGAAATAACACGGCAATTTCAGACAAGGGCGTTCCTTTTCTAGCATAGTTTATGATACTCTCAACTACACTCTCATTTTGCCCTTTTAGTTCTTTAAATTGTTGAATTCTAACATCTTCTCCCTTAACACCATTTCCTCTTATATTTTTCTCAAATCTTTTTGTATTGTTTTTAATAAGAGTAGAACCACATGCAATAATTTGATCAGTTGAACGGTAATTGATATCTAAGAGATTTTTTTTCCCTTCAGGATAATCTTTTTCAAAATTGAGCATAATCTCTGGCTTTGCTCCACGAAAACGATAAATTGACTGATCATCATCTCCTACAACAAATAAATTGTTAGAAGGCAAGGCCAGTAATTTAATAATATCGTATTGGACTTTATTAATATCCTGAAATTCATCAATTAATATATACTGATACTTTTTCTGCCAAATAGCTAGAATATCTGGTCTTTGTGTTAAAAGATCATAGCAGATTACTAACATATCATCAAAATCTATTAAATTTTCGCTACGGAGTTTACTTTCATATGCATTGTAGATATTCTTGAAAATGTCTTCAGAACAATTAATAGAATAATAATGAGATATGTCCATCCTTTCCCCTTTTACTAAACTGATTTCTGAAATAATACCGGATATAAATTCCTTTTCATCATCAATCTCTAATTGGTACTTAGATATAATTTCTTTTAAATAAAAAAATCTTTGGTCTTCCCGAATGATATTAGAAGCATTGTATTGATAAGCATACTTTATAATTGTAAAAAATACTGCATGAAAAGTTCCAAAATTAACACCTCTGCCATTACTTCCGGTTAATTTTATAAAACGTTCCTTCATCTCCATGGCTGCTGCTTTGGTAAATGTTATAACAAGTATATTCTCAGGATTCACTCCATGACTTTCTATTAGCTCCTGGGTCCTTCTTGTTATTACAAGGGTTTTACCAGAGCCGGGCCCTGCTAATACAAGCATGGGTCCGGTGGTATGATTAATAGCGGTTATTTGTGATTGATTCATTTCCATAGGCATTATACCCTACTTAATTTTTCTATTCCAAGTTTAATTCTTCTTATGGATTCCTCTTTGCCTAATATATTCATGATTTCATAAGCTCCACCTGGAGTAGATTGTTTGCCTGATACAGCGGTTCTAAGTGGCCATAATCCCAATCCATTTTTGATTTCTTTACTCTTTATATATCCCATTACCACTTCTTCAATTCCAGCCACAGAATAGTCATTTAAAGCCTCTAATAAAGGTAATTGTTCTGTTAATATAGTAAGTGAAATTGCAGAATCTGTTTTCATCTTCTTATGTGTATACATAGCGATATCATAGTCAGGAATTTCTTCAAAGAAATCTATCATATCTTTCACATCTAAGAATGTTTCAATTCTAGATTGCACTAAGTCTGCAATCTTTTCTAAATCAAAATCCTTCTTAATAACCCCTTGGATATGTGGTATAACAAGCTCATAGTATTTGTGATTATCCATCTTCTTAATATATTCACCATTCATCCATCTAAGCTTAGCCATATCAAATACTGCAGGTGATTTATTAATATGTGTATAATCAAATTCTTTAATTAATTCCTCTAAGGAGAATATTTCTTCATTGGTTCCAGAACTCCATCCAAGAAGTGCTATAAAGTTAACAATAGCTTCTGTTACAAATCCTTGCTCTAATAAATCTTCAAAAGAGGAATGTCCACTTCTCTTGGATAATTTTTTATGCTCTTCATTGGTAATTAATGGACAGTGAATATATACTGGTTCTTCCCAGCCAAAGGCGTGATAAAGTCTAGTATACTTAGGTGTAGACGATAAATATTCATTTCCTCTTACAACATGAGTGATACCCATTAAATGATCATCTACAACATTAGCAAAATTATAAGTTGGATATCCGTCAGATTTGATTAAAATCATATCATCTAGTTCTGCATTTTCAACTGTAATGTCTCCATAGATTGCATCATGAAAGGTTGTACTTCCTTCAACTGGGATATTCTGACGTATAACATAAGGAACATTCGCTTCTAAATTAGAATCTATTTCTTCTTGTGTTATATGAAGACAATGTTTATCATACTTTACGATTTCCTTATCTTCCTCAGAAACTACACTCTTTAATGTACTTAAACGATCCTTACTGCAAAAACAATAGTAAGCTTCTCCCTTAGCTATTAACTCTTTGGCATATTCTAAGTAAATACCACTAGCCTGGCGTTCACTTTGCACATAAGGACCAACCCCACCATCTTTATCAGGACCTTCATCATGAATCAATCCAGTCATTTTAAGGGTGTTATAGATGATTTCTGTGGCACCTTCCACAAGTCTTTCTTGATCAGTATCTTCTATTCTAAGTAAGAAGTCTCCTCCTTCATGCTTTGCAATTAAATACTCATATAACGCAGTTCTTAAATTACCAACATGCATTCTTCCCGTAGGGCTAGGTGCAAATCTTGTACGTATTTTACTCATATTGTTATCCTTTCAAATTTCTTCTTTTCACCTACTGCCTTCAAAACATATTTGGCCTCAGCAGTTCTTTAAATAGTATATTTCTAGTTAATAATATAAATCATGGAGAGACTTATGTCAATGTTAGAAGTCAATCCTATCCTTATCTTATATCAAAATTTATAAAGAATTTTTAATTGAGTCCCTCTTAGAAACTATTAAGCCATATCATACTTTACGTCACTAAAAAATCCTTGTTTATTACACTGATGAATTAAGAGGTATCTATTTAGTGTGCTGATATACAATTCTCTTGATTTTTGTGTCCTTTGGTTATATCATTAATAGTAGTATACTTATGTTATATATACATAATTTGACTTTGTAATATGTATACTACCTATTTAGAATGGAGGTATTTTAGAAATGTATCAAGCATGCGAAAAAAGATATGAATCAATGGTTTACAACAGATGTGGTAATAGCGGTTTAAAACTTTCTGCTCTTTCTTTGGGCTTATGGCATAATTTTGGTTCTGTTAATGCCTATGATAACATGGTGGAATTGGTAACTACTGCATTTGATCACGGAATTACTCATTTTGATATAGCCAATAATTATGGACCTGTAGCAGGTTCTGCAGAGGAAAATTTTGGGAAAATTCTCAAAAAAGAATTTGCACCCTATAGGGATGAAATTGTTATTTCTACAAAAGCAGGTTATTATATGTGGCCAGGTCCTTATGGTGATTGGGGCAGCAAAAAATATTTGGTCTCAAGTTTAGATCAGAGTCTAAAAAGATTGGGTGTAGATTATGTTGATATTTTCTATCACCACAGACCTGACCCTAATACTCCCCTAGAAGAAACTATGATGGCCTTAGATCAAATTGTTCGTTCTGGTAAAGCTTTATATGTAGGTGTATCAAACTACACTGGAGAACAAACTGATAAAGCAGTTAAGATCTTAAAAGATCTAGGTACTCCTCTTTTGATACATCAGCCTAATTATAGTATGTTTAACAGATGGGTAGAAAAAGATTTAACCCCAGTACTAGATAAAAATGGTGTGGGAAGCATCGCTTTTTGTCCTCTTGCCCAAGGTTTACTAACCAATAAATATTTAACAGGAATCCCAAATGATTCTAGAGCAGCTGATCCAAATAGTCCTTTCCTAAACACTGATTCCGTTACACTTGAAAAGATTGAGAAAGTGAAAAAATTAGATATTATTGCAAAGGAACGTGGACAGAGTATGGCACAACTTGCCTTAGCTTGGGTTTTAAGAAATGGTAAAATTACAACAGCATTAATTGGTGCAAGTAAATCCTCTCAGATTATTGAAAATGTTAAAACCTTGGAGAATTTAACTTTTACAGAAGCTGAACTAAAGGCTATTGATGAGATATTAATGTAATTAATATAAAAAATATTTAGCCACAAAATTAACAATTCATTATTAGAAAAAATATATTGTATGAAAAATATTTATGATTACAAAGTTTCGTTCATATATTTCTGTATGCACAAAACCATGATGGAAAGTAGAACATGCTCCATCATGGTTTTTATTGTTTATATAAAACTTCTATTATTCTTTACTGATAAATGCTATTTATTTCATTCATATATCCATTAAAATCAAATCCACTATTTATTAGATCCATTGTTGTACTCATTAAGATATATATAATAAAGATGATTCCTATTACTCCAACAATTAAACTAGCTCTCGCCCAATTCTTTTTACTTTTAGGCGTTTCTGATGAAAATGACCAGACAAACAACATAACTATGTATATGATAACACCTACACCTGGAATAAAGGGGAGTAACATAGATCCTAGCCAATTTTTAAAGGAAGTATCTTTATTTTCTTTGTCTGTTACAGCTTCTTTCAACTCATTTGACTGAATAGTTTCTCTTTCAACACTATCATTTATAACATTTTTGGAATCGCGATAAGAAGTTCCACAATATTCACAATAATTAGCACTTTCGTTTTCAGTGCTACGTCCACACGCCTTACATATCATCTATATACCAACCTTTCCATTTCTCTGTTTTATTATTTATAGTATGTTTCATAATGACTATTACAATTATAACTATTACCTTATATTTTGTCTATAACATAATAATTATTTCATTTGTTACAAACTTAAGTAAATACTACATTACAAAAAAAGATTACCTTTCGGTAACCTTCTCTTATATCTTCAAAACTACACATGTTATTGATTCATCACATCATTTTTACCTATTTCCATTGATGTTTTACCTATATTTATTATTATAAATATGTGTAAACATTTTGGTCAAGCCCTCGACCTATTAGTATTAGTCAGCTACATGTGTTACCACACTTCCACCTCTAACCTATCTACCTGATCGTCTTTCAGGGGTCTTACTGCTTTCGCATGGGATATCTAATCTTGAGGGGGGCTTCACGCTTAGATGC
>JBKEAO010000067.1:0-3745 GCA_047972335.1 Anaerocolumna sp. | reverse complement strand
TTTCTTTTTTCCAAACCAGTCTTCTGGTATGGGAGGAGTACGTTTTCCAGCTGTCTCCATTCCGTGTCCACTATCAATTGCCACTAACATACGTTGCCTTCCTCCAGTTCATTTTAACCAATGCATTAAATATTACCTATTTATTATACTCATCTTACTTAGCTTTTGACCCTAAATACGCCCTAACAGTACATCGCTAAAACACCTCCCCTCCTTCAACCAAATGATATAAATAGTTTTTACGTAAAAATGGTATACTACTTGCAATTTCTTCTCAGATACGTTATAGTATTTAAGTTGCAAAACGCCCTAAAAACAAGGTCTTAAGGGTAATCTAAACCGAGTGTTCGTGACCTTCCACTCGTAAAACAAAACTAAAGGAGATTTCATATGAAAATGAAACAAGTTCCATTCATAACACAGGCTGCTATGATTGCAGCTCTTTATGTCGTGCTGACCTTTTTAGCCAATACTCTAGGTCTAGCTTCTGGTATTATTCAGGTACGTTTATCTGAAATACTTACCATCCTTCCCTATTTTACATCTGCAGCCATTCCAGGCGTTACCATTGGCTGTCTGCTTAGTAACATATTAACGGGTTGTAGTTTGTTAGATATTATTTTTGGAACTTTTGCTACCCTACTTGGTGCAACCGGATCTTATTTATTAAGAAAAAATAAGTTTCTTGTTCCCCTTCCACCTATTATTGCCAATATGATTATTGTTCCTTGGATTCTACGGGTTAGCTACGGCGTTCCCGATGCCATTCCTTATATGATGGTTACGGTAGGCGTTGGTGAAATTATTTCTTGTGGAATACTCGGTATGATATTACTATTTTCCCTTGAAAAATATAAGCAAGTTATATTTAAACATAATTAGACTATAGTTACTTAAAGTCACTGAACATCCCTCTATAAAGTACATAAATAAGAGGGTACGTTGGTCAACTATATATTAAGAAGAAAAAGGTTACTTATGCTATTACTACAATGTAAGCTTAGCATAAGTAACCTTTTTCATGATTCAAAATATAATTTATTACAATTCATAGTAATTCGCTGGGTGTATCTTATCATTTATAGTCATTCTAATTAGAAGCATTCACTGTACAAGTATTATAATTCACAATTATTTACTGTACGTGGGAATGGAACAACATCTCTGATATTGCCCATACCTGTAAGGTACATAACGCAACGTTCAAAACCAAGACCAAAACCAGCATGTCTTGTAGAACCATATTTCCTTAAATCTAAATAGAAGTCATAGTCCTCTTTTTCAAGACCAAGCTCGTCCATTCTTGCAACTAACCTCTCATAATTATCTTCTCTTTGACTTCCTCCGATAATTTCACCGATACCTGGAACTAATAGATCCATTGCTGCAACAGTCTTATTATCATCATTAAGTTTCATATAGAAGGCTTTAATATCCTTAGGATAATCAGTCACAAATACAGGCTTTTTAAATACTTCTTCTGTTAAATATCTTTCATGTTCTGTCTGCAGATCACTTCCCCACTTCACCTTATACTCAAATTTATCGTTATTTTTTTCTAAGATATCAATTGCTTCTGTATAAGTAACATGTCCAAAATCAGCATTCATAACATGCGTTAATCTTTCTAAAAGACCCTTGTCCACAAAGGAATTAAAGAAATCCATTTCTTCTGGTGCATGCTCTAGCACATAACGAATCACATATTTAATCATACCTTCTGCTAATACCATATCATCCTTTAGATCAGCAAATGCAATCTCAGGTTCAATCATCCAAAATTCTGCAGCATGACGAGTTGTATTGGAGTTTTCCGCACGGAAAGTTGGTCCAAAGGTGTAGATGTTACGAAAAGCCATGGCATAAGTTTCACCGTTTAGCTGTCCACTTACTGTAAGATTTGTTTCTTTCCCAAAGAAGTCTTCAGAATAATCTATCCCACCATCTTTGGTCTTAGGTACATTTTCAAGATCTAGTGTAGTTACACGAAACATTTCTCCAGCGCCCTCTGCATCACTACCTGTAATGATTGGAGTGTGAACATATACAAAGTCTCTGTCCTGGAAATACTGATGTATTGCGTAGGCTATAAGGGAACGCACGCGAAATACTGCCTGAAATGTATTAGTTCTTGGTCTTAGGTGAGAAATAGTTCTTAAAAATTCCAGACTATGTCTTTTCTTTTGCAAAGGATACTCTGCTGAGGACTGACCTTCTACTAGCACCTCTGTAGCCTGTACTTCAAAAGGCTGTTTTGCATCAGGAGTAGCAACTAATTCACCCTTTACAATGATTGCTGCCCCTACATTTAACTTAGATATTTCTGCAAAGTTACTCATCGTATCATGATAAACGATTTGCAGTGTTTCAAAAAATGTTCCATCATGAAGAACAATAAATCCAAAAGCTTTTGAGTCTCTGATACTTCTCACCCAGCCGCCCAGAGTTATTTCTTTTCCTATATAATCTTCTTTATTTCGATACAGTTGTCGGATTGTTGTAAGTTCCATATGCCCGCTCCTTTAATTTTAATAATTCCTGCCTATTATATCACAGATTGAAAAAATTATAAACGCGAAATTAATAAATGCGTTAAGACCTTTATATATTATAAATTTTTTCATAATATATAAATTAAATTTTCCAACGTAATCCATTTGCTTCATCATTAAACGCTTTCCCGTAATCCTACAGATTCATCAATAGACAAAATCCTTTGTTGTAACTTATCATTCGTAAAATATAAAACAGTAGTACCAGTCATCTTCCAAATGTTGTAATTCTGTATGACCTTCTATTTGATTTTTATTTATAGCATAAACTATACTGTACAAATCCTTTTTGCTATAGTAAGTAAACTTTAAATACTCACAGCTTCTTCCTGAACGGGAAAATACCATCTTTCACATTGATGAACAGCCTTATGGTTACTTATTCAAACTATATAAATCACAATTTTTTGATTTGTCTGTTTCCAAAGGACTTATTAATCCAAAATCTCTTGCTTTAGCTGGTGATGGTACTCCTGTTGTTACATCTCACAGAGAGCGTAAGCATCGTATCTGCGACTGTACCACAAAGGGATCAGCGACTGCAAATGTCTATAATTCATTGTACCGTCGATTATCTTTCATATAGTGGTAGGTTTCTTCATCTCTAAAACTGAGAAGTAAGTCCTTTTTCATTTCTTCTAAATAATCTGTACTAACATCTTTAAAATCCATATGAGCATATAGGGCTGATTTACTAAAATCATAAATCGTATCTATACTCTCTATTATTTGCTCCATAGTTTGTATAGTTGCATCTATATCTTTCTCAAATGTTGCCAGCTCCAGCCCACAGGAAACCTCATGATATTTCCCCATTTCTAAAATATGAGCTAATTCCTTTTGCTTTTCTATAAGAATATGCGCCTTTTTATTATCTTCTTCTCCCATAGCTAATATATAGATGCTGCCTAGTACCATATTCATCATTTGATAACCTGAAAGCAACAATTCCTCATATGCTTTATATGCCTCATGCTGACGATTCGTTTTACTGTAAATTACAGCCTGCTTTCTCTTTCTCTCAGGATTCTCTTTTGAAAAATACAACAAATAGTCCTCAGCTTTTTCAAACTGTTCTTTTCTTATATAGAATTCAAATAAAGAATTAGCAGCACTTGTTCTAACCTCTTCATCTTTACTCTCTAAAGCCCTTATATAATAATCATTGATATAGTTATCATATTTATCTGAAT
>JBKEAO010000028.1:0-3848 GCA_047972335.1 Anaerocolumna sp. | reverse complement strand
TCCCAGTACATCAAGACTGCGATACGGACCTTGGGACCATAAATACCGTCCACTTTTAAAGGATATCCCTGCACTACCTTGTTAAGCTTTTCTTGCAACCACTTAATATCTTCCTTGGCAGAGCTACGTGTGATATTTTGTCCTGGCATCTTATAATCATCCTTGTATTCAACATTAAAGTCTTTACATCTTCCCCTACACATGGCCTCTGCCGCTGACTTTTGGAATACTGGGTCTAACATAGTCTTAGCTTCTTCTAAATTGTCCATAAAGCCAGATTCCGTTAAAATAGCAGGCATATTGGTATTACGTAACACAGCTAAGTTAATTCCAGATTGCTATATATCCGTTTTACTCCCCTGTTTAGTCTGCCCAGGGATTTTTCTGTTATTGCACTCTTGCTATCTTCTCTTCTATCGCGTCAATAAAAATCTGATTCAAGCTCAGTCCTGCCTGCTCAGCTTTTTCTTTATATTTCTCCATATCCTCTTTTGGTGCTCTTACCTTGGTTTCTCCAATATTTCCAAGATATTTTTTTACAGCTCTGGCCTGTGCTTCTGTGTATTTTGTCACACTATCACCTCCTTATTCCATTATATCATTTACTAATCTATGGGTATATATACATAATGCATAATCTATGGGGATATATTTTGTTAAAAGTGTCCATTTACATCTATGGGGATATATATTATAATAACATCATAAGGAACAGATAATAAATCAAACCATACGGAGGAAATCAAAATGAAAAACTTATTCGTACTTGCAGATATTGAAAGGCTTATAAAATCATATAAGAATGCTACAATCTCACACGACTGCCTAGCTCCATTCTTAAATAGCTTTGACTTTGAAACAGTTTATGAAACTGATGACAATTCCATTGTCTTCAATGCTGGTGATAAAAATGATATCAGTATAGAATTTTTCAATTTTGAACATCCATTTAAACGAGAAATGTCGGTTATGTATTATGAAAACCACAACCCAGTGATTTTACATATATAATTTTCTAAGGTTTCCGGTTAACCTTTAAAACCGGATCAACCACAAGGAAGGGGATATAAATCATGATGATGACAGCAATAATAAACGGAAATAAAAATTTAGTTAAAAAGCTCGTAACAGTTAAAGCAGGTAAATATCAGCAAGATACTTTTGAAACTTATAAATCTGATGATGAAATATATAAACAAGCAAAAAGAAATCATGTAAAAGTCATAGCAATTGAATCAATTTAAATCAATAAGTTTCCGGTCATCCTTAAACCGGAGAAAGAGGGGGACATGTACGATAAAATGCTCGAACGTGAAAATGAACTTTATAAGAGATTAGATAATCTTGAAGGATGCGAAGATAATCCAGTATACGTAGAAGAAATTAAAGAAATCCGTAGAGAACTATCAGAAATCCAAGAATTCTGGCAAACTGAAATGATGTAAAATTAATGTATTATGGTTCTATTGAAATAATAACCCCGTCTGACGATGGCCTGCCGGGTACAGGCCGAAACTTCCAATAAGGAGGTAACGGGAACCCGTCGGCATAGTGGAAAATAAGCCGCCACTTTCATATAAATTAACTTAATAATTTCTTCAACGCTATAGCACCTAGTTTTCCGTTCTGATTCCATTTATAAAGAGTACGGAACTTATTGACAGCTACTGTTGTTTTATCTCCCCATAGTCCGTCTGTGGCTAATCCTGCCCCTATTTTCTTATTTAGGGCTATTTGCACAGCCATAGTAACATACTGGGTTGTATGGCCCTTATAAAAGGTCGTTGTAAAATTTCCATCAACCTGGAAGTGTGGACTGTCAGGACTGTTCTTCCAGTTTGCCCCTGGTTCAAAACCATACTTGGTCATCGTATTTATAATAGCCTTAGTCTGCTTATCCTGGCTGTTCCAGATAGCTGTCATCTTACCAGATATAATACGCTGCGGCACCACATCCACAGCTTTACGACTTATATGTACACTATTTAATGTCCAGGTAACTTGTGCTGCCTTAGGATTGCAATACTTCTCTGCGAAAGTCTTGCTTATACCCTTTGCAGTACACTGTGCTACTGTTCTCCCCTGGCAATATAAATAACTCTGTCTTTCCTTAGGACGATAAGTTTCTACCACTAATGGATTAATACCCTGGCTTTTAATATCTGCTAATGCAAGTTCTAACATTACTTTTGCTAAAGGGTTTAATTCTTTTAAATCTCTGCAGGTTTCTTTTATATTCATAAGCTAGTCCTCTTTCTTTCCATCTTTTTCAATAAGGTTGCGCATTGCTTCGTATAATCCTGTACTTGCCAAGCCTGATATCATACCCCCAAGTACAACTGCAGCATTAACATTTTGCAAGTTAATAACTAAGTTAATTGCAGTCCCCGTTGCAAGCATGATAAGTGGAATATATTTGTTCTCAATAAAATCTAAGCTTGTCTTGATCACATACCCCACGCAAAGGCAAATACCTAATACTACAATGTTTACATATTCCATTAAAAAATTTAAATCCATAATTATTTTGCTCCTTCCAAATCCGCTATGCGGTGATTAATAACTCTAATCTGCTCTGTTACAACTGCTTCTTTTTCTTCTAACTTGTAAGTCCTGTCAATTACTCCATTATGTTTTTCCACTTTTTTCTCTAGCTGCTCTATACGGTAGTTGGTTAATTTGCTACTTACAACAATGCCCCCAAAAGTACCTGTCAGCGTGCCAAATAGACTTATTAAGGCTACAATTAATGTTTCTGTCATAATGTACCTACCCCTCTTATTTTTGTATTTGAAAAGGACGCCCTTACGGGTGCCCTTGAATTGTAATTTTCCTATAGTTATGTCACTTTTGAAACCATTCATTTACCTCTTTCCTTGTAATGTTTTTTCTCACACAAAAAGGAACCCTCAAACGTTTAGCTTAAGGATTCCTTATTTGTCACAGAAAGTCAAAAGAACATAACTTCTGTTTGTGATAATGTCTTGTGTACTATCTGATTTCATTTGAAGCTTTAAAATCCAGCCATCTCTTGTTGCTATTTCTCCTGTTCCATATTTTATACTTGTAAAGAACGGTCTTGGATTAAAGTCACTTGATCTTTTCCCACCAAGAGGCACACCAAATGTTCCTAACTCAATACACAAATCTTTATCGAAATTATATTCTTCTCCAAGATACATACTTGACTCGCACTCTGGGGCATGGGCTATAAGTCTGTACTCTGTACTATACCATTGGTTTTCTAACAATTTGATTGAGCCATTGAACTCAATCTTATCAACTTTTTGAGATATATCATCAGTTAATACTACACCCTCACTTGATATTGTTCCGTAGTAACTTGCCAAGTTAGCATTATTAACATTGATTGCGTCAGCAAATACCATAGGAACACTTACATAAACATTTGTGCTTGGTACAGAAAATCCTTTAACTCCATCAATCCAGGTATTAATACTGCCATTAGCATATGCGATATACTCAGACGTCTGATTTGATGTGGTATTGATAGGATGATCCGTAAAATACTGATCTACTGCATTTTGTATTTGTTCATCAGTTGCAACCGAGGAATCAATTTCATTTAACCTGTTAATAATTTGTGTATAAACATCCTCTGTAGGTACAGGTATGCTTACATTCGGGGTATAGCAACTTTCACTATAATTTACTCTGGCTAAATTAGTTGTTATTAAATCACAGCAGATAACTCCGACTTCAAAAAATAAGTTCCGACTAAAATAACACTCTTCTGGTATAGTACAAGTGTTGTCTTCTTCTACGAGGACTGGATATGTTGTACCGTTTACCTTGAATAATGCTGTTTTTTCACCTTGCCATTCCTG
>JBKEAO010000110.1:0-2127 GCA_047972335.1 Anaerocolumna sp. | reverse complement strand
TGGATAAACGTGGGCAAGTGTACTTTTTATATGAAATACAGGACTCTATACATTTACCGCAGGACCAACAAGGACGTTTTTTAGTGGTGCATCGATCACAGATACTTCTCATGTCACAGATGTGATGAAAAGCATTCATGCAATCATTAAATCCTTTTCCAAAGGTACCTTGTTTCTCAAATATGCGATGATTACGAACTTCTTTGGAAATGGTTGTATAATCTTTATTAAGTACTTGTCCAATAGTTTTAAAAGAGCTACCTTTGCAAAGTTCGAGTTCTATGGTAGTTCTTGCATCAAGAGTTAAATGCTTTTGTGAATTCATAATATAATCCTCCATATGAACCAAGGAGGGCAACCATGTTTAATACTATTATACATTATTTTGGAATTAGTAAATTCCATATTTATATGAAGGCATATTAGGAATAAGTAAATTCCATGGGAAAGTGGAATTTACTTTTGCAATCAACAATATGAATTAATTTTTTAAATTATTCTTGACAATTAAAACAATTCGTTGTAGAATATAAAAGCAGTGTTGATCAATAGACAATCACATCATACCTAGGGGATTGGTCAAATGGTATGACAAGGGTCTCCAAAACCTTTAGCGGGAGTTCGATTCTCTCATCCCCTGTATTTCGACGTTACTTTTAGTAGCGTCTTTTTTAATGCATGATATTCCAACATAGTAGACTAGGTATTATTTTTCATTTTTAGTTTTACCTAGCTTAATACTTTTCATTAAATTACGTCCCATCTCGTAGGAGCCTGTACTGGCTAAGCCACTCGCCAAACCTCCTAGTAATATTTCTGGAGTAAATTTAAAATCACTAATCCAAACATTAAGTATAACTCCTAACACTGCCACAATTAGAGGTATATATTTATTAGGTATAAAGGTGATACTATTTTTTATTATATATCCTACGCACAAGCATATGTTCACTATTAGAATAACAACATATTGATTTAAAAAGTCCATTTTCCCTCCATATTCGATAATGACTATCATCGGTTGCTAGCAATTCTACGAATTCCATTCCACTAATACACAACTTCATTGTATGTTTTATACTGCAATTATATGGCTATGTACTAAAATCATATAGAAGTTGCATTGGAATCATATACTTGATAATACCCCTGAGGAAAACTACATATGGGACATATTTCTGGCGCACAAGTCCTTCCCATAATATTACCACAGTTGATACAGATCCATAGTGCCTCTTCTGTTTTACAAAACACCTTATTCGCTTGCATATTACTAGCAAAATTCTGAAATATTACATTTTGATTTAGTTCAATATTGGCAACTCCATCAAACAAAGCTCCTATGGCGGTAAAACCTTCTTCTCTTGCAATATTGCCATATTCTCTGTAAGTAACATTGGATCTTTTATCTTCTATTAAAGCGGATTCTGTCAGATTTTGAAAAGTACTTGGAAGGTTATTTTCATGTATGAGTCGATACCATACCTTCGCATGCTCTCTTTCAAATCCTGATACAATATTATATACATCTGAAATCTGTATAAACCCCTCTTGCCTTGCTCTTAATCCATATATTTCATATAAGGTGCTAGTCTTTAATTCACCTTCAAATGCATCTTGTATATTCTTAAAAGTTCTGCTTTGGCTAAATTCCATTTTTATAACCTACCTCGCGTTTATTATTAAAACATATGAATTTTTAAGCAGTTATATGTAATAATTTTTTGGATAAATATTGAAGAGAGTAAGCTTTGGGATAAATATTGAAGAAAGTAATTTTTTAGGATAAATAATGAAGAAAGTAATTTTGGGGAATAAATAATAAATAGAAAAATTTATTTGGATATCGTTTAATTTATTAAAATTATTATGGATAAAAAGATTCAATCTAGGTAAATCGAGTAGGTTCGGAAACTCCTAAATAAATATACATTCTTATGTATAATGCCAATGATTCCAATAAATTCTTGCCATGGATACTGTTTCGTATATAAAAGGACATGGCAAATAAACCTGTCGTTTATCGGCAAGAAAAATCAAGCTATTTTATGTGGAAAGTTAAACAATCTTTTAAATGCGCTCTTTCTTAAGTCTTGCATCTAGATGTATCTGTATACATGCAAGCAT
>JBKEAO010000057.1:0-13964 GCA_047972335.1 Anaerocolumna sp. | reverse complement strand
ATTGCTGGAAATATTTTATCTGCAAACCCATAAGCCCACGATTTTTTTAGAAATGATTTATTTCTATCACTCATGGAGTATATTGGATCGAACAGATTCATTTGTTGAAATTCATTTGTTTTAAAAGCCATGATACACACCGCACTTTCGTATTTTTCTATATGATAATTATACTATATAAGTGGTGTTTTATCATTACTTTTGACACCCTAACCAGTTATCTTGAATAAACTTATGAAAAATGATTATTACCCAAGCAGACAGTAGGTGATAATCATTTTTTTTGTTAACAATAGTTGACATTAGTATAAATAAGAAGTATATTAAGTGTATTATAGTAATTAATACACTTAATACTGCAAGTACAAAGAATCTTAAGTACAAAGAATCTTAAGTGTAAACCTACAGAAAGGAGCGATCTATGATAATAATTGACTACAAGGATAGACGTCCCATATATGAACAAGTGATGGAGAGATTTGAAGAAATGATTCTAAAAGGTGCTTTAGAGCCTGGAAGTCAGATGCCTTCTGTTAGGAATCTGGCAATGGAATTGTCGATTAATCCTAACACCATCCAAAGAGCCTATATGGAGTTAGAACGAAATGGATATATTTATACCGTGAAGGGGCGGGGAAGTTATATATCAGATAGTGAACATCTGTTAGATATTAGAAAAACTGAACTGTTACAAGATATTGATAAGCTTTTAAACGAAGCTAGAATACTTGGAATATCCAAAGAAAGTTTGTTAGATAGAGTAAAAGAAGGTTATATGAGGAGGGATTGTAATGATTGAGGCCGTAAAGGTCAGTAAGCAATTTGACGATATCAAAGCAGTAGATGCAATTACTGCCACCATTAAAGAAGGAAATGTATTTGGTTTGGTAGGAACCAATGGAGCTGGTAAAAGTACATTTATCCGTATGTTAAGTGGCGTTTTAAAACCTGATAGTGGTACAATTAAAATAGATGGTATGGAAATCTTTGAGAATATAGAAGCTAAGAAATTGTTCTTTTATATTTCAGATGAACCCTATTATTTTAGTAATTCCACGCCTGAGGATATGAAGAAATATTATGAAATTCTATATCCAGAATTTGATAGTACGCGTTTTGACACATTACTAAAACAGTTTGATTTAAAACATAATCGTAAAATTAACACATTTTCCAAAGGGATGAAGAAACAGGTATCGGTTATACTTGGGATTTGTGCGAATACCAAGTATCTATTTTGTGATGAAACTTTTGATGGACTTGACCCTGTTATGAGGCAGGCAGTAAAAAGTATATTCGCAAAAGATATTTCGGAAAGAGGCTTAACGCCTATCATTGCCAGTCATAATTTAAGAGAGTTAGAAGATATATGTGATCATGTTGGCCTACTTCATAAGGGCGGTATATTGCTTTCTAGGGATTTATTCGATATGAAGTTAAGTATTCATAAGATACAATGTGTATTTAAGAAGGAGACAGATATCCATACTGTATTACAGGGAATAGAGCTTCTGAAAGTGGAAACTAGAGGTTCCCTTTATACCATTACCGCCAGAGGCGCTTATGAAGAAATCATGAAAAGAATTAGTAAGGAAGATCCGGTATTTTCAGAAATTCTTCCTTTAAGTTTAGAAGAAATATTTATCAGTGAAACGGAGGTGGTAGGTTATGACATCAAAAAACTTATTCTCTAAAATGCTTTTTGATAATCTGAAAAGAAGGTTATGGACCATTGCCTTATCGGTGCTTTTATTATTTATTGCATTACCAATTGTAGGGGCCTTATCCATTGGTGAAGAAGGTGTATATAATCATTACAATAATATCATGTTTCGTCTTATGCAGATATTGTCGACAAATAACCTATTTCTTTTATTAATCACAATTGTTGGCGCAGTAGTATGTGGTTTAAGCGGGTTTTATTATCTTCATTCTAAAAAGAAGGTGGATTTATATCATAGTGTACCAGTGAAAAGACAGCTGCTATTTGCAGTTCATTATATGAATGGTATACTTATATACCTTGTACCATATATCATGAATTTGCTCGTAACATTATTAATCATACAAATCAATGGCTATATGAACTTTGATATGTTTAAAATAGCTATGGTTTCACTATTTACAAACCTGGTCTTTTATGTATTGATTTATACCCTTACCATCATTGCGGTGATGCTTACTGGCAATAATATCATTAGCATATTTGGGATCGGTGTATTTTTAGGCTATGGACCAATGCTTATGTTGATTAAGGAAACATATTTTACTGAATTTTTGAAACATTATTCTGGTACCTTATCATCCAAAGATGTCTTAACATTTTTATCTCCAATTGGTAGTTACATTCATCTGGGTAATATTGAAATCAACATGGGTGCTACCATGATTGCGTTTCAAGACGGGTTAGGGATGGGACTCATAAAGGCCATTATAATCACGTTAGTCTTCATAGCCTTTGCACTTTACTTATATATAAAAAGGCCCTCAGAAGCCGCTGGCAAATCCATGTCTTATGACATATCAAAGCCTATTATTAAGTTTTTCCTAGTTGTACCTTTGACACTTCTTGGTGGTATTTTGCTTAGAGAGATTGCAAATGTATCAGGGACTGTTGGTTGGTTTATATTTGGTCTTGTATTTTCATTTTTCATTATTTCTGCAATTATTGAAATTTTATTCCAATTTGATATCAAAGCAGCTTTTAATCATAAGAAGCAATTGTTGTTTAGTGGAATAGTGGTTGGTGTGGTAGCCTCAATATTTGGTTTAGACCTATTTCAGTATGATGCATATCTTCCTGATAAGGACCAGATTGAATACATGAGTGTTTATATATCTGGAATGCAAAATGATATGAATTATGTTAATTTGGATGAAGACTATACCGGTGACAGATATATAAGTGCCCGAGATTATCATCTAAAGGAAGTGAAACTAGAAGATTTTGAGGCAGCATACGAACTTGCTAAGGTTGGTATTTCATATGATACAGAGACTGATAATTCAGAGGTATCGATTTATCGGGAGGAATATGTTTATACGGTTAAATATGTATTAAAAAATGGTAAGAAGGTTACTAGGAGCTATCAATTAGCCAGTGGTGAGGATAAGGAGCTATTAGCTGCAATCTATAATAATAAAGAGTACAAAGAAAAGCATTACCAGATCTATGATATCAATGCTTCTGATATTAATCAGGTAACAGTTTATAGCGACAAAAGTTCCAAAGAGCTTACCCTAACAAGGGTTGAAATGGAAGAACTTCTAGCTATATATAAGGAGGAACTTGGTAAACTTTCCTTGGAGGATATAGGCAATCTAGCGCAAGTTACAAGAATCCGTTTTGGTCTTCAAATTGATTATGGCATGGATTTTTGGGTTTATAGTAATTTTACAAAAACAATTGAGTTCTTATCCAATCATGGATTTTATGATTATGATTTCTATGATGTTGATAATGTGCGAGAAATTGTTATAAATTATTATGGTCCGATAGAATTTAGTTCTACAGAAGATATCCTTTATGAAAAAGGCTCAATGAGTAAGAGTTATACAGATAAAGAGAAGATTGCAGAGGTATTAGCAAATTCCATGGAAAGCTCTGTATATTGGAATCACCAATGTTACTTAGAGAGAGAAAGTAATTTTGATATATACGTATCAGGAGGAAGCAGTTCTAATACATTAGAAAAATATACCATTTTTAAGAAGGGGCAAGTACCAGAGTTTGTAAAGAAAGACCTTGGTATAAACCAATAGTGTTTAGTTAATCAGGTATAATAGAGAATTTTAACTGTGAAGGTTGAGTAATGAATTAAAAGAATAAATAAAAAGAAAAAGGCTATCGCACTAACAATTGTTATCCGTTGGTGCAATAGCCATTTTTTGAACTTTTATGATAGCAGAGGGAGAATAGTGGTTTGAAAGAACTCTCGTGCCATCTCTGGTTTGATGTGATTGCTAGAACCGTTGTATGAAACTGATACACCATCGTTTTGGCATTGTTTCATACAAAATGTCGCTTTAAAGTCAATTTTATCATGGAGCTTATGTTCTTCAATCAATTGCTGAAAAATTTGTATGATATTATAGGAACCTTTTAAATGACAGGAGCTTCCGATACAGACACTAAGTTCAAACATTTACACTTCCTCCTTGTTCATCTCTTTGCTATGTTCTTCGCCATAATGTACATGCAATAACTCATGAACTTTACCTTTTAATAAGCCATTATATAAAGACATCATAAGAGGATTTTCTTCTGATCGTTTGATATTGCTTAATTTGTCAGCTGTATAGAGACCTTTCCCTCTGTTTTCTTTTTCATCATTAGAGGTAAATGGCTGACCAGCACCGCTTACACACCCACCAGGGCAAGCCATAACTTCTACAAAATCATAGTGAGTACCAGATTTGATGCTTTCAATTAGGTTACTGGCATTTTTTAGACCGCTTACAATGGCTATTTTTAATTCTTTTTCTCCAAACATAATCGTGGTTTCTTTAACCCCTTCCATACCTCTGACCCCTTGATAAGAGATGGTTTGTAAGGAGGCTTTGGATTTGTCGGAGGATAGCCTTCTTAATACTGCTTCTGTAACACCACCAGTCACACCAAATATACCGCCGGCACCAGTCATAGTGCCAAAAGGCATATCTACCGCTTCTGGCTCTATTTCAGAGAATAATATACCAGATTCCTTAATCATTTTAATCAATTCCTGTGTAGTAATCACGTAATCAACCATAGGAGTTTCCTGCACTCTAAATTCATCTCTGGCAGCTTCAAACTTCTTAGCAGTACATGGCATGACAGCTACATGAACATGGTGTCTGCTGGAGGTTAAATTATGTTCTTTTACCACAGAACCTAGCATCTGCATAGGAGAGCGGCAGGTGGAGACAGAGGATAATAACTCAGGATAGTTTTTTTCGCAGTAATTCACCCAGGCAGGACAACAGGAGGTAAATAGAGGTAGATCTGTGTTACCTGCTTCTACACGCTTTAAAAATTCATTGGATTCTTCTAATACAGTTAAATCTGCACCAGTTGAAGTATCGTAAATCTCATCAAATCCCATTCGTCTAAGGGCTGCAACGATTTTACCCATTGCATTTTCACCATTTTGAAAGCCTAATTGTTTACCAATAGCCACTCTGACTGCAGGTGCAATTTGTACTGTGACTTTAGTTTGTTTATCATCTAAAGCTTCCCAAACTTTTTCTTTATCATTCTTTACGGTGATTGCACCAGTAGGACAGACTGCAGCACACTGACCACAACCTACACATGGGGAATCAGAAATGGGATTATCAAAGGCTGTACTAATGGTCATATGAGAGCCTCTGTGAGCAAAGTCTATCGCGCCTACATTTTGCACTTCATTACACATACGAACACAGTCGCCGCAGAGAATACACTTGTTCTGATCTCTCGTGATGCAAAGAGAAGAGTCATCAATTTTTGGTTCCGCTGCAGTATTAGGAAATCTAACACCTTCTATGTTAAAAGTAACTGCAAGGTCTTGTAATTTGCAACTTCCATTATTATTACAGGTAGTACAATCCCTACAGTGATTCGCAAGTAATAATTCTAATATCATTTTGCGATATTTTCGAAGCTTTCTAGTGTTGGTTTGAATATTTAGTCCTGCCTTTGGAGGAGTAGAACAGGCTGCATCAAGGCTTCCCCATTGGTTTTCTACCATACACATTCTACAGGCACCATAGATAGAAAGCTCAGAATGATAACAAAAGGTTGGCATCTTAATACCAGCTTTTCTGATTAATTCTAGGAGATTTCGCTCTCCATTTATTTCTACCGGCATGCCATCTATTGTCATAATATCTTTATTGTTCATATTTTACAGCTACCTTTCTTATATTTATTTTATTTATCAAGGGTTGAGATTTTTGTGCGAAGTTTGCATTATAAATCAGTAGCTTAGACTTCGACTATTGCATGGAAAGGACAGGTAGAAATACATGCCTGACATTTGATACATTTACCTTGGTCTATTACAAATGGCTCTTTTATTTTACCGGAGATTGCATTGACTGGACAGGATTTGGAGCATTTTGAACATCCTTTACAATCAGCAGCTACGATGGAAATGGTCTTTAATTTTTGACAACTTCCTGCTGGACATTTTTTGTCATAAATATGTGCTTCATATTCATCTCTAAAACTTTGAATTGTACTAACAACAGGGAAAGCAGCGGTTTTGCCAAGACCACATAGGGCAGTAGCAGAGATAGTATCAGCAAGTTCTAATAATAATTCAATATCACCGTCTTTACCTTTTCCATCTACAATATTCTCTAAAATTTCAAGCATTCGCTTGGTTCCTTCTCTACATGGAACACATTTACCACAAGATTCATTCTGGGTAAAGTTCATAAAGAATCTGGCAACTTCAACCATACAGGTTTTTTCATCCATTACTACAAGGCCACCAGAGCCAATCATTGCGCCTGCTTTTTTAAGTGAATCAAAGTCCAAGGGTAGATCTAGTTGTTCTGTTGTCAAGCAACCGCCAGAAGGACCACCAATTTGTACTGCCTTAAATTCTCCGCCATCACGCATACCACCACCAACTTCAAAGATTACTTCTCTTAAGGTGGTACCCATTGGTACTTCAATTAAGCCTGTATTTTCAATATTACCTGTTAATGCAAAGGCTTTTGTACCAGGACTATTTTCAGGACCTATGCCTTTATACCACTGGGAACCGTTCAATACGATTAATGGAACATTAGCAAAAGTTTCTACGTTATTTAATACAGTAGGTTTATCAAACAATCCCTGTTCAACGGTTCTTGGAGGCTTCACTCTTGGCATACCTCTATTGCCTTCAATAGAAGCTGTCAGAGCACTGCCTTCACCACATACAAAGGCGCCTGCACCTCTATTGATATGAAGGTGAAAGGAAAAATCTGTACCAAGGATATTATCTCCTAATAGTCCTAATTCCTCGGCTTGTTGAATGGCAGCCTTTAATCTACTTACGGCCATAGGGTATTCTGCACGCACATAGATATAACCTTCGTTGGCACCACAAGCCAGACCAGCAATCATCATACCTTCAAGCATTCTGTGAGGATCACCCTCCATAATACTTCTGTCCATAAACGCGCCAGGATCACCTTCATCACCGTTACATACAATGTACTTTTGGTCTGTTTGCTGACGTTTTACCTGGGCCCATTTACGACCAGTTGGGAAACCACCGCCTCCTCTGCCTCGTAAGTTGGATTCTGAAACTTCTCTAATGATGTCATCTTTCTCCATATCGTATAGTGCTTTTTCAAATGCAGTATAACCACCAACTCCAAGATACTCAAAAATAGAAGTGGCGTCAATATGACCACAATGATCTAATACAATACGAGTTTGCTTTTTATAAAAAGGAATATCATGTTGCTTTTTACAAACTTCTCCGCCTTTTTGATAAGATAGGGCTTCAATATGTTCACCATTTACAATGGTTTTATATATAATGTCTTCACAATCACTTAATTGTACTTTGGTATATAAATAACCTTCGGGTTCAATTCTTACTAATGGCCCCATTTCGCAAAAACCATGGCAACCACTTTTTTTCATACCAATTTCCCCTTGGTGTGGTTCTTCTTGTAGTTCTACTGAGCAAGGGATACCTTCTGCATTTAAGATGTCTGTTAATTTATCATAAATCTCTAAAGAACCACTGGAAATACAGCCAGTTCCAGCACATACTAATATCTTTTTCTCTTGGGCATTTAGTGATTTTTCATAAACTTTACGAAGGTTTATCAAATCTTGTCTATTTTTTAACATTTAATTCGCCTCCTTTAGTTCATTTAAAAGGGATGTAGCCTTTTCAGGTGTCATAGCTGGATAGACTTTGTCATTCACAGTAAGTACAGGGGCAAGTCCACAAGCACCAAGGCAGGAGACTGTCTCCACCGTAAAGAGCAAATCATCAGTTGTAGATTTTGTTTCGGATAGACCAAGTTCTTTTCTAAGGCAATTAAGAATAGGAATAGATTTTCTAACATGACAGGCAGTACCATCACAAACTTTTAGTACAAACTTACCCTTTGGTTCTAGAGAAAAATTTTCATAAAAGGTAGCCACGCTGTAAATCTTTGCTTGGCTCATACCAAGCTTACTAGACAAGTAAGGGAATACTTCTTTTGGCAGATATCTGTAATGTTCCTGGATGTTTTGTAAAATAGCGATAATGCTACTTTGTTTCATTCCTAAATCCAGCAGAATACTGTCAACTACTTCAAAATCAAATGTTTCAGTCATACATTTCCTCCATATAGTTTCATATAATCTTTATGTTTCATCTAACTCAAACTGAAGAGTCAGTTGTTTGGACAAACTTGCCAGTGAAAATGCCATATCCTCATTTTGCACTATAATGTGCTCAGGAACCATTAAATGGACAGGTGCAAAATTCCATATTGCCATGATTCCACCTGCAATCATTAAGTTGCATACTTCTTGTGCGGCATCTTCTGGAACAGCGATAATACCAATCCTTACTTTCATACGAAGGCATAAATCTTCCATTTTATGAAGGGAGAGGATCTTCTTACCACTTATGAAAGTGTCTATTAGACTTGGATCCGTATCAAAGGCTGCTACAAGATCTAATCCATATTTTAGAAAGCCTTTGTAGGAGAGGAGAGAACTTCCAAGACATCCAACACCAGCAATGACAGCACTTTGTGCATCATGAGAGCCAAGAAATTTCTCTAAGTCATTGATTAGATTTCGGGTGATGTAGCCTACCTTAGGTCGGCCCCCTGTACTTATGAGAGCTAAATCCTTTCTTACCTGTACATCATTCAGTCTTAATGCATCAGCTATCATAGTGGCTGAAATATTATAGTATTCATTGCTGGGAAGAGATTTTAGATAAGTTAAATAAATAGGTAATCTTTTCAGTGCCTGGGTAGAAATAGACTTATTTATCATAGTTACAATCCTGTAAGGGTATAAAAATGCCTTAATCCTTTCTGGTTACTTGTTTAAAAACAATTACCTTTGTAAATATTTTAACAAATAGAAAAGAAATAGTGTAATATAAAGATGGCATATCGATATTCCAATATCGATATGCCATCTTTTTACTTGTTATAATATGAAAGAATAGGTGTATTATTTGTTTTAGTTTAGTCTATGAAGGGATAAAGGTTGCGCAGTGACAAGAAGTGAATCCTTATTGGCCCAGACTCTTTATCATTGACTGTTTTGACTCCATGATTTGATTCATCAATTCTTGATCCAAAGTAGTAAAAGTGTAATCCTTAGGATAAACCAAAATATCAACACATCTTCGGATTGGTCCCTTAGGAAGTCTTTGTAACAAATCGTAACGGGATAATAATTCTTCTGGTATGGGAGATACCCACATGTAGGTTGTATGAATATTGGTAAGTATATCAAACTGGCTGCCTCTTTCATACAGATAGATTTTCTTTTTGGAACTTTCTGTATCAGATAAATATTTCATCTCTGTTAAATTAAGCCCAGGAATCATGGTATCTCCATGTAATAACTCAATATAATCGAGAAAATCCTCAGTTGTGAGGTTTTCTTTTTCTGCTAAGGGATGGGCCTTAGACATGACAATCATAGAATCATATTCCCATATAAGATCATAGGATAAATCCTTATCTTTTAGATAATTAGAAAAGTAAGACTCATATTCTTTTTCATACCGAATGATGGCAAGATTATAATTGTCATATAAAATATGCTGAATTGCTTCATGGGTACCAGTTTCTTTTATATTAAGTTCCATTTCTTTTTGAATATCTAAGGTTTTCACAAACTTAGTGAATCCATTGGACAAATAGCTTCCACGAGGTATGGATATATTTAAGCATAGTTTTTGTTCTATATCTGGAGCTGTAAGTGCTTCCATTTTCTCGATCTGGGTTAAAACATTTTTGGCATAGAATAAGAATTCTCTTCCCTTTTTTGTAGGAACAACACCTTTTGATGTTCTTTTAAAAATGGGTACACCAAGGGTATCTTCAAGTTCTTTGATTGCTTTACTTAAATTAGGCTGGGCCATATATAGATTGTCAGCAGCTTGTGTGATGGAGCCTAAGCGTTCTACTTCTACAGCGTATTTTAGATGCAGGGTATTCATTTTAACCTCCTATTTTGCCTATCTATTTATTTTGTCCTGAAGATGCTTGGATAGAATGGCTAAAGATGCAGCCATATTCTCATTTTGTACCATAATATCACCTGGTACCATTAGGTGCAATGGAGCAAAGTTCCATATGGCTAAGATTCCACCTGCTACTAGTTGATCACAGACCATCTGGGCCTGGGCAGCAGGAACTGCTATAATGCCAATATGTATATTTAGTCTTCTACAAACGCTGCTAATTTTATCAGAAGGCAATATCTTTTTGCCACTCAGTTCACTACCAACTAATTCTTCATTATTATCAAAAGCTGTCACAATATTCATACCAAGGGTCTCAAAACCTTTATAAGATAAGAGTGCTTTGCCTAAGGAACCAGCACCAACTAACACTGCGTCTTTCACATTATGATATCCAAGTAAAAGTTCCATATTATGAATTAAATCCTGAATGATAAAGCCTGCTTTTGGTCTTCCCTTAGTGGTGCTAATTGCAGCAAAATCCTTTCTGACTTGTACTTCATTTAAAGATAGATCAGAAGCTATGGTTGGGGAGGCGATGATTTGAACACCTTCACTTTGTAACTGCTTTAAGTAGTGAAGATAGTAGGGCATTCGTTTGAAAGCCTGGGTGGACATTGATATCAGTGTTTCTTTGTAATTTTCCATATTTGCACCTCGGTAATATCGATATAGTATTATCGATATTATAATACTGGAAGAGAAAAATGTCAAAGAAATTTAATAGAATGTTATGCTATTATCATCATCGAAAAGATCTGCTTTTTGATAATACAATTGAAGATGGAATTGGTATATTGGGTTTGTAATGTAAATATATTCATATATTTGTAATAAACTATATATAATAGGCAATAATGGTGGATAACTTTACATTTATATTCATAAATATCAGAAAATTAAAATAGTTACTTTTTTTATTTATGAATATAAGCTATAATTAATATACTATATTTTATAACAAAAATAGTAGAATATGGTACAAAAATTGAACATATGTTTTAAAATGGGATTGGAGGCCACGTTTGCAAGAATTTTTAAATCAAGTTTATTTAGGTAATACGGTGTCTAAATACTTATGGGCACTGGGTATTTTTTTATTGTCACTTATGGTGATATCATTGTTAAAAAATCTACTATTAAAAAGAATTTTTCATTGGATTAGTGAAAAGTCTGGAGAGCAGAATACGAAATTATTATATTTGGTGAATAAATACTTATTATTAATTATGTATTTATCAGCTTTTTATATTAGTGAAAAAATTCTCAATAAGGCAAATTTTCTTACTAAAGCAATTGATACGATTTCACTGGCGTTATTTGTTTATTTATCAGTATTTTTGATAACTAAATTATTAGAATTCGGTTTAAATAATTATTCTAATAAATTAGGGGATGATACCGGAAGAAAACTTGCATTTTCCTGGATCAGTAAAACTTTAAAAGTAATTATTTGGATTGTTGCCATTATATTGTTTATACAGAATCTAGGAGTTGAGATCGGGGCATTGGTAACAGGCTTAGGTATTGGAGGTGTGGCAATTGCCTTTGCTGCACAAACAATCCTAAGTGAAGTTTTTAGTTACTTTACAATCTTTTTTGATAGACCTTTTGAAATAGGAGATTTTATTAATACTGGTGAATTTTCTGGAACAGTGGAGCACATTGGCCTTCGAACTACTAAGCTTAGAAGCATTGGTGGCGAACAACTTATATTTTCTAACAAAGATTTAACCAATTCCAGGGTAAAAAATTATAAGAGAATGGAAGAGAGAAGAGTATCCTTTCATTTGACAGTTTTTTATAATACTCCCAATGAAAAGTTAAAAATGATTCCAACTATGGTAAAAGAAATCATCGAATCTGTCCCAGATACACGTTTTGACCGAGCGCATTTTGCTACTTATACAGACTCAAGTCTACAATTTGATGTAGTGTATTATTATTTAAGCAGTGATTTTAATGGCTATATGGACACGCAACAAAAAATTAATTACGGAATTAAAGATTTTTTTGAAAGCAATCAGATTGAATTTGCATATCCTACACAAACTATATTATATACGAAAGAATAAATGTATAGGAATAGTAAAAAAAGAAGCCATTGATAAGGCTTCTTTTTTTACTATTATTTCAACTATATAGATTATTTTATCACAATGCTTCAGAGACAAAAACTCTAAGCTTTTCTTTTAAGTCTATAATTGAATTATCTTCTTTGGATATCATTTGTCTTAAACGTTCCAAAATCTCATTCATTCTATCATCTAATTGTGTCACAGAATCTAATGATTCATTAATACGGGATTGAACATTCCAATCTGCAAAAATTCCATCAAAGAAGAAGTCGGCAAATGTTGAAAATCCATCAATGTTTAAAACGAGTGATGAAGTAATATTAATATCTGCAAGTTCAGAATGAAAATCCTTTAATAAGTTTTGGACATCACTCATGCTTGATTTGGCTTCATCAATGTGGGAATGCTTTGCCATATCCGAAATCATGCCACCACCTAACATATCCCAAGTACCCCAACTCTTAGCGCTGTTAAGGCTGGATTCGACTTCTTTTAGACGATTTAATACATTCCTGCCAGAAGATATTGCTTCATTTAACTCCTTTATATTGGATTCGCCTTTTAAAATGTTAGCTTCAAATACATGAACCCTTTGTGCGCTGGTTGTATTACCTGCCTTTAGCATATCAAGTTTTTGGCTAAATAATCTATTGTACTCTTGTTCACTAGCTAATAGATTACGTTTTTCTGTTTGCAATACCGATAATTGGTATGTAATCTTTTCTATTTGATCCTTAACATCATCAAGGTTCTTCTGTGCAATAATCGCCTCTTCTCTTTCTTTTTGTTCTTTCTCTTCTCTTGAACCTAGTAACGTATATACAAAAGAAGTTAAATTTTTTTGATTGATTCTATCAACATCTTCTAATTCTAAATCCAGGGTAACAGCTAATGAATTTTCTTTCCTTGATAAATCAGAGAGTTGTATCTTAAGATCTCGAATTAAATCATCGGTTTTTTTAAGATTATTCATTTGTTGATATAATGATGCAATTTTTTGATTCATTTCTTTATACATACAGACGCTCCTTTTTCACAAAAAACAGGTATTTGCAAATAATATAACTAATTATATCGTAATAAAAAGGATAACTCAATTAAAATTAATAGGGAGTAAGATTAAGAATTCATTAGAAAATTAATTAGAAATAAAATTGTATTGAAATAAAAAGGGGTATAGGGATTTTCTCACACTATACCCCTTCTTCATAATAAAATTTAAAGTGATGAGGCTCCTTTGAAATCAATCATTTTAGAAGCTTCTAATCCACACTGTATAATTCCCTTACCATTTGACATGGAAATACCTGTATATTTAAACAATTTTCCATCTACATCTCGAAAAGCAGATTTTTGATTTACTTTTAAAGTTGGATCCATAAGTATTTGCATAAAATCATAAGTTTGAGTTCCTTTGGCACTGCTGAATCCAAAACCAAGGATGTCAGTGTTACTTGTAACTGATATGACACCATTTTTATCAAGTAGATGAATCTCTGATAATCCGGTCTTAGCTATTAGGTCTGTTAAATCTTCATTGGTAAGTGTTTTTTTCTCATTTATCTTAGCAATTTTATGACACAGTTCTAACATTTGCTCACCAATACTATTATCAAATCGTTTCATAATATGTTCTAAATTATCAGAGACATTTAAAAGCTTTATGGTACTTTCTTCATTATGACGTAAGTCTTCAATGTGATTT
>JBKEAO010000151.1:0-4210 GCA_047972335.1 Anaerocolumna sp. | reverse complement strand
TTCTTTTGTCCAAAACTGCATTTCATCTGAATCACCTTCTCCTAATGGTCCAGCCTTTTGAACTGGATTACTTGGTAATTCATATAATCTGACTGCCTGATTAAAAATGCATGATCGTTGTGCCTGCAAGGACTTTAAATCGGTAGTTGCAGATTCTGTTCCATTTGATGTTTTTCCTTTTAGCATTTGGTTCTGCCATTTCATAATATCTCTTGGACTAATGTCGCACATTTTCTTATTTTCAAAGTAAGGTAGTAATTTTGTCTGTATTACATGTTCCTTGGATAACCATGTATTTTCTTTCAGCTTTGGTATTACATCTTTTTCATAGACTTTTACGAAATCACCAAACGTCATGTCTAAACTTGCACTTTCCTTATACGTGAAGTGTTTTTCCCACTCCTGTGCTTCCTTTTTGGTAGCAAATCCTCTTTTAAGTTTTCTGCACTGTTTACCGGTCCAGTCTTTATACATCACAGAGGTGTACCAGGTTCCTCTTTTCTTGTCTTTATAGACTGCCATCTTCTTCGCCTCCTTCCATTGTTTGAAGTCCATAGAAACGCTCATTAAAATATTGTCTGCTGACTCTTCCTGGAAGTACCAAGAATCCATCCTCATTTAATTCACTATTTAAAGAACGTACTATTCGATATGCTTTGGATTCAGAAACTCCTAATACATTTTTTATCTCTGCCACAGTTATAAATGCTGCCATATTGTTCATAATCAAACCTCCTACACAGTTATTTTTCTTTTCACTATGTATTTGGGTGGAAAAATTGCTGATTGCTAAATTTTTGAAAAATTCTTTCGAAATTGAAAGGAATTGAAAATAGAGACAGGTTTTAGAATTATTCTTGATAGAATTTCATACAGAAAAAATAGTAACTCACTGTATCATAGGTGTATCATTTGAATAAAAAAATAGCCCGAAACCTAGCATTTCTGCTAGGTTCCGAGCTAAGAACGGCTTATTTACAGTGTTTTTTCAACACTCGTGCACCGGTTCAGGTCATTCAAACTCAATCGTTGCCGGTGGTTTCCCTGTGCAATCATAAAATACTCTATTAACATGCTTTACTTCATTCACAATTCTACTTGTTACCTTACCGATCACATCCCAAGGTAATTCTGCAGATTCAGCTGTCATAAAGTCAATCGTATTTACTGCACGAAGTGCAACTGCATAGTCATAAGTTCTTTCATCCCCCATAACACCAACGGATCTCATGTTGGTTAAGGCTGCAAAGTATTGACCAATGCTTCTATCCAGTCCTGCTTTTGCTATTTCTTCACGGTAAATATAGTCTGCTTCTTGAACAATCGCTACTTTTTCAGCAGTTACTTCACCGATGATACGAATTCCAAGCCCTGGTCCTGGGAAAGGCTGACGAAATACTAACTTTTCAGGTATGCCAAGTTCAAGACCTGCTTTGCGCACTTCATCTTTAAATAAGTCTCGAAGGGGTTCAATAATTTCTTTGAAATCTACATAATCAGGTAGTCCACCTACATTATGATGGGATTTAATAACAACCGATTCGCCACCCACACCAGATTCAACCACGTCTGGATAGATTGTACCTTGTACTAAGAAATCAACTGTACCGATTTTCTTAGCTTCTTCTTCAAATACACGAATAAATTCTTCACCAATTATTTTACGTTTTTGCTCTGGTTCTTCTACACCTTTTAATTTCTCATAGAATCTTTCTTGTGCATTTACACGGATAAAGTTAAGATCATATGAACCATTTGGTCCAAATACTGCTTCCACTTCATCTCCTTCGTTCTTACGAAGTAAACCATGGTCTACAAATACACAAGTTAATTGATCTCCTACTGCTTTTGCAAGCATAACTGCAGCTACAGAAGAATCAACACCACCAGATAAAGCACATAAAACTTTTCCAGTCCCTACCTTTTCACGAATAGCTACAATAGAATTCTCAACAAAGGAGTCCATCTTCCAATCTCCTGCACAGCCGCATACCTCATATACAAAGTTTGATAACATTTTTGTTCCTTCCACTGTGTGAAGTACTTCTGGATGGAACTGTACAAGATAAAGGTTTTTATCTGCATTTTCTGCTGCCGCTACTGGACAGTCTGCTGTATGTGCTGAAATTGTAAATTTCTCCGCTATATTTGAGATATAATCAAAATGGCTCATCCAACAAATTGTCTTTGGAGAAACACCTTTAAATAGTTTAGATTCAGTATCAATGATAACTTCAGTCTTACCATATTCACGTACATCGGCTTTCTTAACCACTCCACCTAGTACATGTGACATTAACTGTGCACCATAACAAATTCCAAGTACTGGAATACCTAGTTCAAATAATTCCTTTGTATAAGTAGGTGATTCTGGTTCATAGCAGCTATTTGGCCCGCCAGTTAATATGATTCCCTTTGGATTTAAAGCTTTGATTTTTTCTAAATCTGTCTTGTAAGAATAAATTTCACAATAAACATTATTCTCCCTTACTCTTCTGGCTATCAGCTGGTTATATTGACCTCCAAAGTCAAGGACAATTACTAATTCCTTATCCACTGGTTTTTCCTCCTAATTGTTCTTCATTGAGTTGTACTGTTAGTCTTACACATAAAGATATTCTACAATATAAATACTAGTTGTACCAGTACAAAATATTGGCTTATTATATCAAAATATGTACAATATAGCAAGAACTGTCTTACGCAAACTCACAAAGTGACTCACACAAACAGTACCTTATTCAAAATCATTTAATTCAAGTTAACAGATTAAATTATATTATTCAATTCACTTTATCCAATTCACTTTATTCAACTCACTTTATTCAATTCACTTTATCCAATTCACTTTATTCAATTCACTTTATTCAACCACATTATTAATTCATTTATTCAATTTTATTTTAGTTCATCCAGTGTCTTATAGTAAGATAATAAGAATTCTTCCATAAATATATTAGCTTCTTCCATATGCATATCTATTATAGCATCTGTAATACTCTTTTTTGCACTTGTAAATTCCGTATTTCCTGTATTTTCTTCCTGTATACACTTAATCAATGCAGATAGCTTATCAGCGGCTTTGACAAGCTTCCATAAATATATATCCTCTTTGTTAGGAAAGAATAAGCTTTCATAAGATCCTCTTAGATCGTTTGGTAGCATTGATAATAACTGATTTGCAGCAAGGTTTTCCACTTCTTTAAAAGCATTCTGAATATCTTTATTAAAGTATTTTATAGGCGTTGGCATATCACCAGTAATGATTTCTGTTGAGTCATGATAAAGTGCTATTAATGCCACCCTTTCTACATTGATATTACCACCTAGTCTCTTATTATGAATGACTGCAAGGGCATGGGCAATCATACTTACCTCAAGAGAATGCTCCGCTATATTCTCACTTTGTGTATTTCTCATCAATGCCCATCGTTCAATATATTTCATCCTAGATAGCATTGCATAAAAATCTTTTTCCATAGTTTCCTCACCTTTTTTGTATAAATTAATTAACTTCAATTATTTTGCATAGACTAAAAGCTGGAACGAATATTTCTCCCTATGCTCATTCCAGCTTTTATAGTCTCAATCCCTTATTACAGCCTCTTGCAACAATCTCATACCGCTATCACAATCTCACATCATCATTCTCACATCATCATTCACATATCATCATTCTCACATCATCATTCTCACATCATCATTCTCACATCATCATTCTCATAGAAGAATTCATATCCAACTCCACATTCGCGCATTCACACAAACTTGCAATCCGACTAGTACTCTCCCGCAACCCTACTACACCGCTGTTTCCCTTTTATCCTCTAACTGCCTCTTAATATAAATACCCGTATAAGAATTCTTATTTTGTGCCACTTCTTCAGGGGTACCCTTTGCAACTACCATACCACCCTTATCACCACCTTCAGGTCCCATATCTATGATGTAATCTGCCGTTTTAATCACCTCTAAGTTGTATTCTATAACAACTACAGAATTTCCACCGTCTGATAATCTGCGTAATATTTCTATTAGTTTGTGAACATCTGCAAAATGTAGACCAGTTGTAGGGTCATCTAATATATAGATGGTCTTACCAGTACTTCTCTTACTTAGCTCAGTAGCTAGCTTAATTCTTTGGGCCTCACCGCCAGAAAGGGTAGTAGAGGGTTGTCCCAGACGAACGTAGGATAAACCAACATCATAA
>JBKEAO010000105.1:0-57533 GCA_047972335.1 Anaerocolumna sp. | reverse complement strand
GCCTTGCGAATTACAAGGCATCAGTCTGCCTTTTTATCCATAACTTTAATGTTCCGTTCGATAATAATCTAGCGGAACGGGATTTGAGAATGATAAAGGTAAAAACAAAAGTTTCTGGATGCTTCCGAAGTGAGGAGGGTGCCAGAGATTATCTAAAAATCATGTCATATATTGGAACAGCTCATAAGCAGGGATACAACGCGTATGAAGCAATTAAAAAAGCAATTTCAGGATGCTCCAATTTTATTTTTTAATAGGGGGTCCTGAACAGTTACATATATACTATATAAAGTTGACAAGGCAATCTTATTGCCTTAATACTTGAATCTTAATACTTGAACTAGGTTAATCCTTAACCCTTAAAACTTGTGCCTTTAATAACATTGTCCCTCTACTCCATATTTTACAAAATATTACTCCTCGTTATTGACTTTTCTATGTCAAAATGTTAAAATGGGGTAGAAAAGAGAGGCGTGACTATGAAAGAGATTGATTATAACTCAATACAACATATGACGATTAGTATGGAAGTCATGAATATGGTTTCGTTGCTTCATGAACACAAAGGGAAACAGGAATTATATTTAGCTACCCAACCGCAGACATTGGAAAGGTTAATGGAAATTGCTAAGATTCAGAGTGTTGAATCATCAAATAAAATTGAAGGTATTTTTACTTCTGATTCCAGACTAAAAGAAATTGTTATGAAAAAGAGCGAGCCTCGGAATCGGAATGAAAAAGAAATCGCTGGCTATCGTGAGGTACTTTCCATGATTCACGATAGTTATTCCTATATACAGCTAAAACAGAATGATATTCTCACCTTGCATAAGTATCTTTATATGTTTACAGAAAGCTCGTATGGAGGGCATTATAAAATTTCTGATAATTATATTTCTGAAACAGATGAAAATGGTAAAGAAAGTATAAGATTTAAACCAGTAGAAGCAATGTTAACACCAGACTATATGAGAGAATTATGTGATAAATACAATGATGCGATTCATAATACCAATATAGATTCTTTGTTGATAATTCCATGCGTTATCTTAGATTTTCTGTGTATTCACCCATTTAGTGATGGGAATGGCAGAATGTCACGGTTATTAACATTGCTTTTATTATATAAGGCAGGATATCTTGTTGGAAAATATGTCAGCATTGATATGGTAGTTGAAAAATCAAAAGAAACTTATTATGAGGCACTGCAGGACAGTTCTATGAATTGGCATGAAAATGAAAGTACGTATATGCCATTTATTCGTTATACTTTGGGAACGCTAATCAATGCATATCGTGATTTTGAAGAAAGATTTGTTTCGGTTGAGAAAAAGAAGATGTCATCTGCTGATAGGGTCTATTCTGTAATTGAAAAGTCATTAGTCAAGTTATCAAAATCAGATATTATGACACTATGCCCAGAACTTAGTCAAAAAACCATAGAGAGAGCATTAAAAAAGTTGGTAGAGGAAGAGAAAATAGCTATGATTGGAGTTGGAAGAAGCACGTCATATATTGGTAGAGATAGGGTTTAGGGGATGTTAGGGATAATGGATTGATAGGATTAAGGTATAAGGGGTATCTAAGCATAAGGAAGAAGGGATAAGGTTAAGGGATTATGTAGGCTGTGGCTTATGTAGTCCTTTTTTTGAATGGGAAGATAGTGTTAAGGATTAAGGGAAAAGATAAGGAGTAGAGATATAAGAGATTAGTATATAGGGATAAGGATAAAGGAATAAGATGACCTCAATTCTTAATCCTTAAACCCCAATTCTCAAACCTCTCTTTCTATTATTTCATTATGCATTCCCTCCTGCCATTTCCACTTATTCCTCACATCCCTTATTCCCTCAATCCATTGTAATACTTTATTTTTAGGGTAAGACAGGAAACAGGGGGTAAAATGGGTCAAGGGGGGGAGAAAAAGTGGAAAAACTGTTGAAGAACTTTATTATCTGGAAAGGATAGGAAAAAGTGGCGGAAAGAAAGATGGGATAAGGGTTTGAGGGGGATGGGGCTGTTGTAGAACTTTATTTTATGATCACATAGTAGACAGCGGTGTTTTTGAAACGAGAAAAATTTTAATTGTAAGAGGTTTAAAGGTGCTAGGGAGTAAGGTAAAAGCATCAAATTCAATATGATGTTGTATAATAAAACTTGACAATGTATTCTCGTATAATTTGATATATAATTAAGAGAATAGGAGGTGCTCGCATGGCACGAAAACAACATCAGTATGATACAGAATATAAAATACAAGCAATTAAATTATCCAAAGAAATAGGTCTAACAAGAGCTTCTAAGGAGCTTGGTATTGCAACAAGCACACTTAGCGGTTGGGTCAAAGCTTCCAAGGAAGGAAAACTAGATCTGGGATTAGGATCCCAAACACCAGACAGTGCACTGTCATTAACAGAAGAATTAATCTCCCTAAGGAAACAATTAAAAGAGCAAAATAAAGAAATTAAAAGGCTCAAGGAAGAAAATGAATTTCTGGAAGAAGCCAGCGCTTTTTTCGCAGCGAGCCGTCGGAAGTCAGTAAAAACAAACGATTAAAGTTTATTTCTATAAAGACCAAAGATGGCAAAATTAAGGGAAAGTTATCATTTTATTGTAGAATACTAGATGTGACCAGGCAAGCTTTTTATGATTACCTTCGCAAGAAGGACCTTCCATGGAAATATCAATGTATAGCAGATGAAATGTTTGCAATACTTGATGAGGATATCTATAACGATACCTATGGAAGATATCGTATGTATGAGGCGTTAAAACTTAAACATGAAAATGATGCCAATTTCAAGGTTCCAAGTGAAAGAACCATTTATCGAATAATGGAAATACTTAATCTTAGCCACAGACCTAAACGTAACCCAAATGGTATTACAAAAGCGGACAAAGAAGCCAGAAAATCTGATGATCTAGTCAAACGTAACTTTAAGGCTGTTAAACCACTATCAAAATGTGTTACAGACATATCAGAAATTAAAGCTAGTGATGGTAAACTGTATGTATCAGCAATATTTGATTGCTATGATTCCGCCGTGGTAGGACTTGCAATGGATACAAACATGAAAGCCACCTTAGTTGAAAAAACACTTGATAATACGTATAAGGCATATCCTGAAATCCGTGGAGCAATAGTCCATTCAGACAGGGGAACACAGGTGTGACAAGAAGTCACATAATATATTGTCGGAAGACTACCCTATCCATTCGGGGTAACTCTATCGTGACTAGCGTGAATGGTAACATTCGGGTTAGAAAGCTCACGAGACAATGTGGGAGTTCTAGTAGCCTAAAGTTGGGACAACTGCTAGAGTAAGAATACTAAGGAGAACGTAAAGTGAATCATTGTAGGAACCGTTACTCTGAGAAAGCGAAATAGGCTGTAACGCTTTGACCAAAATGGTGTAGAGTTAAGCAAAGGCGAACTGTCAAACCAATGCGAATGGATAAAGAACTCTCGGTTTAAAGATGGCTCCTAAGGTATTCATAATTATGTATTATGTGGAACTTGGTAAACCCTATATATTCCTCCATTAAGGAGGTATCAAACTGCAAGGGGCGAAATGATATAGAGGGCAGAAGAAAAGGATAAAAAGCGAAGGCTGATTTTGTAATGAAAACAGATAGGAGTTCAAACTTTGCTCTAACCTGAAAGGGTGCAGACTTATCCTATGGTATTTCTTAGCGGGAAAGGATTATAAACTTATGAATTTTAGTAACTCAACGACGGATATAACCGAGAGGCTAAAAGACACAAAAGCACTTACTTCTCAATGGGAAACTATTGACTGGAGACAAGTTGAAAATGACGTCAATAGGCTACAAACTCGAATCGCTAAGGCAACAGTAAAGGGAGATAATAACAAAGTTAAAAGACTACAATACTTACTAGTCCACTCTTTTTCAGCTAAAGCTTACGCTGTAAGAAAAGTAACAACCAACAAAGGGAAAAACACGTCTGGAGTAGATAAGAAACTATGGTCTACCTCGGCTTCAAAGATGAAAGCAGTGCTTTCTCTCACTGATAAAAACTATAAAGCAAAACCTTTAAGACGTGTATACATGGAAAAAAAAGGTAAAAAGCAAAAACGTCCATTGGGCATTCCAACAATATATGATAGAGCAATGCAAACCTTATATGCGCTGGCTCTTGAACCAATAGCAGAGACAAAAGGCGATTCTATTTCTTTTGGATTCCGTCGTGGCAGAAGTGCAAAAGATGCATGTGAGCAATTATTTTGTATATTAGCCAGACAATGTTCTCCGGCATGGATACTTGAAGGTGACATCAAAGGTTGCTTTGATAATATCAATCATGAGTGGTTACAAAACAATATATCAATGGATAAAAGAATTATGAAGCAATTTCTAAAATCAGGTTTTATATATGAAGGCAATCTTTTTCCAACGGAAACAGGCTCGCCGCAAGGCGGAGCTATATCAAGCATATATGCTAATATGACATTAGATGGACTTGAAAAAATAATCCAGGATAGATTCCATAGAAATTCAAAAGGTAACATTGAAAATCACTATAGAGCAAAGACTAAAGTGAATCTAGTTAGATATGCTGATGACTTTGTTATCACTGCAAATTCAAAAGAAGTTGCAGAAGAAATAAAAACTCTTGTGAGTGATTTCCTTTTTTCAAGAGGTTTAACACTATCAGAAGAAAAGACTGTGATTACACATATTGATAGAGGATTTGACTTTCTTGGATGGACATTCAAGAAATACAAGGAGAAACTTATAGTCAAACCTTCCAAAACTTCTGTCAAAAACTTAATTAGAAAATGCTCTACAATAATTCTTAGAGAAGGAAAAGCTAGTACTCAATCAGATTTAATTCGAAGACTTAATCAAGTAATAAGAGGCTGGACGAATTATCACAAACACGTTGTTTCTAGTAAAATTTTTTCTGGTATAAATAACTCCCTTTATTACTTATTACAACAATGGGCAAAACATAGACACCCAAACAAGAACAAATGGTGGAGATTAAATAGATACTGGCACGAAAGAAATGGACAAAGATGGGTCTTCACAACTGATGACTATAGCTTAATTAATCTAAAACGCATCAAAATAGTTAGGTATCCCAAACTACAGATTTCAAAAACACCATTCTTAGACAAGGACTATTTTGACAAAAGAAAGTTGAGACTGCATACAATTGTTGCTGCCTGAAAAGGTGAAGAAATGCTTGAGCCGTATGAGCGGGAAACTCTCACGTACGGTTCTTAGATGAGGGAAAGGGAGTAATCCCTTTTTCTTAATCGATTATACCAGTGAGCTTTATAGAAAAGCGGTTAACAAATATGGGATCCAGCAAAGTATGAACAGTGCAGGTGGAAGATGTCACGATAATGCCAGATGTGAAAGCATGTGGGCCAGATTAAAGGAGGAACTTTTCTATAGCAGGAAGATTAAATCTACTACTTACACAATAGAAGAACTAAAAATAATAATCTGGAGATAATTTATAAGCTATTGGAATAACCGGAGGATATGTTTTGCAAATGATGGACTTCCTCCTATGGTTAAGCGCAAACGTTATTATGATTCAACGGAGGATGTAGCATAGCAATCGGAATATACGAGTAAAAAGTGTAAAGTAATATTGACAATATCAGACATGGATTTCGTACACCATTGCATGTTTTATAAATTTCATCATATAACGACCATGCACTATGCAAAAGAGTATCCTTCTTAAGTATCGAGCAATTCTTTAAAATAATTTGACTTATGTTCGTAAATCCGCCTGAATTGTCAAGTGCTATTACTGTGTCTTTACCTTTTTAACGGCTTGAAACAATTCTGCAATCGTGAAAATTAAAATTTTCAGCAAAGTCAGGCTCTCTATTCTTAAAGTTCTTCATATAATCTTTCCTATAAGCCTTTATTGCTGACTCAACAGCTTTTTCATTCGCTTTGCAGTATAGTGTTATTCTATTTTTTACTTCGGCTGAAGCTCTGTTAAGTGCTAAAACTCGAATATCTGCAACCTTTTGTAAAATCTCATCTGGCAGATTTCTTTTTAAATATTCGACATTATACCGTAATGCTTGCTTAAAGTTTTTCTTTTCTTGATCCGAATCAAAGGCAGGTTTATTTGCAAAATTTAGACGCACCTGCTCCTTCATTTCAAAATATTCTTTCTTAGCTTCCTCGAATTCACACGGCTCTAATGGACGGCCATCAGCATATTCAGATTGAAATTCGTCTGGATAAATGTCTTCAAATTTAACATTAGAAACATCTTCCTGAAGTTGTAACCAGGCTTTTTCTTCTCTATTGTAAAGATTCTTGAAATAATCTTCGGAAAAAACCTCAGCCTTTTTTGATATTTTCAAAAGCAAATGAAAGCTTGTTTTCTACATGGTGTCGTACCATTCTTTGGTCATGAATCTCATTTTTACTACCCCCTCGTATTGAGTTTCATTTACCGAGCGATATCTTTCTTCGCTAAAACATACTATAAATAATTTTCAAAGAATAAATTGTATTTATTTGCTAAGTATATCACGATTTTTAAATAAAACAACAAATGCAAATGTTACGGAAAAAGAAAAATTAGCTGTTGAATCAGTGATTGTGGACAAGCTAAATTTAAAAAAAAGTGAAGTTGAGCAAAAGGTAGACGAAAAGGAACCAGCACCAACTTTTGAGTATTGCGGGGAACAGAATGCTGCGAACTAAATAGAAGAAATGCCAAAGGTGTTAAAAGTAAAATAATGGAAGCATCTGACCTTGATAAACCTAAGTTTGATTTTAGAAATAGAAAACGGCGAATGTTATATTAATGGTGCATATGGTTACCTATGCATGATGGCAAAATTATTAAGTGGAAGCTCTAATAATTAGTTTTGATGAAATATATATCGTAAAATTTGCCTGTGATGGATTAGCAATTCTATCTAATAGAATTGAGATAATTTGTTTCCCTAATTCTCTCTTATTAACATTAAAAGTAGTAAGAGGAGGGGTTGCAGTCTTTGCTGCCATAATGTTATCAAAGCCGATTACTTTTATTTCTTTTGGTACATGAATCTTTAGAATTTTAAGAACCTTCATAAGATTTATGGCAATTGTATCATTGGCAGCAATAAAACAGTCTGGAAGTGAGGGAAGGGCAAGAATTGCATCTTGCAGCATTTCTACAGAGTATGATTTCGAATCGTTATATAAAATTGAATATTGAGGATTGTTTGGTAATCCAGTAAGGAAGAGTGCTTCACGCATACCAGAATACCGGTCATAGAAAGAGAGGCAGTGTTGATAATCGCCTACAAAACCAAAGGTTTTACAACTTTCGTTTTGAATCAGGTGCAAACAAAAATGCATGACAGCATTTCTGCTTTCTGGAAGAAGAATATCAAAACGGCCATTCATTGGTATATGACAGACTGGAAAGTCTAAAAATACGGATGGAATACCTGATTCCACTATTTCTGAAACAAATGTGGTATCAAAAAATTCGATACTAATAATTCCATCAACTTTGTTATTAGCAAGATAATGCTTAAACTTAGTAAAGGATCCAGAATTCGTTATATTAAATTGAGATAATTCTATATCGTGGTCAATAAGTGCTTCTTCAATGCCTCTTAGAACAAGAATATAGTAATTCATATTCATCAAAAGTCGTGAAGATAGAATTACAATACGTTTCGAAATAAGGGAAGTCCTTCCCGAATTGGCTACCAGTTTATATCCTTTGTATCCCATTTCAATTGCTCCATTAATCACAGCATTTCTGGTTTTCATTGGGACATGTTTTCCGTTTAAAGCTTTTGAAACAGTATTACGTGACATTCCAAGAGCATTAGCTAAATCTTGTATTGTAACATTATTTTTCATATCGTCATTTAACCTCAAATGTGTATGATTTCCTTTTGTAAAAGCTTCAAAAGGAGTAAAGAATTATGGGTGACTACGAAAATTACTATATAGTACTTCAATAATAATGTCAAATTATAAATCATAAAATGCACAAATAATTATGTGTAAATTGCGCATATGCACATTTTTTGGCGTAAACATGTTGTATTTTTTGACAAAACGTGAGTTGGGTTTTAAGATTTAATCAGAGATGAAAGAATTAGACATTTTTGATAAACAATATTTATAACAAGGAGCACGAATATGAAAAATCAAAAGCCTAAAGATGGATTAAAGGATTGTCTGAAAAGACTGAAAGATAATTCGCCGTTTTTAATTATGGCACTTCCTGCAATAGTTATCGTTTTTCTGTTTAACTATTTACCGATTTATGGAATCTTAATTGCGTTTCAAGATTTTATGCCAGGTGACAAAATACTTTCTGATACAACTATTTGGGTTGGTTTTCATAATTTTAAGAGATTTTTTACAGATGTTCAGTTTTGGCAGCTTATGAAAAACACATTTGTTTTATGTATTGAAGGATTTGTGATTGGATTTCCATTACCAATTATTATTGCGATAATGATAAATTCGCTTAAAGGAAATAGAACAAAAAAGTTTTTGCAGACAATCTTCACAGCACCTCATTTTATTTCACTCGTAGTAGCAATTGGTATGCTTCAATTGTTCTTTGGACGTTATGGTCTTGTAAATAATCTTGCTGAGAACTTTGGCGGTGAAAGATTCTCATTTTTCCTTGAATATTCAGCCTTCCGTCCTCTCTATATCGGGTCTAGTAACTGGCAGGATTTTGGATGGAGCGCTATTATTTATATTGCTGCTCTATCGAATGTAGATCCCCAGCAGCATGAGGCAGCGGTTATGGATGGAGCATCTCGTTGGCAACGTGTTATTCATGTTGATATACCAGCAATCATGCCAATTGTCAGTGTAATGTTGATCATGTCAATTGGTGGTTTGATGGGTGTTGGTTACGAGAAAGCATTGTTAATGCAGACAGATGGTAATCTGACGGTTAGTGAATTGATCTCAACTTATGTTTATAAGAGAGGTCTTACTGGAATTCCTGATCAGGCATATGCGACAGCAATTGGATTATTTAACTCAATTATTAATGTAATACTTTTGATTATAGCGAATACAGCATCAAAGAGATTTTCTGAAAATTCTTTGTGGTAAGGAGATGAAAAATGACTGAAAAGAAAAAGAATATATTTGCGAAATATTCTAAAGACGACAAAATGTTTCATTCCATTGTAATTTTTATACTTGGACTTGTTACTTTAATGGTGATGTACCCATTATATTTTATCATCATTGCTTCAATTTCAGATCCCGACGCAGTACTTGCTGGAAAAGTTGTTTTATTCCCAGTGGACATTAATTTTGATGGTTATGTAAAAATCCTTCAACGTTCGGATGTATGGAGAGGATATTTAAATACTATAGTTTATACATTGCTAACAGTTTTGATATCCTTAGTTGTGACAATTTCTGCAGGATGGGCACTGAGTAGACAAACGCTTCCTGGAAAGAAATTCTGGATGATATATTTTATTATCCCAATGTTCTTCGGAGGTGGATTGATTCCATTCTATAATGTAATGACTGGGCTTGGTTTGACGAATACAATGTGGGCAATTATTCTTCCGGCATCGTTATCTGTATGGAATCTGTTTATGTGTAAGACGTTTTTTGAATCCAGTGTACCAAGGTCACTGATTGAAGCAGCAAGCATTGATGGGGCGGGACATTTTAGAACCTTCATAAGAATTGTTATTCCTATCTCTAAGGCAGTCATTGCAGTTATGGCTCTCTATTATGCTGTTGGTCAGTGGAATAGTTATTTCAACGCTATGATATTTTTACAGGATGTAAGTAAATATCCATTGCAATTAGTTTTAAAGGAAATTTTGATAGCATCAGAAAGCACAGCTGGAGGTAGTGGTGAGACGATTCTTGAACAGTACCGTTTAGCAAATCAGTTAAAATATGCTTCTGTTATTGCATCCAGCTTACCAGTGCTAATGCTATACCCGTTTGTACAGAAGTACTTTGCACAGGGGGTTATGATCGGATCTCTAAAAGAGTAATTTAATAACATAAATAAGGAGGAGCTATGTAAATGAAAAAGAAGATTTACCTAATGGGATTAACTGTAACAATGATGTTGAGTTTAATTGCTTGTGGAGGAAGTAAAAAGGAAAATACAGAGAAACAAGATGTAACTAAGATTGTTTCAGAGTATGGTTTTCAATGGACAGACACATCAGCACCAATCTTAAACGAAGCTGGAGCAAGGGATATGTCCTTCGCTATCTATTCTTCTAAAAATGCATCTGCATTAGATTATAATGACATGAAGATAATGCAGGATTTATATGAAGTTACGAACGTAAATGTGTCCTGGGAAAACGTATCGGAATCTGTCTATGCGCAGCAGAAAAATCTGATTTTCGGAAATGTAGATGAGCGTCCGGATGCTCTTTATCATGCAGGTATGAGCTCAGGAGAGATTATTAAATATGCAAAGAGAAAAGTATTAGTACCAATCAGCGATTATCTTGAGTACATGCCAAACTTTGCAAAAATTCTCCGGGAAAGACCTGACATCGAAAAACAGCTGATTAATGTGGAAGATGGGAAGATTTATTCGTTACCACGTATTGAGGAAATGGGATTGTTGCAGAATCCTAATTTACTTTTCCTTAACAAGAATTGGACGCAAAAGGCAATTGAAACAGGAGCGGTCACGGGATTAAGTTCGGATGATTTAGTAGATGGCCTTAATATCACTTGTGATCAGATGGAACAGCTTTTAACTTATTTTCGAGATAATGATTTAAATGAAAATGGGGATAACACAGATGAACGTCCACTAAGCTTTGTCTATAATAACTGGCAGGGTAATCAGTGTGACCTTTATGGTATGTTTGGTTTAAATGATAACCTTGAGCACAGAGTTATCGTTGATGGAAAAGTGACATACACAGTTCAGGATTCAAGATTCAAAGATGCTACGAATTTCATCGCAAACTGGGTAACAAATGGGTTAATTGATAAAGTATCTTTCGAACAGTCACAGGATAACTTCCTTGCAAATGGAAAGGGAATGGAGAAGTATGGCGCATTTTATTGGTGGGAAAGTGAAACAGTAGTATCAAATCCTGAGAATTATATTGTTTGCAATCCCCTTATTGGACCCAATGGGGAGCAGACGGTTTGCGTTTCCAACAACCCTGAAATAAGTATGGGTGAGGTAGTTGTTTTCAGTAACTGTGATAATGTAGAAGTCCTTTTAGCTTATTTAGATAGATTCTACGATCCTGAAATCTCTGCACAGATTAACTATGGACCTATTGGGATTGTCTATGAGGAGGAAAAAGATTCCAATGGAAAGCTTGTTCAAAAAGAGCTGCCAGCAGGTGTTACAACTGATGAATTACGATTGCAGAATTCACCTTTAGGAATTATTTACTTGTCGGATTATGCATGGGATAATGTTGTCAATATGGAACCAAGAGCTCAATTAAGAGTGGAGAGACTTAAACAAGTTGCAACACCATTTGTTGCAGAAAATGTACAGCCTTGTCCAAATTTACAGTTTACTTTGGATGAACTGAATACGTTAGCAAATTATGAAACAAATCTTAATGATTATATCCGCACCAACTTAATTAACTGGTTAATGAATGGTGGTATTACAGAAGACCAATGGAATGTATTTCAGGAGGAATTGGAAAACAAAGTAAGGATTGGGGAACTTCAGGCCATATATCAGCAGGCATTTGATAGATTTAGTGTAAAATAATAATAGGGGGATTACCATGAAAAAATTACAAAAAGTAGCTACATCGTTTCTTTGCGCAGTTGTGATTATGAGTTTTACAGCATGTGGAGGAGGAAACAATAAAGCTCCAGAGATTACTGGCGTTAGCGATCAGGTTATTAATGCAGGTTCAGAGTTTAATGCTTTAGAAGGAGTAAGTGCTTTGGATGAAGAGGATGGAAATATCACTTCTAAGATTATAGTGGAAGCAACTCCGGAATTAGCATTTAAGAATGGTAAAGTTGTTCCAGAAAAGCCAGGAAGTTATGAATTAACTTATATGGTGACTGATAAAGCTGGTGAGACAGTATCAACCTATGCAACCTTATCAGTTACAAAAGAAACTACCAACGCTACTGTATATAAAGAGTTTGATTTCAACGCAGAGCAGCAGGTAGATGCTAAGGGATGGAGCCCATCTATCGCAGAGGGAGTTGATGCTACCGGAGAGCTGAAACAGGGTGCTTATGTATTTACGATCAATAATCCTGGAAATAGTGATGGGGACATTAAGCTTAATCTTTCTGGTTTAAATGTCAAACCGGCAGATTATAAGTTGAAAGTCTGGGTGAAATCTACGGCAGATACGTATGCTCATATTATTGCAAGAGATGAAAGTGCAACGGATTGGGTGACTTTTGGAAGCGTATTTAATTTGAACATTGGGCATGAAATAGCTCCGCTTGAGTTAGACTTCACGGTTGAAAAAGAAAGTACAGCGGAATTGATGATCAATATGGGAAAGATTACTCCAAATCCAGACAATGCTTCTGATACAACACCAGAAAACTTTGTTGTTACCATTGATAAGATTGAATTATACGAGATTACCGGTGAAGAAACAAATACAGCTGTTTACACAAATGATTTTGCTTCTGCAAATGACGATGCAGTAGGTGTTGCTGCAGGTGATGGCGCATCAGCAAGCGTTACATATAATGATGAAGCTTCCAAAGTTACTGTTGATTCATATCCAACAGAAGGAGGTGTATGGAGCATTAAAGCTGATATATCATTACCAACAGTTACAATTGAAGAAGGTAAGAAATATTACTACAGTTTTAAAATTAATACAGAAAATGCCCAAAGTGGTGAGTGTTTAGTAGAGAGCGCACTGAACTTTGATGCACAGCGTGTAAGCTTTAATGGCTTTTCAACAGAAGCAGGTAAGGAAACAGTAATTAGTGGGGTGTTTACTGCTGATAAGGATGTTGAAGATCCTGTAATCCGTTTACAGATTGGTGCTCCTTCCGAGGGAGTTACATCAAACAATCTTATAATTGATGATGTGGAATTTGGTCTTGTAGAGGGTGACAGAGAAATTGCTAAGACAATTTATGCATTCACACCTTTTGGACAGAATACCGCAAATGCAACGAACAACGATTATCCATGGCAGACATTCAATGGTACCGACGATGATAATGATAAAGGTGTAGGTACAATCTGGACGGAAAATGGAAGCCTATTCTACCGTATTGATAATGCAGGGATTACAGATTGGCATAACAAGCTTATCTGTGGCTATGGGGATAACGGTCTGACATTAGAAGGTGACAGTTACTATACAGTGGAGATAACTGCGAAAGCATCAAAGCCTGTTTCATGCGCATTCTTTTTAAATCCACTTGGTGAATGGGATCCAAGAATTTCTGAGGGTATGGATATTACAACGGAAGAACAGACATTTGTATTTAAAACGAAAGATACATTTGTTACAGAAATGGATTTTGAAATGTTATTTCAGTTCGGCTCGGAAGCAACCTCAAAACTGGGTGAAGTGACTATCGAAATCCAAGAAATTAAAATATATCAGGAAAAAGTTATGTAAATATTTCACAAGATGTATTACATACGATATCAATTAATTAACTGAAAGATAATAAGGGCGATGCTCATAGAGCATCGCATCTTATTCATGATAAGGAAAATATTCAGGAGGAATCTATGAATAATAAAAAAGTAGAAACATTAGGTATTATAAGTGCTCTGTTCGTACTTATACTCAGTGGATGCGGAGTAGGAAAGGTATATACCGTTTCTTTTGAGGACAGCTATAATGAAAGTAGTACTTATGATTCTTTTACCGTTAGTCATGGAGATAAACTACGGCAGCCAGAGACTCCAAAGAGAGAGGGATATATATTCCATGGCTGGTATCAAGATGCTGAAAGAACAATAGAATGGAACTTTGATAAAGATAAAATGAAGGCAAATCAGACATTGTATGCATTGTGGGATGTTGATAAAAAGGATGAAATCGAGTATCCAAGCGATGACAAGGATTTCAGTTCTCTAAAATCACCTGGAAGCCAGGAAAACGAATATTCTTACAGTACGTTCTTCCTTCCGGATGTCGATGGGATTAACCAGCCATATGTAGGAGATCCCATGCCTTACTATGAAGATGGAATTTATTATATTTACTATTTGAAAGATGGTGGAGATTCCTATAATCATTCTATTTATCTTACTACAACAACTGATTTTGTAACATATGAGGAGCAGGATACACCAGTGCTTGAGGCTTCACGTACAAGTGAACAGGATAGCTGGATTGGTACAGGCTCCGTAGTTAAAGTTGGCGAGACCAACTATTTGTTTTATACGGGACATACCGCCTCCGTTACTGCAGAGTTTAAGGAAAAAATTATGGTTGCAAAAAGTGATAATCTGACTTCCTTTAATAAGGTCGAAGGCTGGGAGATTGCTCCACCATCTGAGCTTGGACAAAAAAATGACTTTCGTGATCCACAGGCTTATGTGGATTCTGAAACAGGAAACATTAACCTTACAGTCACTGCATCACAGAATGGTATTGCACGTATTTTAAAATATACACTTTCGTCTGATTTGAAAACATGGAAATACGACGGAATTATCTTCACGAATACCGAAGGTGATTTTTGGAATCTGGAATGTTCTGACACATTTCGCCTTGGTGATACCTGGTATATTACTTATTCCGCTCAGGATGATACTCTTTGGTATGCATCTTCTGATAGCCAATATGGCCCTTATTCTGAGGCAAAGCGTCTTGAGGGTAAACTGTTTTATGCTGCAAAACATGTAGAGGATGGTAATAATTCCTATATGGTCGGTTGGGCGAGAAGATCAGAATCTGTTTCATCCACACAGGATGTAGCAGCTTGGGCTGGTAATCTAGAGGTTCAAAAGCTTGTAGAAAAGGAAAAGGGTGTTCTCTCGTTGTCACCTGTAGATACTGTTGTTAACCAATATCAGACAAGAAGAGCTCTTCTGATAGAGGAAGCACATCTATATGCGGACGCTGGAAGCCAGTACACATATTACGATGTATTTAATTGCTACGAGAGTTTTGTTATCACGGGAGATTTTTATTATTCAGGCAGTGGTTCCTTTGGGCTTTGTTTTGATTACAACGGAAAAAACGATAAATACAAGATGATCTCTATTACACCAGAGTCCAATGCCATTCAATTGTATTTTAATGAGGGAAGTACATTAATTGCGGAGTCAGAAGTCAATTTAGATCCAGGCAGAAATTATTCTTTCACCTATATTCAGGAGGGATCCGTGGGTATTTTCTACATTGACGGTGAAGCAGCATTAACAGTTAGAATCTATGGAGCTAGCGGAAAACCAATTCGATTATTCGTGGAAAGCAATACAGTGGTATTTTCATCACTACGTCAGTATTCAAAATAATTTTCGTATGGAAATATATTGAATACCCTGAAGTACAAACAGAATTGAGAGAAGATATGATAGGAGTATTTAATATGACAGATAAAACATTACATTGTGCACGTAATTATGAAAAAGAGGCTGCCGCAGAAATTTCTAAAACGCTTCGTCCTAAATTTCATATGACACCTTATGTCGGATGGACTAACGATCCAAATGGTTTTTCCTTTTACAACGGGAAGTATCATTTATTCTATCAGAGTAACCCATACGGTGTTGTATGGGATTCAATGCATTGGGGACATGTAGTAAGTAAGGATCTATTACATTGGGAGTACCTTCCCTGTGCAATGGCCCCGGATCAACTATATGATTCATCTGGCTGCTTTTCGGGTAGTGCAATTGAACTTGATGATGGTCGACAGCTCATCATGTATACAGGAGTCAGTAAGGAAAGCGATGATGGTAAAGACATTCAAACACAGTGCATTGCTATAGGTGATGGTATAGATTATCAGAAATACAGTAAGAATCCAGTTTTGGATAGGACATGTCTTCCGGAAGGATTAAGTCGAAATGACTTTAGAGATCCAAAAATTTGGCGTGAAACGGATGGAAGCTTTCGATGTGTAGTTGGCGCAAGAAAGCCTGAAAAGGAAGGTTCAATTTTATTATTTAGCAGTCGTGATGGATTCTCCTGGGAATATGAAAGTGTTCTTATTGAAAATAATGGAAAGTTTGGATTAATGTGGGAATGCCCAGATTTCTTTGAGTTAGATGAAAAACACATTCTTATCTGCAGTCCTCAGGATATGTTTGCAGAAGGCCTAGAATATCAAAATGGTCATGGAACTCTATGCTTGATTGGTGAATTAGATAGTGAGAAAAAGAAATTTACATATGAATCTAATCAGTCTATTGATTATGGACTCGATTTCTATGCTCCTCAGACAATGGTAGCACCTGACGGACGAAGAATTATGATTGGTTGGATGCAGAATTGGGCAACTTGCGATCCGAGCGGTTGTGAAGAGCGTAAATGGTTTGGTCAGATGACTCTTCCAAGAGAATTATCAATTATAGATGGAAGATTATATCAGCAACCAATTAGAGAATTAGAGCAATTCAGAAGTAATAAGATTGAATATAGGAAGATTGAAATGTCTGATGAATTGGTACTTAATCATATTGAAGGTCGTACGATTGACATGGAGATTACAGTTCGCTCAAAAGACGATACAATGTACAATAATTTTACTGTAATATTAGCACAGGATGATAAGTTTCATACAAGCTTAAGCTTTCGTCCGTATGAATCTATTTTAAAGATTGATCGCAAATATTCGGGATCACGTAAGGCATTTGTTCATGAACGTTGTTGTAACGTCCCTAACAAGAATGGGGAAATTAAAATGCGTTTAATTATGGATAAGTATAGCATTGAAGTATTTATCAATGATGGTGAGCGAGTTATGACAACAGTTATAACGACAGACATTTCAGCAAAAGGTATTTCTTTTTTGACACAAGGTAAAGTTGAAATGGATATCACGAAATATGAGCTCTTTGCGGAGGAGTAATAGATGGAAAGATTTGATGTAATTGCGTTAGGTGAACTATTAGTAGATTTTACGATGTATGGCGAAAGCAGACAGGGCAATTCCATATTTGAAGCATGTCCAGGAGGTGCACCATGCAACGTATTAGCTATGCTACGTAAAACAGGTAAAAGCTGTGCTTTCGTGGGGAAAGTTGGAGATGATATGTTCGGAAAGATGCTTCGAGATACAATCGTAGATATCGGAATCAACGCAGATAACCTGGTAATGGATCCGAACATTCCAACAACCTTAGCATTTGTTATGACGTTGCCTGGTGGAGATCGTGATTTCACTTTTTATCGTAAACCAGGCGCAGATATCATGCTGACAGCTTTTGAACTACCTTTAACTATTCTTGAAAATGCAAGAATTTTTCACTTTGGAACACTTTCTATGACACACGAGAGTGTTCGTAGAGCAACATTCAAAGCAATTGAGGTTGCTAAGGCAGGCGGGGCACTGATTTCCTTTGATCCTAATCTTCGAATTCCTTTGTGGAATGATTTAAAAGATGCGAAAACACAGATTGAATTTGGATTATCTAAATGCGATATTATAAAGATAGCAGATAATGAATTGGAATTCATGACAGAAGAGAAAGACATTTATAAGGGAGCAGCAATTCTTCAGAAAAATTATCCTAATATAAAAGTATTAAACGTAACAGCTGGAGCAGAAGGAAGTTACAGTTTCTACCCTGCGGAAGAGCCTGTTTTTGTTCCATCTTTTGTCCTGGGTGGTACAATCGAAACAACTGGTGCTGGAGATACCTTTTGCGCAAGTGTATTAAATACTATATTGGAGAAAGGAATTGATAATTTATCAGTAGCGGATCGTAAAGAGATGTTAAGATACGCCAATGCAGCAGCATATATTGTTACAACGAGAAAAGGAGCACTACGTTCTATGCCAGAGCCTAGTGAAGTGGAAGAACTTTTATTTCTGGAAGAATAATATTCTTATAATAGCTGTTGAAAGCACATATAAAATAGATGTCAAGGTGGATATGCGTTTTGCGCAACAAGAGAAGTATAGATACGGATGGAAGAATGATGACAAGTTTGAAATAAAACCAATTAGTAACCAGAAGAGGAATTGAAAAGCTTTCTTAAGCAAGCCATCAACTAATCTTTATAACTGATTTCCTGTGTTAGTTATACCCAGGTGAATGAATATCTGTATATGAAAAACAATGGGCTGTCGCACTGTAATATACTCCCTTCTAAGCATCAGGTGATTTTATTATGACACTTGTGTACTTAGATAGGAGGTAAGCGTCAATTCAAGCACATCTATATAAAAATCCACAGCTATAGTATAATCTTACTACGTCTGTGGATTTTTGTTATTTTTACATCTTTCAGGTATATTATCACTCCAAGGTAGCAACTCCTTATAATCAAGGTCCTTTTATAACTGTATCTTTTCAAAGATATATTCAAGATAATATAGTGGCTTTAGATTATTGGCTATCGCTGTTTGGATTACACTATATATTAGAGCTGAGGAATCTGCTCCATTTAGTGTATTTGAAAAAAGAAAGTTTTTCCTTCCGATTACGAACATTTTTATTGATTGTTCCGCAAATTATCTTTATATGAGAATAATTTGCGTTATACACAGGATATTGTTATCCTCATCTTTTTCAAAAAGTCTCATAAATCAAGTAGTCTCTCTTACTAAAGATGAGGATAACACTTTTTACCTTAGTCCACAAATCCTGGCGAATTCATCTTCTTTGTCTGGCCACAGTGCTTTCTCGGAGTTTAGTTTAGGATTGCTTTTGTCCATAGCAGACTTAATCATTTCAAGCGACGGTTTAGCATAAATCCTGGTAGTCTGAGTTGAATGTCCAAGTATTCTAGAAACCAATTCAATGGAAGTAATGAAAAGGATTGTAATATTAGCAATATATTTGGACCATTGGATGAGGAGAATTGAGAACTTGTATGGAATGCAATTAAATTAAGATTTCTATAAAAAAGTAAAAAGCTGTGATGACCTCATAGCTTTTTGTTTTTTTATAGGAATAATCAGAGAGAATAAAGTGCAAAATGCAAATAAAATAAAATACAAATGGGGATGAAAATGAAATAATAGAATAACATGTTTGGTGGAATGAAAGTGCAAAAAGTTGGGGGCGGTAAAGTGCAAATCTACAACTTCTGAGAGAAAGCATGGACCTCATGCTATGCATCATTCATTGGCAAGTAATCTATTGCATAACAACACACCCATGTACGTAATTAAGGATGTGTTAGGTCATACCAATATAAAATACTACCAGAATGTATCTAAATATTGATCTAGACACTCTTAGAAAAATAGCTTTGGAGGTCCTAGGTGAAAAAATATGATACATTTGAATTCCCTGAAGAATATCGTTCTATGGCAATTGAGTATGTGAACTATAAACAGTCACTTGGATTTTGTTATTCTTATCATGTGAAAAAAGAGTGGTGGAATATTGGAATTACCAGTATCCGAACACCCTTTGGGGGAATGGTGAACATATACAATAAAGAGCGATGTATTTGTGATTTTATCCGTAATAAGAATGATGTTGATATACAACTATTTACACAAGCACTGAAGGATTATTTTAAGCAGAAATGTGATATCAGACTTTTGGACGAATATGGAAAAGTATTTGGAGTAGATGAAAAAATACGAACCTATATAGAAGTTCTCTATTAGTCAAGAAAATATTTTATGCGATAGCATTAACATAAATAGTTAAAAATGAGAAAGAAGGTATTTGAATGGCTGATGATTTAATGAATCCGTTGGTACATGAGATAAAAAATATTCTTGAAACAGCACGTAATAATGTTGCAAGAGAAGTAAATAATGAGCTAATTCTAACTTATTGGAAAATTGGAGAAATCATTGTTCGATATGAACAAAATGACAGTATTAGAGCGGTGTATGGAGAGCAGACAATCAAGCAGCTTTCTAAAGAATTAACAAGTGAATTTGGAAAAGGATTTTCTAGGTCTCATTTACAGAACATGAGATTATTTTATTTGTCTTATGAGAATTGCCAGTCAGTGACTGGCAAATTGAGTTGGACACATTATTGCGAATTGTTGATTATCACAGATAAGGATAAAAGAAGTTTTTATGAAAAGGAAGCAATAAATTAGAAGTGGTCGGTTCGAGAAATGAAACGACAAATTGAAACATTGGTATGATAAACAGGAGACAACAATGTATCTTGTGTAGATGGATGAGCCACAGTCTAACTTGAAATGTATAGATGATGAGATTGATGAATATGAGTTTGTTGATATTGATATTGATAGTGTTTCAGTGAGATTATCGCAGAAGGAAACGCAGGAGTTCTGGAACAATATTATGAAGAACATTAATAAGAGTTAAATAACAAAAAACATTGCATATTTTCATAATTAGTATAAAATAAACCAAGTAGCAATCTTGACGAGGAGTGAATACGAATGAAGAAAAATGCATTAAAGATTGGTCGAATCAAAAGTAGTATAAAGAATAGTAAGACAAAAAATAGTAATCCAAAAAATAGTAATCCAATGAAGGATATGACCTTTGGTTCACCAATAAAGTTGATACTAAACTTTTGGGGTCCTTTATTTATAGGTATGGTGTTTCAACAATTATATAATATAATAGATGCTGTGATAGTAGGGCGTACGCTAGGACCAGATGCTCTTGCAGCCGTTGGTAGTACAGGGGCAATAAACTTTATGATAATAGGGTTTTGTATGGGGGTGTGTAATGGTTTTGCAATTCCAGTAGCACAGTCTGTTGGTGCCAAACAGGAATCTACATTAAGAAAATATGTAGGTAATATTGTTTGGTTATCATCATTTTTTGCGGTGATTACAACAATTGTGGTTTGTCTACTTTGTAGCAATATACTTATATGGATGGATACGCCAAGCGATCTATTTCAAGGTGCTTACGCGTATATTTTTGTGATATTTCTAGGAATCCCGGTGGTATATCTATATAATATATTATCAGGGATTATAAGATCCTTTGGTGATAGTAGGACTCCGCTTTATTTTTTGGTCATTTCATCGGTGCTTAATATTGCCCTGGACTACATATTTATATTGGCATTTCATATGGGAGTAAGCGGAGCCGGATTGGCAACTGTTATATCTCAGGCTATAGCAGGTACACTTTGCTTATTATTTATCTTAAAAAGGTATTCTATTCTTAGGTTGTCTAAGGATGATATGAAGCCAAATCTTTTATTTATGAAGAGACTTTGTATCATGGGAATACCAATGGGACTTCAATATTCCATTACAGCAATTGGAAGTGTTATATTACAAACTTCAGTCAATTCTTTGGGGGCTACAGCTGTAGCATCAGTCACCGCAGGAAGTAAAATTAGTGCATTGTTTTGTTGTCCCTTTGATGCTATGGGATCAACTATGGCAACATATTCTGGTCAAAATAGAGGGGCAGGCAAGTTTGACCGTATTACAAAAGGTATGACTGCCTGCAGCATGATTGCCTTATGTTATTCTGTTATAGCTAGTGCAGTGCTAATTATATTTGGGGGAAAATTATCCTTGCTTTTTGTAAATGCACAGGAAGTAGAGATTATCAAAAATGCAGCTATATTTCTTAAGTGGGCAAGTATTTTCTATTTTCCATTGGCTTTGGTTAATATTATACGATTTACAATTCAAGGATTAGGCTTTGGACCATTGGCTATATTTGCAGGGGTATTTGAAATGATTGCACGTGGCGCATTTGGTTTTGTATTAGTGCCACGGTTCGGATTTATAGCTGCCTGCTTTGCTAGTCCAGTTGCCTGGATCATGGCTGACATGTTTTTGATTCCAGCATATTTTTATGTGATTAGGAAGTTAAAAAGAGAAAGCATCAATACGACAAATCTTATAGTGTAAATAGAATCAGATAGGCCGATTTAAAATAAATAATATGGTAGGCTTGCTTTTGTTGCCGTATTATAAGTATATTGAGTTAGATGATAATACAAAAAATTGGGGAAATGCAGAGTTTAAGTATTTTTCTAATGAAGTCATGAGATACATACTAAAAGACATAGAAAATGTGGTATCAGGTGGTGAACGTCAGAAACAGTGGAAGAAATTTTTACAATATTTTGCCATGAGAATAAGCTGAAAAAAGAATCTAGTATTAATTTAAATAGAGAGTTAATCATGAACTAAGGCGTTTAAGACATCAAAGGAGATGGTGGCAAAAGTACATGGTGCCAATGCAATATACGCTATTAATTATGAAAAAAGAATGGTAATATCCATAAAAAGAAGGAGATTCATTATAAATATTTTAAAAGCAGAAATCATGGGTAACAAACGAGAAAGCAAAAAGTGCTAGAAAGAATGGACATATTCCTGGGTGTATATATGGACCCAAATTAGTTGAACCCTTATCTCTAAAGTTTAATAAAAGAGATGTGTCTCAATTACTTAAGAAAAAGTAACAACTATTATAACGAATCATAAAAACAAATAGCATAACATTCACAATTGTCACCCTCTATAAATTAAAGGTTGACAATGATGAGTTGTTATGCTATTTTATTAATATAAAGAAATATTTTGGTAAAAAGCTTAAAGAGATTGTTGTAAGAAGGTGAACGCGATGAATTCAAAACAGTATGTATTATCTGTATTAGAGGCTAATAGGGGTCAGGTTGTTTCTGGATCTAAATTGGCCAAAGAGTTATCCCTTAGTAGAAATGCAGTTTGGAAAGCTATTAAGGGTTTGAAAGAGGAAGGTTATGCTATTGATGCAGTAACCAATAAAGGGTATAGTTTATCGAGTGAAAATGATATATTATCCAGTCAAAGTATAGAACCGTATCTAGGAAAGTGTAAGGATAGTTTACGCATTGAAGTTCATAAAACAATTACGTCAACCAATACAGTAATGAAAGAATTAGCAGCGCAAGGAGAACTAGAAGGAAAAGTAATCATTGCACAAGAACAGACAGAAGGGCGTGGTCGCTTAGGACGGTCTTTTTATTCACCTCCTGCAGGAATTTATCTGAGCATTTTATTAAGACCTAAGATGGCAATCGAAGATTCCTTATTTATTACAACAACTGCAGCAGTGGCAGTGGCAAAGGCTATTGAGAGTGTATCAACATGTGTTGCAAAGATAAAATGGGTGAATGATATATTTTGCAATGGCAAAAAGGTATGTGGAATCCTTACAGAAGCAGGCATTGATTTTGAAAGCCAGATCTTGGATTATGCAGTAGTGGGGATTGGTATAAATGTGGATTATCCAAAGGATGGTTTCCCAGAGGAATTAAAAGAAGTAGCGACCTCCATTTTTGAGAAAAATTTGTATTCAACCAATGCACGAAGTCAATTAGTTGCAGAGGTGTTAAATAATTTTTGGGGGTATTACGAAGGTACATCTATGAAATCCTGTATTCAGGAATATCGTAAACGTTCGTTTTTAATTGGTAAAGAGATTGATGTCATACTTGGTAATGAGAGCAAGAAAGCAGTAGCATTAGAAGTTGATGATAATGCAAGACTAGTTGTTCAATTTACTGATGGAGAAATTAAAACACTACATTCAGGAGAAGTAAGCGTAAGGGTTTAATAGAAAATGTCTGTAAGTATGAACCATAGGTAAAATGCAACCAGTATGTATCGCAAGTGATAGCAAATATAGATATTATTCAGGGTTAGGAGATTATTATGTTGGTTGAGTTAATTGATAAAATAATGGCAGGATATCGAATACAGAGAGAGGAGCAGTTAGACTTTCTATTAACTGAAGATATAGAAGAGTTATGTAAGGGTGCTCATAGGATTAAAGAATATTACTTGGGAAATAAAGTGAATCTATGTACCATTATTAATGGTAGAAGTGGTAAATGTAGTGAGGATTGTAAATTTTGCGCCCAATCAAGCCATCACAAGACTGGGGTGAAAGAATATGATTTTTTGGATGTAGATACCATTGTTAACGATTGTAAGAATAATGAGGCAGAGGGTGTTCATCGCTATTCCATAGTAACAGCAGGTAGAACGCTACAGGGAAAAGATATGCAATTGGCCTTGGCGGCTTATCGAAAGATGAAGAAGGAGAGCAGATTAGAGTTATGTGCCTCCCATGGACTTTTGACAGAAGAAGACTATATTGCGTTAAAAGCTGCAGGTGTAAAAAGATACCATGAAAATATAGAAACATCAAAACGAAATTTTCATAATATTTGCACCACTCATACATATGAGGATAAGATATATTGCATTAAATTAGCGAAAAAAGCAGGTCTTGAGGTCTGTTCTGGTGGAATTATAGGTATGGGAGAAACTTGGGAGGATAGAATTGATATGGCTATTAGTTTAGCAGAATTAGAAATCAAATCTATTCCAATTAATGCACTTATGCCAATTAGGGGTACACCTTATGAGGAATTTACAGGTATCACAGAAGAGGATATGCTTAGAACCATCGCTATTTTTCGGCTTATAAATCCAGAAGCAGATATACGTTTAGCAGCAGGACGTTCTATCATGAAAAACTCCGGAGAAAAAGCTTTTGTTTCAGGAGCAAGCGCAACCATAACTGGAAATATGCTAACAACCTCTGGAAACAATATAAAGCAAGATATCGAAATGATTACAAGATTAGGGTTAAGATTATCACGTGACTAAGCAGGCCAATAAAAAAATATATGAAAGAGTAGAATGAAAATATGGATACTACGACAAACAATACCAGGAATAACAATATGAATACTACGACAGATACTACGACAAACAATACCAGGAATAACAATATGAATACTACGACAGATACTACGACAAACAATACTACGAGTAGCAATAAATATACGAATAAGAATACAAATTCAAACATAAATATAAATACTCAATCGAATAGGGATATAAAATTGAAAACAAGATCAAAAACAGAAATTAAAGTTAGAACAAAAACCAATACAAAAGAAATTACTTTAATAGGTCTAATGTCTGCAATAATGTGTATCTTAGGACCACTTTCTATACCTATTCCATTTAGTATCGTACCAATATCCTTCACCAATTTAGCAATTTATTTTACAGTGTTTTTGCTTGGATGGAAAAAAGGTACCATAAGTTACCTCATCTATCTTTTCATTGGATTGGTAGGTGTACCTGTGTTTTCTAACTTTGGGGCAGGCCCTGGCAAATTAGTAGGCCCAACTGGTGGTTATATTGTAGGGTTTATTTTATTATCAATCATATCTGGGGTTTTTATCGAAAGATTTCAGGGTAAGATCTATATGTATGTAATCGGTTTACTTATTGGACTTATTATAACATATGCGTTGGGAACTGCATGGTTAGCTTATCAACTTGATTTAACGTTTGTGGAAGGATTGTTTGCAGGAGTTATACCATATATTCCAGGTGATATTATTAAAATCATTATAGCAATCATGCTTGGACCAATATTAAAGAAGAATGTTACTAGAATTGTTTCAGATTAAGATTATAAATACGATTAAAAATACGAATAAAAGTATGATTAGAGATATGAATTGCCCCATTCATGTCTCTTTTCTTGTTATTAATAAATTTTATCATAAAAATTACAGAAAAATCGAAAAAGCTATTGCATAAAATGGGAAAAGGTAGTACAATATTCCTATATTTGTAAGGGGCAAACTTGCCGAAAGGCAAGGACGCAAAGCTTAGGGTCTAAGTCTGGGAACAGATAGGATAGCCGGTTGCACAGTGTGTTTTTATGCTGTATTTATGCAAACTAAGCCCGAATAAATGCGGGCTTTTTTTAATGACAAAAATAGGAATGCAAAGCAGTAAATATCATGAACATTTTGTTGTACGTAATTTGAGTAATTAAGAGGGTGGAGTTAATTGGAAATGATGGGACAAGTTTTGGGAGTTTTTGAGGCGGGGCTTACAAGTGCGTTTTTGACGAACTTAGAAAGAGATCAGTCTATTGAGGTGAGAGGACAATTAAGTGCGAAAGACAATTTCATACAAGTAAATAGTATGGTTTTTCAAAGTGTTGCCCTTTTAATTATGACGGTTCTCATTATTGTCTTGGTAATCATTAATGTAAAGCTTCGAAATACCAGTGCAAAGAAAATAAAAGAAGCCTTTATAGAATTAAGACATATAACCAATAGTATCCATGCAGGCTTTGTTAATTTTGTGTTGGGTGACAAATATGAAATTACATATGCTAGTAATGGCTATTATGACATTGTAGGCTTTGATAAGAATACCATAAGTAGAGATTTAAATAATAGTTTCATGTCTTTGGTAGCTCCAGAGGATTATGGTAAGATTAAGTCATTGTGTGAATTTTTTAGCAATGGGGAATACATACAATTAGAAATCAGACTATTGACGAGAGATAGAAATACCATTTGGGCATTGGTCAACGGTAATTATATTAGAGATAAAGATGGTAGAAAAACATTATCCGCCGTTATTGTTGACATAACAGAATCAAGAAATATGCAAGAAAGAATTGTACTTGAAGAAGAAAGGTACCGAGTTGCTGCAGAGATTTCTAATGATATTATGTTTGAGTATGACATAAGCAGGGATAAAATGGTCTTTGCTGATAAATACCGTGAACTTTATGGTCGTAATGCAACAATCACCAATTTCATTAGAGATGAAGAAAATGCTGTGGATATGATACACCCAGAAGATTATGGAAGTTTCTGTGAATTCTCTCGTGCGCTAACAAGCGGCAAAGAAATGATTGAGGCAGAATTTCGCATGCAGGATATTGCTGGTGAATTTGTATGGTGCCATATCAGGGGAAAAACCCTCTATAATGAATTTAAAAGACCTTACCGTGTATTAGGAAAGGTAGTAAATATTGACCTACATAAAAAAGAACTTCAGACCTTAGAATATAAAGCGAAGAGAGATTCTTTAACTGGCGTCTTTAATAAATGCACTACAAGGGATTTGATTGATCATTATATTCAAAGACACAATAACGCAAAACATATATTTATGATTATAGACATAGATGACTTTAAAAGTGTAAATGATACTTACGGTCATCTACAAGGTGATAAGATTCTTTCTTATGTCATTGGACAGGTTAAGACGATTTTTACTGCAGGTGAAATTATAGGTAGAATCGGTGGAGATGAATTTGCTGTATTTGTAGGTAATGTTTCTAGTAGAGACGCAATCGTTATGAAGGCTGAATTGTTAAGACGGGCTCTTCATACTGTTTATACAGATGAGGGATATGAAGTGTCTCTATCTGGAAGCATAGGTATTTCCATGTACCCTGAAGATGGAACGACCTACAATCAATTATTATGTTGTGCGGACAAAGCCCTCTATCTTGTAAAAGATGAAGGCAAGGACGGATTTAAGCTGTTTACTTAAAGTCTTTTAAGGAGACAGCTTTTGTTATGCAAAGAAGAATGAGTGATATAAGGCTTATACCAACAATTGCAGCTAAAACGATTATAATTCCATGCAAATCATCTGGTAGATATACATATATTTTTTTAGCCATAAAGCAGGTAAATGCTATGATTGCAATAGGTTTTAATATCATATTTATTGCATCAAAAGTAAGCTTGGTTTTAGATGCTACAATTAAGCCTTCAAAAAATGTCATAATTAACTGGCTTATTAAGAAGCTATTTAGATAGCCGTTGATACCTTGCATTGGCACCAAAATAAGAATAATGATAATTCGCATAGTCAGACCAATTACAGAACTTGCAAAGGTAAGATGTGCAAGGCCTAGGCCATTGATGATACTACTAAGTGTAGTTGTAATATATAAAAATGGACATAACCAGGCGATGGTGGTTAGAAATTTTCCTGCAAGTTCATTATGATAAACTAGGCTTCCTAGCTCGTTGCCAAAGGTGATAAATATACCTGCACTTAGGATTCCAATAAGTAAACTGTATTTTATAGTAACAGCAGTAGTTTTACTAATTAATTCTCGGTTATTAGAAGATTTGGCTTCAGAAATGGTTGGTAGTAATAATACGGATAAAGAGTTGGTAATGGCTGAAGGAAACATAATAAAGGGGATAGACATACCAGTTAAAATACCATAAACACTAAGCGCGTCTGAACTGCTAAGTCCAGACTTTTTTAACATGCCTGGAATTAAAATTGCTTCAATACTATGTAAAATACTGATAAATAAACGATTGGCGGTTAAGGGCACTGTCATTTTAAACAATTGTTTAAATAAACTCTTACTAGAAGTACTAGAATCTTGATTGGAGGAGAGTTTATACATTGCTCTTGAGGTTGGCGTAATATACATGGAGGCTATATTATAAATCTGAGAAGCTATTTCGCCAAATACAAGGCCTATAACAGCTAGATCACAAGTTACTTTCACATCTCCGCCACCAGCAAAAGTTGCAACAAAATACACCACTAAGACTCTGACAATCTGTTCTAGTAGCTGTGTTGTAGCTGGAATACCTGCTTTTTTTAGACCGTAATAATAGCCATTAATACAAGAAGTAATACCGCAAAAGGGGAAAGATATGGCAAGTATTCGTATGGAGGAAGAAGCAAGTGCTTCTCCTAAAAATTTCGTAGCAATTAAATCGGAATATTGATATGTAAAATATGCCAATACCAATGAAAGACTTGCAGACATTAATATACCGATATGTAGTATTTTTATTATGTTTTGATATTGTTTTTTACCTATTTCATTTGCAACTAATGTAGATATAGCTGTTTGTATACCAGATGCAAAAATAGTAAAGCATATACCATACACAGGAAAGATCAATTGATAGATACCAAGTAATTCTGGACCCATTGCATTTGATAAGAAAATTCTATAGAAAAAACCAATAAACCTTGTTAAAATACCAGCTAAAGTCAGGATGGCTGTTCCTTTGATTAGATTGCTTTTGTTTCTGGTCATAAAAATACCCCTAATTCAAATTTGTCAACTTAATTAAGTATATTCGAACAACCGTAAACAATACCATAATCATGTTGACAAATTAATATCACGGTGATATTATTTATTTTAAAGTTTACTATTTTACTAGGAAATGAAATGGTGGGAATTACCGATTTGTAAGGAGAGGTGATACGATGAAATTATCTACAAAAGGTAGATATGGTTTATTAGCAGTCATTGATTTGGCAGTGAATGGTGAGAATGAAGCGGTTGCATTAAGTACAATAGCTGAAAGACAGAGTATATCAATTAGTTATTTGGAACAATTAATTGCAAAGCTTAAGAAAGCTGGCATAGTGAATAGTATCCGTGGGGCACAAGGTGGATACATCTTAGCCAAAAATCCTTCTGAGATTTCAGTGGGAGATATTTTAAGAGCACTGGAGGGAGATTTGAATCCAGTGGATTGCGCTGAAATACCAGGTAGCGGTGCAAGTTGTAAAGGTTCTAGTGTGTGTGTAACAAAATATGTTTGGATGCGTATTAGTGATAGTATAAATAATACAGTGGATACCATGTTGCTTTCAGAACTTTTGTTAGAACATAAGAAGGTGTCCTCTAATACAAAAGAAACAGAACCAGTTGCAAGGATAAAACCTACTTGCGGGCAATAAATTCAATTAAGTATGATGCATGGAATCATATTTTTACTTATGATAGTTATATGAAGAATTTAGTCTAAGGAGAGATGACACTGATGGAAAAGAAGATATATTTAGATAATGCTGCAACAACTAAAACTCGTCCTGCAGTTGTGGAGGCAATGCTTCCTTATTTTACAGAGAATTTTGGAAATCCTTCTAGCGTATATGAATTTGCCACACAAAATAAAAAGGCAGTGGATATTGCGAGAGATACCATTGCAAAAGCATTAGGATCAGCCAGCAATGAAATATATTTTACTGCTGGAGGTACTGAATCAGATAATTGGGCTATTAAAGGGGTTGCTGAAAGTTATGCAGATAAGGGGAATCACATTATAACCTCTACAATTGAACATCATGCAGTGCTACACACCTGTGAATATTTAGAAAAACATGGGTATGAAGTCACTTATGTAGACGTAGATGAAAATGGGGTTATAAAATTGGATGAGCTTAAAAAAGCAATTCGCCCAACTACGATTCTAATCACAATTATGTTTGCCAACAATGAAATTGGTACCATACAGCCTATTAAAGAAATTGGTGAGATTGCCAAAGAAAATAAGATTCTTTTCCATACAGATGCAGTGCAGGCCTTTGGACAGATGGATATTAATGTGGATGATTTACACATTGATATGTTAAGTGCAAGTGGACATAAATTAAACGGTCCAAAAGGAATAGGATTCTTATATATCAGAAAAGGTCTTAAATTAAGATCTTTTGTACACGGTGGAGGCCAGGAAAGGCAAAGAAGAGCAGGTACAGAGAATGTTCCAGCTATTGTAGGATTTGGTAAAGCCGTAGAAATTGCTATGGAAACGCTAAAGGAACGTAGGGAAAAAGAGATTGCACTTAGAGATTATCTAATTCAAAGAGTAATGGCAGAATGTCCATATACTAGATTAAATGGACATAAGACAAATCGTCTTCCTAACAATGCTAATTTTAGCTTTCAATTTATTGAAGGTGAATCCTTACTGATTATGTTAGATATGCAAAATGTATGTGCCTCAAGTGGTTCTGCCTGTACATCTGGCTCACTTGATCCTTCACATGTATTGCTTGCAATCGGTCTTCCCCATGAAATTGCCCACGGATCACTTCGTTTGACATTATGTGAAGATAATACATTAGAGGAAATGGATTATGTAGTTGATAAGACTAAGGAAATAGTTGAAAAACTAAGATCCATGTCACCACTATATGAAGATTTTTTAAAGAGTATGCAAAGATAATCATTGCATAACCTTAAAATAAATTATAACAATAGTTGATAAAATAAGTATAAGTGTGGCTAGGTTCACCTTTAAATTTAGGAGGAATTAAGATGTACAGCGAAAAAGTAATGGATCATTTCAGCAATCCTAGAAATGTCGGAGAAATAGAAAATGCAAGTGGTGTTGGAACAGTAGGTAATGCCAAATGTGGTGATATTATGAGAATTTATTTAGATATTAACGACGATGGTATTATTGAAGAAGTGAAGTTTAAAACCTTTGGCTGTGGAGCAGCTGTTGCTACTAGTAGTATGGCAACGGAATTAGTTAAGGGCAAAAGTATAAAAGAAGCTTTACAAATTACAAATAAAGCAGTTATGGATGCACTTGATGGCCTTCCACCTGTAAAGGTACACTGTTCCCTATTAGCCGAAGAAGCAATTCATGCGGCTTTATGGGATTATGCTGAAAAAAACAATATTGTGATTGAAGGTTTAGAAAAACCTAAATCAGATATTAGTGAAGAAGAAGTAGTTGAAAACTACTAGGAGGTTATACATTGGACAAAAAAAAGGTAGTTGTTGGAATGTCCGGTGGTGTGGATTCTTCTGTAGCAGCTTACTTGTTAAAAGAAGCTGGATATGATGTAATAGGTGTAACGATGCAAATATGGCAGGATGAAGATAGAGCAGAAGCAGAAGAAAGCGGCGGATGCTGTGGACTTAGTGCTGTTGATGATGCCAGACGTGTTGCTTATACCCTTGATATACCGTATTATGTAATGAATTTTAAGTCAGAGTTTAAAGGTGCAGTTATGGATTATTTTGCATATGAATATCAAAAAGGTAATACGCCCAATCCTTGTATTGCTTGTAATAGATATGTAAAATGGGAATCCTTACTGAAAAGATCTTTGGATATAGGTGCAGATTATATTGCTACTGGCCATTATGCCAGAGTAGTTAAGCTTGACAACGGCAGATATACCATTCGTAAATCAGCCACAGAGGGTAAAGATCAGACCTATGCATTATATAATTTAACCCAATATCAGTTAGCCCACACTTTAATGCCGGTTGGTGAATATACAAAAGACGAAATTAGAGAAATAGCAAAAGGTATTAATGTAAGAATTGCTAACAAGCCCGACAGTCAGGAAATATGCTTTATTCCAGATAATGATTATGCTAAGTTTATTACAGAATATACTGGGGAAGAGACAAAAGAAGGTAACTTTGTTTCTCCTGATGGAAAAGTTCTTGGTAAGCATAAAGGTATTATACATTATACGGTTGGACAAAGAAAAGGCCTAATTGCTATGGGTTACCCTGTATTTGTACTAGCTATTAGACCTAAGACCAATGAAGTTGTTCTTGGTAAAAGTGATGAAGTCTATCAGAATAGACTTTATGCAGGGAATATAAACTTTATGTCAGTTGAAGATATAGAGGGAGATGTTGTTGTAGATGCAAAAATACGTTACAGTCATAAGGGATCCAAATGCACCATTAGAAAAGTGGAGGCAGATAAGTTAGAATGTATCTTTGAGGAACCACAAAGAGCTATTACACCTGGACAAGCCATTGTATTTTATGATGGTGACTATGTTCTCGGTGGTGGAACAATTCTTAGAGAGGAAGACTAAATCCATGTTAATTGGGTTTGAGGCTTGATTTAAGGAAAAATCACTTATATAGTTTAGTGATATTTTCGTAATAGAATCATTCAATGAATAGATTTACTAAAAAAATAAGAAACCATCCTGGAATATTAAGCAGAAGGAATGGTTTCTTATTTTTTATGTTATTGATTAAAATCAAAAATAATTAATCAAGTTTGATAAAGCTAGGTTTTCTTTTATCAAATACTGTATAATATGTATAACCTAAAGATATTAATAGTTCATTTGCTTTATGGAAATCGTAAGCTAAGTGCTCTGGTTTGTGGCCATCTGAACCTATGGTAAGGATTTCGCCGCCAAGTTCTTTGTACCTTTTCAATATATCCATATGCGGATGTGGAAAGTCCAATCCATATTTTAACCCTGCAGTATTTACTTCTATACCTTTACCACCATGAATAAGGGTAGTTAGTATGGTATCAAAAAGTTCTCTATATACGTTATAATCATAGTTTTTAATTCTAGATGGTGCATAACGAATGACATAGTCTAAGTGACCATATACGTTAAAATCTTTGATATGATTTATGTTTTCTAAAATACTTTTAAAGTAGTCTTCAATGCCTTCCTTTTCGGTACAATTCTCCCAATAGCTTTTAAAATAGGGGTCACGTCCACGAACCAAATGTGACGAGCCTATGATAAAATCAAAAGGATATGAAGAGATTAACTGATGAATGCGTTCTGTTAAGTGGGGCATAAGTCCCAATTCAACGCCTTTTAATATTTTAATTTCGCCTCTATACTTTTCTTCTAAAAGAGTTAATTCTTCAAAATATTTATCAGGATCAAATACAAAGGTTAATCCCTCTGTAACTGGAAAGTCATAATCCATATGATCCGTAAAGCATATGGTGTCTAGGCCAAGTTCTATGGCCCTTTTAATCATAGTTTCCATAGGAGCGGTAGAATCACTAGAATGGTATGAATGTGTATGAAAATCTGATTTGATCATAATGTATTCTCCTATCATTTTGTCTTGGTATATTAATAATCTAGAAACCTTAATTTGATTACATAATATATAATAATTAATTGTAAAATTGTAATATTAAACTGTAATAATATATTGTAATTTTAAACTATAATATTATATTGTGATTTTATACTGTAATATTATATTGTGATTTTATACTGTAATATTATATTATGCTGTAATATTATGCAGTCTTAGACTTGGGTAATGCCAGTTATATCTGGTGTTGTAATCATAGAATAATTGGTGTAGTAAACAACAAAACCAGGTTTTGAACCATTTGGTTTTTTAACATTTTTTTTCTCGGTATAATCAATTTCGACTTTATCTGTGTCACGGCCCTTAGAATAAAAGGCAGCTAAACGAGCAGCTTCTTCAAAGGTTCTATCAGGTAATTCGCTACCCCCAGCTTGTACTAATACATGGGAGCCAGGTATTTTTTTGGCATGAAACCACCAGTCCCCACCAGTTGCAGTTTTAAAAGTTAATTCATCATTTTGATAATTATTTTTACCTACATACATATGAAAACCATCAGAAGAAATGTAATGATATGGTTTACTGTTGATTTTCTTTGGTTTTTTACCATTTGCATTTTTACCCAAGAATTTTCGCTTCATATATCCATATTCCATAAGTTCTTCTTTTAACTGGGCTAAATCGTCTTCTGCCTCGGCGATGTCAAGAGCGGTTTTAATAGAGTCTAAATGGAGTAGATCAAGTTTGGTTTCTTCTACTAATTTGGATTGTGCTTCAAAGGTTCTCTTTAGTTTATTATATTTTTCAAAGTATTTCTTTGCGTTATCCATAGGAGATAAGTCAGGATCTAAGGGGATAGTAATTTCTTCATTGGTATAATAATTAAGTGCTGTAAAGGATTTAGAACCGGATATAACGGAATATCCATAAGTTGTAATCAGTTCACCATAAATGCGGAACTTATCCCTTTTTTCGGTATCCTTTAGCTGTTTTAACTGAATATCATATTTTTTCGTATTACGTTCAATGGAATTAGAAACAATTTTTCTTAAATCGACTGACTTTTGACGGATTCTTGATAGATTGTTTTTGGCTGCATAAAAAGACTCCAGTACGTTAGAGATAGAAGCGTATTCAGTAACAGACAAATCTTTATAAATACTTAAATGAAAGCAGGAAAACTCAACTGGATTTTCCTCCTGATTTATTATATTGGGCGTGAAATTACAAGAGAGTAAGTCATCTCGCAATCGCAAAAAAGTCTTGAATAGATGGACTTCAATGGATTCGCTTAAGGAATTAGCAGGTAGCTCTGGATCAAGGCATGCTCTATAACATAATTCATTGGCCATTAAAGGTGAAAATCCAGTGAGGCTAGTATAAATGGCTTTGCTAATAGGGAGTGGCTTATCTAATACGATTTTTTGAAAGTCTGTAAAGTCTATGTTGATAGGATCTTTTTTATCTTGAGACAGAGGCATTTTATAATCTCTACCTGGTAATACTTCTCTTATGGAACTTACCATATGGGAGATGTGTTTGATACTATCTACAATACGAAAATCTTCATTGCAAAAAATAATATTACTATGTTTACCCATAACTTCTAATATTAGGTACTTTATACATAAATCACCTAATTCATTCAAATGTTCTATTTTGATTTGAAGTATACGCTCAAGCCCTGGTTGAATAATATCTAGTATTCTTGCACTATTTAAATGCTTTCTTAACAACATGCAAAAACCTGGTGCCGTCATGGGATTTTGTTTACTCTCATCAGTTAAATAAATTAAGGGCAAACTAGCGTTAGCAGAAAGGTATAATTTATAGTTTTCTCTATTATTTTTAATGATTAACATGAGTTCGTCTTTTTCGGGTTGAGAAATCTTACTGATTCGTCCATCTATCAGTTTATCTTTAAGTTCTTTTGCTACATTTGCAAGAACAAATCCATCTAATGCCATGTGTGTCTCCTTTTATATAAGTTAAAATATGCAATTACTTTTATATTGAAATTGAATATGACTTAGTATAACATTAGTATGAATTAGAAGCAATCCATTATTCGAATTTATAATATGTGTAGCATTGATTCGAGGATTTATTTGACTAATAAACTTGTTTACATTGCTTGACTTGTATTATTTAATCATTTATAATTAAGTGTAATGCCTAAGATTGGAAGTAAGGCTGCGTTAATAAAGCAAATGAAAGTTGTGTGATTATGTTAAAAAGTATGACTGGTTTTGGTAGATGCGAATTAGCTGAAGTGGAGCGCAAAATTATTGTAGAGATGAAAGCTGTAAACCACAGATACAGCGATATTTCCATTAAGATGCCAAAAAAACTTAGCTTTTTTGAAGCTGGAATCCGAAATGTATTAAAGCAGTATATTGGTAGGGGTAAGGTCGATGTATTTATCACTTATGAGGACTATACTGAGAATACACTTTGCGTAAAGTATAAAGAAGACATAGCAAAAGAATATATGAAGAATTTTCAAAAAATCAGTGAAACTTTTCATATAGAAAATGACATAAAAGTATCTTCTTTATCGAAGTTTCCAGAAGTTTTTGTACTTGAGGAACAAACTTTAGATGAAGGAACCCTATGGATTATAGTTGAAAAGGCAGTGAAAAAAGCAGCAGAGCAATTGGTGGAATCAAGGATATCAGAGGGACTTAACCTTAAGAATGATTTACTATCTAAGCTTATGGGAATGAAAGATGCCATAACCTTCATTGAAGATCAATCTCCAATGGTAGTATGTGAATATCGTGAGAAATTGAGAAATAAGGTGAACGAACTTCTTGGCGGAACAAAAATTGATGAGTCGATTTTAGCAACAGAAATCACTATCTTTGCAGATAAAATATGTGTCGATGAAGAAACAGTAAGACTTAGAAGCCATATCACTAACATGGAGGAAACTCTAGTGAATGGAACCGAGATTGGTAGAAAGTTAGATTTTATTGCCCAAGAGATGAACAGAGAAGCGAATACCATTCTTTCTAAATCAAGTGATTTGGCGATTACCAATAAAGCAATCGATTTAAAAACAGAAATTGAGAAGATAAGAGAACAAATTCAAAATATTGAATAGTACACCAATCGTACATCTTTTTAAAATAGATATTTATGGGAGGATCCTACTGTGAACAAATTAATTAATATTGGATTTGGAAATGTGGTTAATTCCAATAAAATTGTAGGAATAATAAGTCCCGATGCCGCACCTATTAAGAGAATGGTGCAAACAGCAAAAGATACAGGGAATGCAATAGATGCAACCTGTGGTAGAAAGACAAAGGCAGTGATTGTTATGGAAAGTGGCCACTTGGTATTATCTGCGCTTTTACCGGATACAATAGCAGGTAGGGTTAATTCGTAAGAATAAACTGATAGTAAAATTTTAGTATAAAAGTATGAAAGCTTACTATGTAATTTTAGACTCTTAAAACTTATGTTTTGAGTTCATGATTAGAATATATTTTGAAAGGCAGGAATTTAATATGTTACATCCATCCTATACTGATTTAATGAGAGTAGTTAATAGCGAGGTAGAACCTGGAGAACAACCAGTAGTAAACAGCAGGTATTCAATTGTACTAGCAACAGCAAAAAGAGCGAGACAATTAATAAGTGGAGTTGATCCTATGGTTAGAGCAACATCTAATAAACCTTTATCAATTGCAGTTGAAGAAATGTATCAAGCAAAAGTAAAGATATTAAATGAGGACGAAACTACAGAAGAAGCATAATATTGTATTGATTATATTTGGCACTTTCTTTTCATTAACAGAGGAATATATCTTCTACTAATGAAGAGGAGTGCTTTGTCATATTTTGTGTTTGGATAGGAATGTGTAAGAAATAAAATTTTGAAAGGTTGTCACAGTAAAATAAGTCGCATTTTTTTATTTAGTGGCAATATCACAGGCTTCATGTGATATACAATGGGTATATATATGGAAAATAAGTCGAAATCATACGATGAAGATAAATTTAATAAAGAAGTTGATACAGTTAACGAACCGGGTGAGATGCCTGATATAACTGATCCATCATCAGATGAATTATGTGATAGAGTACAAGATTCGTCCTCTGTAAAACCATTAGACAATCAATTTGAAGAACCCTATGATGCAACCATAGAACAGAGTAGTGTGAAAGAGGATAAGGGTAAGTCTAAAAGTCTTGGCAGAGAGATAATAGAAATGATACTTTACTTTGCCTTTGTTCTATTATTTGTGGTACTAGTACACCAGTTTGTTGGACAACAAATAGAAGTGAATGGAAGTTCAATGGAAAACACCCTGCATAGTAAAGACCATTTGATACTTGAAAAAATATCATACGAAGTGGGCGATCCCAAACGATATGATATTATTGTATTTAAACCTTATAGTTATGAGAAAAAAACTTATTATATTAAAAGGGTGATCGGATTACCTGGAGATACTGTACAGATTATAGATAGTGATATTTACATAAACAATGGGTTATTAGTTGAAAATTATGGGAAGGATCCTATTCATGATGGCGGTATAGCCAATGAACCAATTGTACTTGGTGAGGATGAATATTTCTTATTAGGGGATAATAGAAATAATAGTACCGATAGCAGAGACTCAAGAGTGGGTATCGTGAATCGCTCACAAATTCTTGGTAGAGCATGGGTAAGAATTTGGCCATTAAAGGATTTTGGGGTTCTAGAGCATCAATAAAATATATAAGGAGAGTATATATGAGTACTGAGGAGTTTAACCAAACATCAAAGGATATTCAAGAATCTATGGATAACCAAGAACCCACAGATAATCAAAAACTGAAAGAAGACACTAGTTTCAAGAATAAAATACATTCATTTTTATTAAATATAGTAGTATATGGACTTATATTTTTCGTATGTTTATATGTAATACCAGAATATGTGCTACAAAGAACCCAAGTGGATGGTCCCTCTATGGAGAACAGTCTTCACAACGATGAATTTTTAATGGTGGAAAAGATAAGTTATCGATTTGATGCATTGGATCGTTTTGATATTATTGTGTTTTACCCTTATGGAAGAGAATATAAAGAAGAATATTATGTAAAGCGCTTAATTGGATTACCTGGTGAAACGGTTCAAATTATTGGAGAAGATATATATATCAATGGTGTAATATTAGAAGAAGATTATGGTAAAGACCCAATCTCTTATGCTGGTATTGCAGCGGAACCTATTATATTAGGAGAAGATGAATATTTTGTATTAGGTGATAACAGAGAGATAAGTGAGGATAGCAGATATGAAGCGGTTGGTGTCTTAGCTAAGAAAAATATAGGTGGAAAAGCAGTGTTACGAGTGTGGCCACTGAATAAATTTGGATTATTAAAGTAAATGTAATACCTTTTTAGATTTATAATAAAATATTAAAAAGGGCTAACAGGTATTATATTGAGTAGAAATAAACTTTATCATTTTTTTCAGTTTAGAGGCTTCTTTTCCATTTTATTTTACATTGCATTAGTAGTTGTACTTTTAAGAATAATCATACCTCATACCTCACTTTTTTATAGAACAGACCTATTTGATCCTTTTTTTCATAGGTTAAATAGTGAAGATATCACCCTAGTAAAAGGTGAAGAATTTCGTATACACACATATCGTTTGAATCAAAGAGTATCTTATTCGACCACTGATTTTAAAGTGGCTGATGTGAATTTTTTAGGAACGGTTACGGCACAGCGACCAGGGACAGCGTTTATCATTATAAAATACAAAAATGAAGAATTAAAATGCAGAGTTAAGGTAGTTGAAATAAGTAAAAAAAAGTTGGTTTTAAAGAAATCAAAACAATATAGACTAAAGATAAAAGGGGCATTTACTGGAGTTAGATGGTATTCTAGTAATGCCTCTGTTGCATCTGTAAGCCGTTTTGGTACCGTGAAAGCAAAGTCAAAAGGGACAGCGGTGATCTATGGAAGAGTGGATGGAAAAACAATGAGTTGTACTGTGACAGTGAAGTGAAAAAAGAAGTAATAAGAGAAGTAAAAAAACAAGTGAAAAGAGAAGTAAAAAGACAATAAAAGCCTAAGTAAGTTAATATAACTTAGGCTTTTTCATCTTATTGCGAAACTTCGCACAAAATTCTTTGGTAATAGCAGATAAAAAATGTAAACTATTATGATGAGCATTGTGGTACATTTAATAAATTTACAAAATCTTAATGATTCACTTACAAATTTCACCGTTTTTTCACTTATTTAATTAGAATCATTATATTGCATTGGGTGTATCAACAGCGATTGGAATAGGCTTTGGATTTATGCCAGCAAATAAAGCTGTAAAATTAAATCCTATAGATGAATTAAGAAGCGAGTAAATGTTGGTCTAAAATCCTGTTGTCCGTATTAAAATGTATTAATAATTGATTAACCTAGGGGTAGGAATGAAAAGATTACACTCTATCTTAATAAGTGTTTTATTGACTCTTGTTATACTTATGACTCCGCTATTTACAGTTAAAGTTAGCGCTACAACAGAAACAAAGGATACTGGACTTGAGATTACCTCGACATCAGCAGTGGTAATAGAAGGTTCCACAGGTACTATCATTTATGAAAAGAACAAAGATGAGAAGTTAAGACCTGCTAGTATTACTAAAATAATGACCCTTTTGCTAATATTTGAAGCAGTGGATAGTGGGAAGATAAAGCTTACAGATGAAGTAACTGTAAGTGAATATGCTGCCTCTATGGGAGGGTCTCAGGTCTACTTAGAACCCAATGAGACACAGACTGTTGAAACGATGATTAAATGTATCAGTATTGCCAGTGCCAATGATGCTTCAGTTGCCATGGCTGAGCATATATCAGGTTCAGAAACTGAATTTGTTCTGAAAATGAATGAAAAGGCAAAGGAGCTTGGTATGTTAAATACTAACTTCGTAAATTGTTGTGGCTTAGATGAAGATAATCATTATTCTAGTGCCTATGATGTTGCTATTATGTCAAAAGAGTTGATCACAAATCATCCTGAGATTAGCAAATATTCAACAGTTTGGATGGACACAATTATACATACTACCAAAAAAGGACAGAGTGAGTTTGGATTAACCAATACCAACAAATTAATTAAAAGTTATAATGGGATTACAGGTTTAAAAACGGGGTCAACTGGCCTTGCTAAATACTGTCTTTCTGCTACGGCAAATAGAGGTGGCATGGACTTAATTGCAGTAGTCATGGCTGCACCAGAAACAAAAATACGTTTTAGAGAGGCTTCAAAGCTTCTTGATTATGGATTTGCTAATTGTATTATCTACTCCGATGATAATGCAGATTTAGAGGTTGTACCAATTCCTATTAAAAAAGGTGTGGAAAAAGAAGTATCTTATAAAGTAAATGATATATTTTCATACTTATGTCTAAAAGGGACCAATCCTGCCGACATTACTAAGAGTGTAACCATAAGTGAAAATATAACAGCACCAATAAAGGAAAATGATAAAGTAGGTGAGGTTACTTATAAACTTGGTGGTAAAACAATTGGAAGTGTGGATATTGTAGCTACACAAAGTATTGATAAAGCTGGATTTGGAGATTATATTTATCAAGCTTTTAAGAAATTACTCTTTTAGTTTATCTTTACGTATAGACCACAAGAAAAGTCTGTGTTATAATTTATAACAGACTTTTTTTGTGAATTTAACTAAATGACAATATAAATTATGAGCTTTGTAATGGAAGAGTTGAAGGAAAATATAGAAGAAGGGATGCCATTTTGTATTCTTTCAATTAGTTCTTGGCATTATCAAAGATAACTTTGAATTTAAAAAAGATCTAAAAGAAAAAGATCTAAAAGAAAAAGATCTAAAATAAAAAAAGATCTAAAATAAAAAAAGATCTTGAAGATAAAATAATTTTTAATTCAATGGATAAATTTGGTATAAAGGTGTAAAAATGGAATTAAAACATGTACTTATAATAGGTGTATTTGCGCTATTATTTATAGAATATATAAAAAATCAATTTCCAGAGGATGTAATTTATACAATGGAATCTGCTAACTTACCAAGGGCATTTCATGAGTATAAAATTGCTGTCATTGCTGATTTGCATAATAAATCTTTTGGTAAGAAGAACAAAAGATTAGTTGTGAAAATGAAAGAAATCAAACCAGATATTATCATAGTTGCAGGGGATCTGTTAGTTCGTAAAAAGCCAAAGGACTTTCAGGTAGCTTTGATTTTACTAAAAGAATTATCTACAATCTGTCCAATATATTATGGTCTTGGCAATCATGAACAGAGTATAATGGCTGATGAGAAAAAGGATAATGTTGGTTATACAAATTATATGGAACAAGTAAAAAATATGGGCATAATATTCTTAGATAATACCAGTATAAAGTTAAGGAAAAAAAGTGGACAGATATGCATTACTGGACTTTCAATAGGAAAAGAATACTTTCAGAAATTCATATTACCACCAATGCCAGAGAAATATGTGGAAAATTTAGTAGGATTTTTGAATAAAGAATGTTATAATATATTAATTGCACATAACCCCACATATTTTGATGATTATATTGACTGGGGAGCTGACTTAATACTAGCAGGACACCTTCATGGTGGAGTGATCAGACTTCCTTTTTTTGGTGGTATGTTATCACCACAATATCGTTTTTTTCCAAAATATGATGGTGGACGATATGATAGGGATGGTAAGACGATGCTTGTCTCAAGGGGGCTTGGTGGACATACCATTAAGTGTAGAATAGGTAATAGACCTGAAATTGTAGTTATTAACTTAAAGAATAGATGAATAAATAGATAAATGGATAAATAGTTGGAATATATAGTTAGAATTATAGATTGAATAGATAGATAAATAGATGAATTAATAGATAGAACGACTGAATGAATGAGTTAGAAAGGTTTGGTTATATACATGAAAATACAGTTAATTAGAATTCTTGCAGCCTTTATAGCTGGTGCTATAGTAATGATTCTACATGAATTTCCAAAGGCATATCTTTACAACAAAATTAATCCAAAGCAAGATAGTCAAAGAAAGCGTAATATATATAAATTACATCATTATATTGATCCTATTGGTATGGTTTTATGTATAACAAATCAGGTAGGATTTTCTAAACCTTATATGTACAGAGTCAAAGATAAGAAGACAAACCGGTATATGGGCGTTTTAGGATTGGCTACATTATTGGTTATATTTTCAGTCACTATGGCTATTTTACATCATGGTCTTGGGATCTCATCGGATCTTAGTTTGCCAGAAAACATTGGTACATTGGATTTGATTTTTCAAGTTACATTAGTACACATTGCTTTTATTAGTCTTAGTATGTTTATCATTAATTTATTTCCAGTGGCAACTTTTGATATGGGATTATGTATTGCCGGCGTTTCCCCTTCTAAATATTTTTCCTTAATTAAAAATGATTATTTCATTAAGATTATGGTAATATTGGTTATTATTTTTCAGTTTATTACAAGTTTTACAACTTTAACTATGGCACAATTGCTATAAATTACTTTAAATGCGTTATACCTAAGAATCAATATCAGTAAAATCATATAGAGCTACAATAGAAACCAACATATTATAAGTATTGATATAAGTATTGATATGAATATACAAATTATGAAGGCATTTTCTCGCAGACAGGAGTTATATGAGTATATCCTATAAATTAGAAGCATTTGAAGGTCCATTGGACTTACTGCTTCACTTAATTGATAAAAATAAAGTGAATATATATGATATTCCCATTGTAGAAATTACAGAGCAGTATTTAGCTTATGTCAAGGAGATGGATACCATTAATCTAGATCTTATGAGTGAATTCCTTGTAATGGCAGCTACTCTTATTCGAATAAAGTCACAGATGTTATTACCAAAAGATAAGACTAAGCCTGAGGATATTGATCCAAGACAGGAATTGGTGGACAGGCTATTAGAATATAAGATGTTTAAATACATATCTCAAGAGTTAAAAGATAAAGAGCAGGATGCAGACCGGATATTATATAGAAATCAGAACATTCCAAGAGAAATTGAAGATTTCAAAGAAGAAGTTAATATAAATGAATTATTAGATGGACTTACTTTAGCAAAACTACATCACATATTTCAGTCTGTGATGAAACGCCAGGTGGATAAAATTGACCCTATTAGAAGTAAATTTGGTAATATTGAGAAGGAAGAAATTAATCTAAATGAAAAGATGGATTCTATCTTAGCCTATGCAATTTCTAACAGATGTTTTAGTTTTTCTTTATTACTACTTCATCAACCAGGCAAAGTAGAGGTAATTGTATCTTTTCTAGCGGTTTTAGAGTTAATGAAAATTGGAGAAATTACAATAAAACAGGATGAATTATTTGATGACATTTCAATTACTTATATTGGTAAAGAAGAAGCAATTATGGTTTAACCTATTTAAGTATATAATGGATTGCGAATATCTGCTTTGACATTAGAAAAAGAAAATATTACATGAAAGTGCCGATTACATTCTTTTTCTGTACTTCTCGGCAATACCTAGATAAGGGGTATACAAAGGGTAAATGAATGGAAATTAAAAAAATACAAGCTGCCATAGAAGCTATACTTTTTACCATGGGTGAAGCTGTTGAACTTGAAAGATTAGCGGCGGCTCTGAATCATGATAAGGAAACCATACGAAAAATAATTAATAATATGATAGATATCTATGAACAAGAGGATAGAGGGATTAAAATAATTGAGTTAGAAGGTTCCTTTCAGCTTTGTACAAAAGTTGAAATGTATGAAAGCCTCATTAGAATTGCGCATGTTCCTAAGAAACACGTACTGACTGATGTACTATTAGAAACTCTTTCTATCATAGCTTATAAACAGCCAATTACAAAGGTAGCCATTGAAGGAATACGTGGTGTCAAATCAGATCATGCGGTGAATAAACTCATTGAATATAATTTAGTAACAGAAGCAGGACGTCTTGATGCGCCAGGAAGACCCATACTTTTTGCTACAACAGAAGATTTCTTACGTAGCTTTGGAATTAAAAATCTGGAAGAACTTCCACTTATTAAACCTGAAAAAGTAGAGGATTTTAAATTAGAAGTAGAAGAGGAATTACAGCTTAAGCTAGATTTATAAGTTAAATTTTGCAAAAGGAAATTATTATGAGAATTTTTGGACATAATAGAATAAGCAACTTAAAATCATCTGAATATACAGATGATTTTTTTAATTGAATGAATTTGAACTTAGGAGAACATATGAGCCTTTTGCATGATGATAAGAACAGAGTAACTGCTACTTTGTATAAAAACTTGGAGGAAAATATTGATACCATTGGAGCTCTTTTTAAAGATTGTGCGGATGTTATAAAGCGAAAGATGACCATTGGTGGGGCAAATAAAATCGATATTTATCTAGTTTATATTGATAACATGATTAATAAAGAACTGTTGGAAATGTCAACGGTGCAAATGATTTTCAAAGATGACATATTAGATATGCCGGCAGAAGAGCAGTTTGAATTTTTAAAAGAAAAAGCAATCCAGACTGTAGATATTTCTGAACAAATTACAATGAGTCAATGTATAGAAGCAATTTTGTCAGGTGATACCATTGTGTTTGTTGATGGATATGAAAAGGCACTTAAGATATCTGTTAGAGGTATGGCCAATAGAGGTGTCCCAACCAGTGAATCAGAAGTTTCTATACGTGGATCTAAAGAAAGTTTTAGTGAAGCATTTCATATCAATAGAGTATTGCTGCGAAGAAGAATTAAAGATACCAATTTTAAGATTAAACAGATTAAGGTGGGAACTAGAACTAGGACAGATGTGGCAATTTGTTTTTTGGAGGATGTAGCAAAACCAGAAATTGTGGCAGATATTGAAAATAGGTTAAAAGAATTTGTGATTGATGGGATTTTTGATAGTGGTATGCTTGAACAGCTAACGGAGAGAAATATCTACTCACCATTTCCAGAATTTCAATCTACAGAAAGGCCTGATAAGGCAGCATCGGCTATTTTAGAGGGAAGAATTGTTCTTATAGTGGATAACTCACCAGTGGTATTGATTCTACCAACTACGTTAAATTCCTTTTTTCAAGCCTCAGATGATGCCTATACCAGATGGGAGGTTGCTACCTTTATTCGGGTGTTACGTTATATTGGAGCAATATTGTCTATGTGTTTACCAGGTCTTTATATAGCTGTTGTGAATTACAATGCTGAGCTATTGTCTCCTGCAATGGCCCTTTCTTTTGCGGCAGCTAGAAGTGGTGTTCCTTTTTCGGTATTGTTTGAAGTTATTATTATGGAAATTGCCTTTCAGATGCTATTAGAAGCGGGTATTAGATTACCGGGTCCAATGGGAGGCACCCTTGGTATTGTAGGAGGTTTAATCATAGGTGATGCCGCCGTCAATGCCAATATAGTAAGCCCTATTGTTGTAATCGTAATTGCACTGACTGCAATATCAGCATTTACAGTTCCTAATGAACCCTTTTCATCAGCTTTTAGAATTGTAAGATATTTGGTGATTATACTATCGGCTTTTCTTGGATTGTTTGGCTTTATTCTTGGCGTGATGATTTTAATGATTCACCTAGGTGGACTTAAGAGCTTTGGTATTCCATATATGGTACCATTTGCAGCTTCAGGGATTAATGAGGGAACAGATACAAAAGATGCAATTATCAGATTTCCATTCCGAATGTTAAAACGTAGGCCTATTTTTGCAGAGAGGGATGAAAGGACTAGATTGGTATCAGAAGAGGAAGATAACTCAAAGAAAGAAAATAATAAAAATGAGAATCTGAAAAAGGGAAATGATAGAAAAGGGAAATGATAAAAAAGGAAGATAATAAAAAGGGAAATGATACCCTGTGTCATCAAACCTGTCCCCCTGTCACATCTCTGTTACAAAAAAGAACATTAAGAAAGGTATATGGTTTATGTTTTCTGATAATGAAAAAATATCCTTAAGACAATTAAAAAGATTGCTGGTCTTTGATTTGTTTAGTATCTCAGGCCTAATCATCCCGCATATAGCAACCATTTCCGCAGGTAAGGATGGCATTATATCGATTATACTTGCTACTCTATTTGGAATTATATATGCATATTGTATCATTCATTTCGCTAAATTAGCCGGTGGAAGATTCTTAGACTATACCAATGCAACTTTGGGAAAAGCACTCACATTTATCATTGGATTTCTTTATATTTTAAAACTATTGATTAGTTCTATGTTTGCCATGCGTTTATTTGGAGAAATCATCAATGAAACCTTGTTAGAGGATACAGATCCTAGGATTATTATTTTATTTATATTGATTGTATCTGCATATTGTGCTTCAAAAGGGTTTGAAGTAAGGGCAAGAATTACTGAAGTTTTGTATTTTGTTGTACTTGTGCCCATAGTTGTTTTTTTAGTATTAGGACTTAGTAAAGTAAAGATTACCAATTTGATGCCCCTTTTCACCAAAAGTACAGGTGATATTATAGCTGGTGGTTATAGTGTTTTTTTAATGTATAGTGTTGTTGAATTACTGTTATTTACCGCGCCGTTAATTAAATTTAAAGTATCAGATATAAAAAAGGGAAAGAAGGTTTATCACTATGTGGTGAAAGCACTCATCATTACAGGCGCTCTTAATGTTTTGATATTTGTTGTAACAATGGGTATCCTTGGAGAAACGCAAACTGGACAAAAATTATGGTCTATGGTTACCATTTTGCAAATTATAAAACTTCCGGGAGGATTTGTACAAAGACAGGATGCCTTATTATTAACCTTTTGGATGCTTAGTATATTTACAATTATCAGTGCATTCTTTTATTATATAACATTATTAGGTAAGCATATTTTCAAAGTGCCTGACAGGAATTATCTAATAGCACCATTTCTCATTGTTATTTTTGGTATGTCAGTTTTGCCAATTGAAACAGAAGAGTTCTATGATTATTTTGAAAAATATATGAGATATGTTGGTATTCCCCAATCTCTTATTCTCCCGCTCATTGTAATAGTGATTGGTAAGTTGAAAAAGAAAAGTAAAAAGGCTATTATAAATGCTTCCCTCATTCTTTGTATTGCCATGGGCACTTTAACCCTCACAGGATGTAGTGAAATGGCGGAGGTTGAAGATAGAAATTTCATTCAAGCAATTGGAATAGATACCAGTGAAGATGACAAGATTACTAGTTATTATGTTTTACCAGACTTAAAGGCAATGACAGAACAAGGGAATGAAGACCCTAAAAAGCTTGTGCAACAGTATGAAGATAAGGATTATTGGGAAATAGAAGAAAACTACAGCTTAGAAAATAACAAACGATTGGACTTTAGTCACCTAAAAGTAATCCTACTTGGTAAAAATACTGCACAAAATGAAGATGCTTTAACTGAATTTCTTACTTACGTAGAGAATAAGTATGAAATCGGTAGAAATACACTGGTATTTTTGTCTGAAACCACAGCAGAGGATATCATATCCATAACGGGTGATTTAGAGGGTGGAGTAGGAGATTATCTAGAAAAGTTATATCGCATCAACCTAACCAATACAGGAATTGATGAAGTTACCATTGGAGATTTGATTCTTGCTATGAATGAAGGGGACTTAGCTATTAATATACCTATTTTAAAGGCTGAAGAAAGTAAAATATCCGTCAATGGATTTGGTATATTTTCTAATAATAAGGTGATATATGCTGCTGATCATGAAGAAGGCAATTTCATTGATATTGTAAACGGGTATGGTAAAAATAAAGTATTTTATCTACCAGACCCAGAAGATCAAGATAAAACCCAATATGTTGTTAAAATCAATAAAATTACTAGAAGTATTCGATTTCAGTGGCTTGAAGGAAAACCCTATGCCAGTATATTAATTGAAAGCTTTGGCTTAGTTGAAAAAGGGTTTCGAGATTCAAAAGAAGTATCTATTTCTGAAAATGCAGGTAAAATTGATGATATGGAAGAAAAAACAATTGCATTAATAAAGGATGGCATAATTGATATTACCAATAAGCTATATAAAGAGTATAATCTGGATTTCTTGAATCTATATAGGCTTACTAGTTTTCATAAAAGAAAAATATGGTTTGCTTACGAAGGAAAGGAAGAGGAGTTTATTAAAGATATTAATTTTGATGTGAAAGTGACTGTTAAAATACAATAATAGTCTCTACATGAAAGTGCTTTATTTCATACACAATGTATGAATAGGAGTAGGGAAACTTATATTGTGTTGGTAATAAGAAAAGGGATGCATTAGAGCATCCCTTCAATTGTAATGGTATCCACAGGCCTACTAAAGAAGTATCCTTGGCCATAGTCGCAGAGCAGACTTTTTAAATAATTTAATTGTTCTGCATTTTCAATGCCTTCAGCAGTTATATCAAGATATAAATCATGGGACAATTTAATCATACTTTGTACAATAACACTGATATGTTTATAATCTTTAATGTCCTTTACAAAAGAACGATCTAACTTAACAATATCAATTGGTAGTTTCTCAAGGTAAGTTAAAGAGGAATATCCAGTTCCAAAATCATCAAGTGCAATTCGTACACCCAATTTTTTTATATCATTCAGAATACCGATAGAAGTTGTTAAGTTTTCGATTAAAGAGGTTTCAGTCACCTCAATCACTATATTGTAAGGATCAACGCCAGTTTTATTTAGTAATAGTTGAATTTTTTCAGCTAAACCTTCCCGTTTTAGGCTGTATCCTGAGATGTTAATATTTATTCTAATTTTACCATATCCCTTTTGGGTCCATTTTTTCTTTTGATCAAAGGCAGTTTCTAGTACCCATGTATCTATCTCACTAATCAAACCACATTCCTCAGCCAAAGGTATAAATTCCATAGGGGGAATCATTCCTTTAATAGGGTGATACCAGCGAATTAGAGTTTCAACGCCAGAAATATGGTTCGTATTAAGGTCCATAATTGGCTGATAAAATAACTGAAATTCTTTATTGGTAATGGCTTTTCGTAAGTCATTGATCATATTAATTCTACTTAAGTTATCTTCTAGAATCTCCTTAGAATAAAAGGCATAATTATCCTTTGATTTTTCTTTTTTGGCAAAAAACATGGCAGAGCTTGCATTTCTTATAAAATCAGCAGTAGTACCACCATCATCAGGGAAGACAGTAATACCCACACTAAAAGTGATATAGAATTCATGTCCCTTGATTACCCAGGTTTTTCTTAAATTATTAACTAATTTATCTAAAGTTGCGTATATCTCATGATCATCATGTATGTGATGGAGTATAATTGCAAATTCATCTCCATGCAGTCTTGCAACCATATCAGTCTCTCCAACGCTTTGTTTTAAGATATGACCAAAATCTTTTAAAAATATATCACCAGCTGTATGGCCAAAGGTATCATTAATATTCTTAAAATTATCAATATCAAGATGTAAAAAGGCAAATCTATTGTGTTCTGCTTCCTTAGAACTAATTAATTGGTCCATATGAAGTTCAAAGGATAGTTTATTAGGTAATCCAGTTAAGGAATCCGTATAGGCTAAGGTTATTAATTCATCCTCTAACTCTAGTAGATCTTTATTGGCTTTATTTAAATCCATAAGATTTTGTTCTAATTTCATTTTGATATTGTCATGATGAACCAATAGGCTCTTTACTAAACTAAAAATAATGGAGGCAGACAATAAAACAAATGTTAATCCTTTATATAATTCAAAGAATTGCATGCTTTTTTTAAATAACGTATAGATAATTTGGTCCGAAAAATAAAGCCAAACTAAGCCTAAAATCACGTAAATAAATGAAATCTTTAATGCAGAAACATAAGACTTTGAATGACTGGTGCCGTGTATTTTCTTGTATAATTCAGAGTGTGTTTTTAAGTAATTATGAAAAATATTTTTAAATTTTTTGTAAATATAGGACATAAAAATACCAAATCTTTCTGTATAATAATATAATTATCTATTCAGGTTATTATGTTACAAGAACTATGTCATTACGTTATGAGGATTCATTATCCTGTCATTATGTTAGGAGGCTCAATATCCTTGACAAATCAATCACGTCTGATTATATCATAACATGTCGGATGTGTCATGCAAAAAAAGTATAAAATATTAGTGTAAGATTTGGTAATTCTTTTTACTCTTTATACCAAGTAATACTACCATTTTTTAAGGCTTGTGCAAAAGGCTCAACAACTGGTTACTTTCCACCTGAATAATAGGATGCTCTTTGTAGTACGCTATATCATTATATTTTAATAAATAGTGAAACATATGATCGGTAGATGTCATATTATGACCATGTAGAACCATATTTTTAGTTTTCTCTTCTACAGAAGATTGGATATCCATAATAATACTACAAAGCTTATCTTTTCCTTTGTATCTATTTCTTGTTAAATAGTATTCGGGATCAGATGTAGGGGATGACTGGGTAACTGATGATTCCTTGTAAATACTTAATTGTTCCTTGCGAAAAATGAGTGTTTTTTAAAAGAAAAATTTAGTAATTTTAATTTTACTACATACCATAAGAAAATCAATAGATTCTGTTGTTTTATTCATATTGAATAAAAGAAAGAATTGGAGTAAACTTAAAAACAAAAATGGAGGATCATTTATGAAAAAGCTAATATTAGTCACCTCACCACCAGCAAGTGGTAAGACATATATATCAAAGAACTAGCTAAGGCTTTGAATCATGTTGTATATTTAGATAAAGATACTTTGATCTGCTTGTCAAAACAGATATTTGCTGTAGCAGGTGAAACGTATGATAGAAGCTCGGATTTTTTTGAAGAGAATATAAGAAATTATGAATATGAGGCTATTGTATCACTAGCTCTTGAAGCTTTAGATTATGATGATATCGTTTTGATTAATGCACCATTTACAAGGGAAATTCGTGATAAAAGATATATAGATCAATTAAAAGAAAACTTAAAGCAAAGGGATGCAAAGCTTGTGGTTATCTGGGTTGAGACGAAAGTGGAAGTTGTAAAGGAGAGAATGATAAAACGTAATTCAGACAGAGACACTTGGAAGTTGGAAAACTGGGAGGAGTATATCGCTGAGGTTAACTTTAATATTCCTGTTGAAATTGATGATGAAGAGGTATTAGATGACTTGCTCATATTTAAAAATTCTTCTACAGAAGAATTTAATGAGTCTATGAAAGTATGCCTTAAAATACTAGAGCAATAAAGATAGAATAAAGGCATGTATATAAAAAATATAAAGGTTAATATATAGAAAATATAAAGGTAAACATATGGTAAAAATCAAGTATAATAATATATTAAGTTAAGCAATGTAGGAAGGAAGATATTTTGATTATTACACAAGAAAACTTTAATTTAAAGCAAATTGCCTTATCTGGCCAGTGCTTTAGAATGAATGAAATTGGAGAGAATTACTATAGCGTAATTGCGTTTGGAAGGTATATTGAATTAAAACAAATTGAGGAGGATCAGATTGAATTTTCCTGTGATCTTGAGGAATTTAATGAAGTTTGGAGAGATTATTTTGATTTGGACTATGACTATAAAGAAGTGGTAACAAAATTACTAGAAGGCAAGGATGAATTTCTAAAAAATGCAGCTGGTTTTGGTGAGGGGCTTAGAATTTTAAAGCAAGATTTTTTTGAAATGCTTATCACCTTTATTATTTCGCAAAGAAAAAACATACCAGCGATTAAGAAAAGTATAGAATTATTATGTGAAAAATATGGTGAAAAGAAATACACGACTATGGATTCTGCCAAGGTATATTATACATTTCCAAGCCCCCATACCTTGGCCAATGCAAGTCTTAGTGATTTAAGGGAGACAGGCTTAGGTTACAGAGATGTATATGTAAAAAACTCTTCCAATGCTATCTTAGATAATAATATAGACTTAGTGCATTTGAAGAAAGCCAGTTATGAAGAAGCGATCAAACAATTACTTGAACTATCAGGGGTAGGCATAAAAGTAGCAAACTGCATTGCACTATTTGGACTTCATCATATCGAAGCTTTTCCTGTAGATGTATGGATAGAGAGGATATTAAAAGAGATTTATAACAATACCTTTGATGTGCACAGCTATGACGGCTATGCTGGCATTGTACAACAATATATGTTTTATTATATCAGATATCATTATGAAAGAAACGTACTATCATAAAATGAGATACTAGGTAAAAGACCTATTCATGTGTATTCTTTGTATGAATACTTTTTTTCTGTACATAATTATAGATACTTTAAAATTTGCTTAGGTAAATTTATTAAAAAGGTTTTAGTACTTTTGGTTAAATTGAATAATCAAGAGTATGGAAGAAACCTAAGAATATCTATTTTATGTAAGGAGAAAATAGTCCCATGGTCGATTACAAAATTGGTTTGGATATTGGTTCTACTACAATAAAAATTGCGGTTTTGGATAAAAATAGTTACTTAGTATACAATGAATATAAAAGGCATCTAACAGATATTAAGAATACTTTAAAGGAGGTTATCACCACTTGTTATCAACATCTAGGAGATTCAAAAGTTAGTGTTTGTATCACTGGTTCTGGAGGTCTTAGTGTATCTAAATGGATGGAACTACCCTTTGAACAGGAGGTTATAACTTGTACTGAAGCAGTAAAAGCGAATCTTTCTAAGACAGATATTGTCATAGAACTTGGTGGCGAAGATGCTAAAATAATGTACTTAAAGAATGGTACAGAACAAAGAATGAATAATAGTTGTGCTGGTGGAACAGGTGCGTTTATTGATCAAATGGCAGCACTTCTTCATACGGATGCCAAAGGACTAAATGAATATGCTAAGAATCACTCTGTTATTTATCCCATAGCCTCTAGATGTGGTGTGTTTGCAAAAACGGATATTCAGCCGTTGCTAAATGATGGTGCAAGAAAAGAGGATATAGCAGCCTCTATATTACAAGCTGTAGTCAATCAGACTATAGGAGGGTTATCTTGTGGAAAACCAATTAAGGGTAAGGTGGTTTTCCTTGGTGGACCCTTTTATTTTTTATCTGAACTAAGGAAACGTTTTAGAGAAACTTTAAACCTATCAGAAGAAAATAGTACTTTACCAGAACATGCTTTGGTGTATACAGCCTTAGGTGCAGCACTTCTATCTGAGAAATTAAGTAAAACGACTGGTGGAATTGACTTTGATACACTGGTATTAAGGACTGATAATTTATCAGATAAGATGGATGCTACTTGGTGCCTTTCACCGTTATTTGAAAATGAAGGAGAATATAAAGCCTTTAGGGACAGGCATAGTCATGACAAGATTAAAAGAGTTGATATATCCACATATAGAGGGAAAGCCTATCTAGGGATGGATGCAGGTTCTACCACCATAAAGGCAGTTTTAATAGGAGAAGATAGGGAGGTTCTATACGAATATTATGGCGGTAATGAAGGAAATCCAGCAAAAAAGGCAGCATTTATTCTTAAGGAAATATACGATTCTTTGCCAGAGGAAGTTACCATTTGTAAAAGTGCAGTAACAGGTTATGGTGAAGAATTTATGAAGGCAGCTTTTCATTTTGATATAGGTGAAATCGAAACTGTAGCTCATTATAAAGCAGCGGAGTATGTTTTGCCAGGAGTGGATTTTATATTAGATATCGGTGGACAGGATATGAAATGTTTACGTATCCATAACGGCACCATTGAAAGTATATTATTAAATGAGGCCTGTTCTTCCGGTTGTGGCTCATTTTTAGAGAGTTTTGCTGTTTCTATGAACTTAGATATTAAGGAATTTGCAGCTCTTGGCTTATTTGCCAAGTCCCCAGTGGATTTGGGAACAAAATGTACTGTATTTATGAATTCTAAAGTTAAACAAGCCCAAAAAGAAGGGTATGCAATCGGTGATTTATCCGCTGGCTTATCTTACTCTGTGATTAAAAATGCCCTATATAAAGTGATAAAGATTAGAGATGAAAAAGATATGGGTGATAAAATGATTGTCCAGGGTGGAACCTTTTACAATGATGCAGTCCTTAGATGCTTTGAACTAGTGTCGAATCGTCAAGTTGTTAGGCCCTCCCTATCAGGTTTAATGGGTGCCTTTGGTGCAGCACTTCTTGCAAGAGATTATGAGGTAGAGAAAAGGAAAACGTCAGAGCTTATTAGCCCCAAGGCATTAAAAGAGTTTAAATTAATAACGAATAATGAAAGATGTGATAAATGTACCAATCATTGTTTATTAACCACCAATACCTTTTCAGATGAAGGGAAGTATATTACTGGAAATCGTTGTGAAAAAGGTCTTGGACAGGTTAAAAAGAATCAACTTCAGTTACCTAATTTATATGATTATAAATATAAAAGAATCTTTTCTTATAAGTCTTTAAAAAAAGAAGCTGCATATCGAGGTGAAATTGGGATTCCAAGAGCGCTTAATATGTTTGAAAATTATCCTTTTTGGTTTACCTTGCTGACACAGTTAGGTTTTAGAGTGGTATTATCTGCTCCCTCAAGTAAAAAACTCTATGAAAAAGGCTTAGAGACTATACCTTCTGATTCGGTATGCTATCCAGCAAAACTTTGTCATGGCCATATTATAAATCTTGTAGAGAAAGGCGTAAAAACTATATTTTATCCCTCGGTTGTTTATGAAAAGAGAGAATACCAAGATGCGGATAATCATTTTAACTGTCCTATCGTTATCTCTTATGCAGAAGTGATTAAAAGTAATATAGAAAGTCTAAAGGATATAGAGTATATTGCCCCATTTGTAACCATGAATCAGGATCAAAGGCTATGTAAATCCATAGTTGAGGCATTTTCTGCTTATCAGGTGACTTTAGAGGAGGTAAAAAAAGCTGTTGCTGTTGCCAGATTAGAGTATAATCACTTTAAGGAAGAAATAAGACAAAAAGGTGAAGAGACCCTTAATCTATTAGAAAAAGAGAACAAAAAAGCCATCGTATTATGTGGAAAGCCCTATCATGTGGATCCAGAAATTCATCATGGTATTCCTGAGCTGATTAACAATTATGATTTTGCAGTATTAACAGAAGACAGTATCTCACATTTAATGCCTTTGGAAAGTAAACTTAGAGTTGTAGATCAGTGGGCATATAATTCAAGAATATATAGGGCAGCCAAAAAAGTAGCAATGGAGGATAAGTTAGAACTCATTCAACTAAACTCTTTTGGATGCGGGTTAGACTCTATTACCAGTGATCAGCTCGTTGAGATATTATCTGAAACAGGTAAATTATATACCTTATTAAAAATAGATGAAGGCACTAACCTTGGGGCTGCTAGGATACGAGTACGGTCACTAAAAGCTGCTGTCACTGAAAGAGATAAACAGGCTAAGCGTAGTAAAATAGAAATAAGTACTTATGAAAACCCACCTTTTACTAAGGAAACGAAAAAGACCCATACCATATTAGCTCCACAAATGGCACCGATACATTTTGATTTCATTCAAGAGGCTTCAAGAGCTTGTGGGTATAATTTAGTGGTGCTATCAGATGCTGACCAGGGAGCAATTGAAGAAGGATTAAAATATGTGAACAATGATGCTTGCTATCCAGCGATCCTTTTAATTGGTCAAATTGTAAATGCACTAAAGTCAGGAAAATACGATCTAAATGCCACATCAGTTATCTTAACCCAAACTGGTGGAGGTTGTAGAGCTACCAATTATATGTCCTTCTTAAAGTTAGGATTAAAGCAGGCAGGATATGAAAATATTCCCCTTATTTCACTTAATACAGTAGGTCTTGGAAAGCAGCCAGGTTTTAAGTTATCTTTAGGATTTGTGAATCGTTTGGTTATGGCTATTATCTACGGTGATCTTTTTATGAAGTTATTGTTTGGGACAAGACCCTACGAAATCCATAAAGGTCAGGCTGAAAAACTTTATTTGGAGTGGAATTATAAAGTTAAGAAAAACATCTTGAATGGAAGAAAAAGAGATTTTGACAGAAATGTTACAAATATAATCAAGGATTTTGATTATATTCATGTATTTGATGTGAAAAAACCTAAGATTGCCATAGTAGGTGAAATCTTAGCAAAATACCATCCTATGGCAAATGCAGGCATCATTAAGACCTTAGAAGAGGGTGGTGCAGAAGTAGTTCTACCTGATTTAATGGACTTTTTCCTATATTCCCTTTATAACGCAGAGTTTAAATCAAATTATTTAGAGGGTAAGACATTTAGCAAGAATATGAGTCAAATTGGTATGAAATATTTGGATTATTATAGAAAAACGATGTTTGATGCATTAGGAAAGAGCAAACGATTTACAGTACCTCCAACTATAAAGCATTTGGCGGATAAAGCTTCTAGGTACTTATCCCTGGGTAATCAGACTGGAGAGGGATGGCTTATTACAGCAGAGATGGTGGACTGCATCGAAAATGGAGTGCCGAATATTTTATGTGTGCAACCACTCGCTTGTCTACCCAATCATATTACTGGCAGAGGAATGTTTAAGCCTTTAAAAGATAAGTATCCTGGGGTAAATATAATGCCTATTGATTATGATCCAGGAATATCCTATGTGAATCAGATGAACAGAGTAAAACTTATGTTATCTGTTGCCTTAAAGAATAATGAAGAAGTAACTTTAGAGCAATGATGAAGCAAAATAAATGAGTAATGATGAAGCAAAATCAAAGAGTAATGAAGAAGCATAAAAAAGTTATGAAGAAAACAACCGGATAGCACAAGATTGTGTCATCCGGTTGTTTTCTTAGTTTCAAGATGAAGATACCTGGAAATATCGGTTTAATATGCATATTCTTTTTTTGTTGTCATAATGATACCATTAATGTTATTACCAGAGAGCTTAAAGGTTGTATTATCTGGTATTTGAATCTCTTCAATATTTTCATTTACAGGTACTGAGAATATTTCATATATATATTTATCATCTTTATATTTTAGGGAACGATTTTGTGTATGGGAGTTTAAACAACTGATATATTCCTCCATGGTGTAATCCATTTCCTCCATAATGAGAGAATGAGGATACCCTACATATCTATAATGCCAAGGCTC